>JBCBLB010000546.1:0-6838 GCA_038520555.1 Myxococcota bacterium | reverse complement strand
GATCTGATCCTGCGTGACGACATGGACGCACGAACCCTGCTGGAACAAGGCAGCTTCTCGGGAGTGGAATGGGAATCGTCTTCGCCCTGATCGCGGCCCTCCAGACCGCCGCCGCGGATCCGCTGGCGCTCAGAACCCCCGGCCAGACCTGGAGCCTCGCCGCGGGCGCGCCCACGCTGTCCGCCGGCGCATGGTGGAGCGACCAGTGGGGCGCAGCCATCAACCTGCGAACCTCGGGGAGCGCCCTCGGCGCCGCGGTCGGCGCCCGCCGCCGCCTGCTCGGTGACGCAGACCGATGGGGGCTCGATGGGTACCTCGCAGCGGGGATCAGCGCACCGCTGATCGAACCCGCTGCTGCGATCACGCTGACCCCTTCGGTGCGCGTTCGCCGCAGGGGCGAGCGGACAGACTGGGGCGTCGCCGTGTCTGCGCCTGCCGCTGGGCGGGTCACCGGCGGGTGGGCGCATCGCATCCCCGTGATGCTGGAGCCGTCGGTGTCCGTGCGGCTCGGGGGACTGCGGGTCGGCGCGATGGTCGGTCTCGGCGCAGCGTTCAACAGCGGCGGCCCCATCACCTATGAACAGCAGGCCGCGCTGCTGATCTCCGGCGAAGGCTGATCTGCGGGCCTCCATGGAGCTCTCCGCCGCAGACTGGGCGCTGTTCACCGTCGCCGCAGGCGCCTTCATGACGTACCATGCGTGGTTCTTCTTCGCGACCTCGATCCGATCAGACCGGGCCGCCGCCGATGAGGCCGCCCAGGAACAGCAGGACGCCTGGGAACGTGCCCTGGAAACCGGAGACGTCGTCGATCTGGAGGACGCCCGAAAGGCGCGGGAGCTGCGCCCCCGCGCCGAAGACTGAGCGGCGCTGATCAGCGGGCTTCGGAGCCCTTCTCAAGCGCTTCTGCGTTGATCTTGTGGACCACCGCTTCCACGTCTCCAAGCTTCAGCTCGACCGCGTACTTCTCAAACGTCCGCGACTCTTTGCACTCGCCCAGGTCCTTGAGGTAGGACCGATCGGTCTCATAGTCTTCGCTGTCTTCGTCACAGCAGACCTCTGCGCGGGTCTTGTAGTAGCGCTCCAGGGCGGCCTCTTTCGACTGCGCAGCCACGAAGATGAAGGTGAACGTTACGCTCTCCAGCGCGGGCACAGAGGCGAAGTGGTTGATGTGCTGAGTGTAATCTGCCCGGGTGTACCCTTCATCCGAGAACGTGCTGCCTGTCGCGTCGGTGTCCCAGGTCGACGTATGGCCGACCGACTGCGCCTTCTCGTCGCAGCGGCCATATCCGACCGTCAGACCCGAGTTCGGCCCCTCGCTGAAGACAAAGTTCTCCGACGGTGTCGTATCGTTACAGGTCGTATAGTCTGTAAACGACGCGACATCCTGATCGGGATCGACCCCGTGCATAAAGTACACTTCGTCGTCTTCACAGCCCATATTGCTTATGGTTACATCGATAATCAGCGCCTGGCTTTCTTTGGACAGATCAAAGCCGTCTTCATAATCCCCATCACTGACCGCGCCCCAGTATTCGTGCTTATGAATCCGAAGGTTCCCAGCCCGCCACGTCGTCGTCGATCCGTTCTCTCCCACAAAGCCGCCCTGGGGGCTGTAGGTGACGGGTGTAATCGAACCATAGGTGTCCAGCGTCAGGGTGTCCCAGGGGCTCGATCCGACCACACCAGACTGGCACTCGTTTCCGTTGCCGAAGTAGGTGGCTGTCGACGATTCAATGCTGACCTGCTGCCATGGATCTCCAGGAGATGAGACCGGCACACTGTACCAGTCCAACCCGACGCCAGAAGACGTGTTGTTCGCATCCTCGTTCCACAGCCCGTTCAGATCGCAGTAGTTGACATCGAATCCCGACCCTGAGAACGGATCCGGTGCGATCGGTGCGGCAAACGCCGCGCTGGAGAACAGGCAGACAGACACCAACGTCGAACCGATCATCGCGCGTTGCATGATGATGCTCCTTATTACAGGTTTATTTATCGCCGCCACAGGCGACTCTCGCCATGAAGAGGCGATTCATACAAGAGGATTATTCTTATTAATCAGGATGTTTCGTCAACACCCGCTCAGCCCTCCTGTGAGATTGACCATACTCCTCCCCTTCCGCCCAATTCAACTACATGCTCTTACACGAACGAAGATAAGCCCGATAAGGACGAGTAAAGATGAAATAAAAATTAATTATTACAGAAGATCACGCAACGGTCCCTGCGCATGCGCGTTCATCCATACTCTCAAAACAGGGTTGGTTTCATGAAAATTACACACATCATCGGGCTTGTTCGATCCCGGATCGACGTGTGATTCTGCTCAGCGCCGATGATGGGCGTGAGCGCGCTTCTCGATCCCATCGATGACGGCGCCGGCGACGTTGAGGCGGGCGAACCGTGCGGCGTGAGCGAACTTATCGGGGTTGAAGATGTTGACTTCAACCACCACATCCCCGATTACGTCGACGCTGGCGAGGAAGATGCCATCTTCCCGCAGCCTGGGCCCGACCGCATCGATGATGGCCTCAAGCTGCGGGGTCATCTCAGCGTCGGCGAGGTGTCCCCCGAAGTGCAGGTTGCTTCTGAAGTCCGCGTCACCGGGCACCCGTCGGATCGCGGCGAGGGCGCCATCAACGACGATGGGTGCGCCATCGAGGAGCAGGATTCGGACGTCCCCTTCTCTTGCGGCGGGCAAGAACCGCTGCACAACGGCGAACCCATGCCGGGTGAGGACATCGACGATCTGGGTGAGGTTGGACAGGTCATCGCGGTGGACCCGAAAGATGTCCCGCCCCCGGTCCCCGTCGAGGGGCTTGAGGATGACGGGCTCTTCGCTCTTCAGGACGTAGCTTCGGATCTGCTCGGGGTCGCGGGTGATGAGGGCTTCGGGCCGAAGGCTTCGGGGGAGCAGGGTGGGATAGAGCTTGCTTGCGGCAGCGGTGAGGCCGTCGGGATCGCTGAGGACCAGGACGCCCTGCTGTCGGGCCATCCGGGCGAGGCTCATCGCGATGTGGTGGGCCCACTGCCGGTTCGGATCGCGGTCGGGCCGGGTTCGCAAAAAGAGGACATCCGAAGCGCGGACGACCAGTTGTTTGTATGCGCCGAGGACGAACCGATCGCCGTCGAGGATGGCCGAGATGGCGCGGGCGGTGATCTGGTCGGAGGTCCCCAGCCCGAGGTCATCGGGTTGGGTGAGCCATACGTCGTGGCCCCGCCGGAGGGCGGCGGTCAGCAGCCGGGTGGTGGCGTTCCCACTGATGATATTGTCAATCGTGTTGACCAGACAGATCAGCCGCATCAGTCCTCTCCCACTCGTTGGATAGAGATATATCCAACTGCCTCCCGTGCCGCTGACTGTGGCGCTGACCGTGCCACGAACAGGGGGATAAACCCAGGACATGTCTTCGGATCCATCGGCTTTTTTTGGGGATCATCCGGCGCTTCAGGCGCTGGGATGGTCTCCACATTTCCAGGCACGCTTCGACGCCCTCGGCGATCCGGCGCTGCTCCCGGCGCGGGTCATCGTTGAGCATCGCGGTCAATATCGGCTGATGACAGCAGACGGCGAGCGTCGGGCCTGGCCGCCGCAGGGGATGCGGCGGAAGGTCTCCAGCCTGGAGAAGCCCGGCGTCGGTGACTGGGTCGCGATTCGGTCCGGCTCCGGTGGCGATCTGCATCATATCGAGACCGTCCTGGAGCGTCGGACCGCGCTGACCCGACAGGCCGCCGGGGAGCGCGCCGAGCCTCAGCTGGTCGCCGCCAACCTGGACGCGGTGTTTATCGTGACGTCGATGAACCAGGACTTCAACCTGCGGCGGCTGGAGCGGTATCTGACCGTCGTGCGGGCCAGCGGGGCGCAGCCGGTCATCGTGCTCAACAAGGCGGACCTGGCCGGCGACGCCTTGAAGACCTACCAGGCCCAGACCGACACGATCGCGATGGGTGTCCCCCGGATCACGGTGAGCGCGCTCCTCGACGATGGCCTGGAGCGGCTGCTCCCCTGGCTTGGCCTGGGGCAGACGGTCGGCCTGGTGGGCTCCTCTGGGGTTGGAAAATCGACCCTGGTCAACCGTCTGATCGGGGAGGCGGTTCAGGAGACGGCCGAGATTCGGTCCCATGACGCCCATGGCCGCCACACCACCACCCATCGCGAGCTGTTCATCCTCCCCGACGATCGCGGGGTGTTGGTCGACACGCCGGGGATGCGGGAGCTGCAGCTGTGGAGCGGCGAGGCGCTGGAGACCGTCTTCGAGGACGTCGCGGTGTTGATGACGCAGTGTCGGTTCCGGGACTGCCGTCACAACGGCGAGCCAGGCTGCGCGGTCGCTGCGGCGATCGCGGACGGTTCGCTCTCGGCTGCGCGATGGGCGAGCTACCAGAAGCTGGTCGAGGAGCGCGCCGAGCAGGAGAAGCGGCGGGCGCGCCTCGCCCAGAAGGAGCGGCGATTCGGTCGATACCGTCGCGGCCCGAAGAAGAAGCGCCGTCGCTGAGATCCCTTATGCGAGGATCCCGTAGCCCCCATCCACGGTGATGGTCTGGCCTTGAATCATCGCGGCGAAGGGGCTGGCCAGCAGGAGGGCGACCTGGGCGACGTCTTCGGGGGTCGCCAGCCGTCCGTTGGGGGTGCGCATCCGGGCGACGCGGAGCAGCTGCTCGCGGTTGGGGAAGTGGTCGAGGGCGGCGGTGTCCACGACGCCGGGGCAGATGGCGTTGACGGTGATGGCCTTCGGTCCGAGTTCCATGGCGAGGTGTCGGACGAGGCTCTCCAGGGCGGCCTTGCTGGCGCCGACGAGGGCGTAGTTCTCGATGGCGCGTGACGCTCCGGCGCTGGTCAGGGCGAGGATCCGGCCACCCGCCGCCATCTTCGGGGCGAAGGCCTGGGCCAGCTCCAGGAAGGACTGCGCGTTGACGGCCATCACAGCCTTCCAGTGCTTGGCCGTGAGCTGCATGGCGGGCTTGAGGACACCGGTGGCGGCGTTGCTGATGAGGACGTCGAGCCCCCCCCACGCCTCCGGCAGCGCCGCAGCGATCGTGGCCGCGGCGCCCTTGTCCCGGAGGTTGGCGCGGATGGGGGCGGCCACACCGCCGGCCGCCGTGATGGCGTCGACCAACTGATCACAGCGTTCATGGCCAAGAAACCAGGTGAAGGCGACCTTCGCACCGCGGGCAGCAAACGCGAGGCACATCGCACGGCCGATGTCGCCCGACCCCCCGGTGACCAGGACGCGTGTTCCAGAAAAGTTCAGTTCATCCGTCATGTTGATATGATGCTCTCGGTGAAAATTTGGATGAAACGCTCATGCTTCAAGATAGCGTCCGATGAAATTGGGTGTGGACGCCTTCTCGGATGACAGGGACGGCGCTAGACTTTAAGAAGGTATGATTACTGAGGCGACCGAAGCGCTGGGGGTTCTGACCGCGACGACGACGCTGCCGCTGCTGACGGTCTGGGCCTGGGATCATCTCCGGGCGATCGGCACTGACCGCTGGCGTCGAATGTGGGGCCACCCCTGGGCCGCTCTCTCTGGGCGGCTGGGATTGCAGTACCGACCGGGCATGGGGCCCACCGGCCATCGATTGGTCGGGCAGTTCTCGGGACGACGGATCGAGATGTGGCTCCAGGACACCGAGACCGGGCGGCTGCGGCTGTCGAACACCCACCCTGCCCGGATCACCTGTGGGGCGGTGCAGACCCGGATGCCGCTCGCCAGCGAGCTGCTGTTCGCGGGCAGCGGTGAATCCGCGGTCGACGCGGGGCTGCTCCCGGCCCACAGCCTCAGCGCGACCGCGGAACGCATCGACATCAGCGATGAACGCATCGAGATCTGCATCCGCGGCATGATCGAGAGCGAGCTGGGCGTGTTCTTGATGGAGCTGGGCGGGCTGTGTCTGCGGCTGGAGGCGCGCAGCCGCGCCCCCTGGCAGGAAGCGGCGCGCCGCTTCGGCCTGGCCAACCAGATCATGAACGAAGAGCGGGCCTTGTCCGGGCCGGATCTGACCGTCCGGATCCCCCAGGGCGGCATGATGACGATCATCCGCGCCGCGGTGCGGGATCACCGGGTGCGCATCCGGCGCCGGCGTCCCGGCGAGCGGGGTGGGCTGCGGCTGCAGCAGCCGATCCTGGACAATGCCCTGTGTATTGAGGGGCCCGAGTGGTTGGCCCATCGGCTTCAGGAGCCCGACGCCTGCGGCACCCTGTTGCGTGTGCTCCATGCGTTCCCCGACTCGGAGATCGCCGGCGGCGAGCTGGTGGTGCGGGTGCCTGGCCGGATGGGCGCCGAGCTGCCCGACCGCGTCGCAGAAGTCCGCGCGGTCGTGGACCTACTCGCCGATCAGCAGCGATACCAGCGCCGGCACCCGCTCGCTGGATGACCCCTTCAACCACATCCCACGGGAATAATCCGTCGCGAACGCCTGGAAGGGGTTGGGGTTGGGGTTGATGTCCAGGATGACCGCCCCGGTCTCTGCCGCTGCAGCGGTCGCATGCAGCGGCAGAGACGTCGCCCCAGAGGTGCCGACGGTCACGAACAGCCCCGCCCGCAGCGCTGCCCGCATCGCGGTGTCCGACCGATAAAAGTCTTCTTCATAGTGCTCATCAAACCACAGCACATGGGGCCGGGCCACGGCGCCGCACTTCGGACAGACCAGCAGCGCCTTCTCATCATCGGTCAGCGGGGTCTCCCGATCTTTGCTGCCGACGCCATCGGGGATCGGATACCGGTCCGCGGTGCACCGAACCGAGCACCGCATCTCATGGCCGTTGCCGTGCACTTCATAGGTGCGGTCCACGGAGTTTCCGGCGATTCGATGCAAGCCGTCGATGTTCTGGGTG
>JBCBLB010000674.1:0-5191 GCA_038520555.1 Myxococcota bacterium | reverse complement strand
GACCGAGAACCTGTCTCTTGAGACTATGAGAGAGAACCAGGGCACCGGAGTTGCCCGACAAGACCACCCCACCACCCTCCACCACAGACCAAATATGCTGTCTGAATTTCCTCTCAGCGGCAGCTCACAGTCCCTGGAAAGCTCCTTGAGCGCTTTCCACAGCGCCAATGGATACAGATAATTTTTGAGGTCTGTTGATCCAGACGCATTGTGGGGGTCGCTTGGCGGCCCGCTGACGAAGCGCTGTGGAGATCCGATTGGACAGAGGGCCTTGTTCTGCTTACTTGTAGACCACCCGGTTAAACCAGTCGGTCTAACCGCCACCTGCACCTCTGGTGACCTGTGCCAAGACCCCGATTCGAGAACCTCGACCCGCAACGCCGTGACGTGATCCTTTCGAATGCCTCTGAGTCCTTCCTGCAAGGTGGTCTTCACGGAGCGTCGCTGAATGACATTCTGGCCAGAACCGGGATCAGCAAAGGGGTCTTCTATTACTACTTTGACGACAAGGCCGACCTTTACGCCACAGTCGTCAGCCGAGCTGTTCAACACTTCGAAGCCGAATTCAAAAGCCACCGGCCGCCGGAAAAACTCCCCGCTTCGGAGTTCTGGCAGCAGCTAAAGGTAAGCTACAAGGCGCTCTACCGCTTCTCGATTGACCATGCACAGGTTGTAGGTCTTGTGAAGACGCTCGCGGAACTGAGTCCCGAGGAAATCGCTCGGTTGGGAGTCGACGCCCGCTGCGTGTCGTGGCTTGAGCGCTACTTCGAGCGAGGTCAGAGGCTGGGTGTGGTGCGCAAGGACCTTCCGATGAAGGTGCTCATGCAGATCGCTGCGTCTGTGGACACGTCAATGGGGTTGTGGCTCTTTGAAAATCCCGTCGAAGGAAACGAAATGCTCGATGAAGGGGTCGACAAAGTAGTCGAGATGCACCGGCGTATTCTGGAGACTCACGTCCAATTCTCCCAGTAGCGAACCTCCGATGTTCATTGGATCGTCGGCAACAACCAGCGAAGGATGTAGGTAATGAATCAAACAGAGAACTTCTGGGATGCTTCAGCGGACAACTACGACCGAACAGAGGAGCGGTTCGAAGCCATACATCGTAGGAGCCGAGAGAACGCAAGACGACACGTCAAGCCGACGGATGTTGTCTTAGACTACGGCTGTGGTACCGGAACTACGGCCTGCGACCTCGCTCCTCGCGTGAAATCAGTCCATGGGATCGACATCTCGTCTAAGATGGTCGACCTCGCCCAGCAGAAGGCTCGCGAAGGCGGGATTGGGAATGCGACGTTTGCCCGGGTCGACATCTTCGACGGTTCGTTTGAGGCTGAGTCATTCGACGTAATCTTGGCATTCAATATACTTCACACGATTCCTGACCCTCAAGCATCAATAAGGAGAATGCACGCCCTTCTCAAGCCAAACGGGGTGATGATATCGGTGACTCCCGCGTTCCGAGACAGGTCTTCACTCCTTGGTTTTCTGCAGATCATGCTTGTGCGAACGCTCTGTTTGCTCGGTGTGATTTCCATCCCCATCCGAAGCGTCAGTCGTTCCGACCTTGAACAGCTGGTCCAGCAGAGCGGCGGATTCATCATTATCGATGATGAAAGCATCTTCCGGGGAACGTCTAGCCACTTCATGGTCGCCCAGAAGGCAGCTGGTCCGGTCGCGGCGGAGGTGTAGGAATGCCTGATACGATCAACGACCTTGCATACACCAGCCTCACTGCCGACCAGATCAACAAGCTCCAGCCGTACGGGAGGGCGCTCGAATCACCACTCCGGCCGCCTGTCGGTCCATCGAAGCGGTCAACGACGGCTATCCGGTCACCCTGGATGACGACACTATCCTCATGACGCGCACGGTTGTGATCGCTGTTGGGGTCCAGTACGGCAAGCTACCCCTCGATCGGTTGGCGGAGTTCGAGGGCGCAGGAGTCTACTCCGCGGCCACCGACACTGGTTGCCCCTGCGCACCCCCATACTGGAAATGGGGTTGGCCGTTACTGTGACTGGGATCGCTGTATCGCGGAGCTGAAAACCATCATCCCAGACGACAACCGGCTCAGACATGGTAAGCAAAAGCCCCCATTGTAGCGCCATACAGCCTCTACAACGGGGGGACGAGATGGCGGAGACTCGTTGGGATCGCTTCTACAGGTGGGAACACTCGCAGAGGATGCCGGTATCGCTCACCGACACCTGCGCACATCCCCAGCTCGGCTCCTTCGAATCTTTCGTGTACAATTCAATCGAGACGTCCACATCGCTCAGGTCTGACGGTACCTTCAGAGAGAATGTGTTGGTTCGCTCGATGTTGAGGTTCTGAGAGGTCAACACACCCGAAACCCCGGCGGGGATCACCGGGCTGTCGTCTCCGTCTGCGGTCAGCTCGAAGGCGACCGAGCTGACACCGGTGGTCGTTCCATCGTTGCTCGTCGAGGTCATTCCCATCCCCCAGCTCATCCCGCCGGTGTCGGTGTCCTCTGCGCCGAGGAGCGTGTTGAGGATGGACTCCACGATCGCAGAGTCATCGTCGGGGTTGGGGCTCGCTGCGCTGGTCCCCCAGTCGAAGCCGTCCAGATCGATCCCGCCTGCCCCGGACAGCTCCCCCTTCCCCTCCGAGGCCACCTCGCCCGCGATCTCCTCGGTGTAGGTGTAGGTCCCGTCCGCACCGACCTCAAAGGTCAGGGCGCGGGACTGGGTACCCCCGGTGTCGGTGACAAACACACCGCCCTTCGTCTCTTCTCCGGTGGCCTTCAGCGTGACGGTGTAGCCGCCATCCGCGTTGGGTTCATGGATCAGGCTGCCGTTGAATTCTCCCGCGGTGCTCTTGGAGATGTCCGTAGAATAGAACCCCGAGGGTGCGCTTGTGGCCGGGCGCAGCCCTGTCGGGCGGATCCAGAACGTGTAGGAGTAGCTGTCACAGCTCCGCCGGCCCTTGCTGGTGGCGCAGGGATTGGAGGTGGCCAGGGTCGCGGACCGGGTCGTGTGGCGGCTCCCCGCGCTCTTCGTCGAGAAGCCTGCCTCGGTCACGGTGTCCCCGCTGGTGATGGTCACCAAACCCGCAGAAAGCTCTTCTTCAAAGGAAGCATCTCCCCGAAACACACCGCGCGCGGTCCCGGCGTCCGGATCAAGGAGCAACTGGAAGACGCCCTGCCCCTGAAAGTGGTGTCGGAGGTTGTCGAAGGAGCGGTGCCCGGTGTGGGTGGCCCCGCTGGAGTAGGTGGTGTTGAACTGGAAGGTCGCGTCCTCCGAGAAGCCGTAATCCAGCTCCAGCTCTTCGGGCGTGACGGTGCTCGGTGCGTTGACGCGGATGCGCGCGGTGTCAAAAGAGACGGCCACGGTCCACTCTCCGTACAGCACGGTGCCTCCCGAGACACCGGCGCCAACGACGTCGATGCTGAGGGTATCGAACCCGTCGTCGTCAGTGAACACGTCTGCCCGAAGCGCACCGTAGGTGTTCTTGCCGGCGAAGCCGTAGATCGGGTCTCCATCGTCGAGGCCCATATCATCGATGTACACCTTCACCGTGTCGATTGCCCCACCGTCACAGTCGAGCAGGGTGATCGCGATGGTGTCAGACGATCCCTTCTCCTTCGCGGCGAGGACCTGCTGGACGAGGGGCCCGGATCGGGCAGACCAGCGCTCCTGGTGGGACCACCCAACCGAACGGAGCCGACCAAAGGTGGGGTATACCGGAACATCGACCGTCGAGAACCGGACGGGATCGCTCGCGCCCTCGGTCGGGTCGATGATGCGAAGATCGACATCGAGTTCTTCTTCTCCGCAGGCCATCTTCGTCGTGTCGCGGATGTTGAAGCGTCCCACAAGAACCGGCTCGCCCAGACGCTGACGGAGGTTGATTCCGTTGACCGAGCCAGCCTGGGCCAGCGGCATCCACAACAGAGAGATGATCGTGTTCATGGGAAGATATCCTTGTCCAGGGGGCAGGGATAATGTGCTGTGTTGACGCCAACCGTGAGCGTCAAAACAAGACCGGTGGGTGTCAAAGCTCCCCGTCTGGTTTCAGAGCCTGGCGGTCGAACGACTTGATTTTCCGGGCAAAATTAAGATAGAGGATGAATATCGGGCCCAGGTCAGGCATCACATTCTCGACTCATCATGAGGATCTGAATGATGCGTACTGTACTTCTCCCCTGCCTGCTTGCCGCTCCGCTCGTGCTCATCGGCTGTGACACAGGCGCCGACGACGACAATCCCCTGGCCGGGCATGACTTCCTGTTGACGGATATTACCGGTTACGAGCCTGTGACCGACATCTCATTGTCCTTTTCAGAGAAGGAGATGTCGGCCAGCGGTGGCTGCAACGGCAGCGGCGGGCCCTACGTCATCGAAGATGATGTACTGGTGATCGATGAGATCTGGACGACCGAGATGGGCTGCGAAGACAGCCGCCTCCATGACCAGGACGGATGGCTCGTGGGCTTCCTGACGGATCGCCCGACCATCAGCTACGAAGACCCGATCCTGACCCTGACCACCGACGATGTGGTCATGGAGCTGACCGATCGTGAGGTCGTGTTCCCCGACATGGCGCTGGGCGACGCGGAGTGGGTGCTGAACACTGTCATTGACGGTGACGCTGCCACGAACGCCGCGGTCGAGACCGATCCCACCTGGCGCTTCAATGAAGACGGCACCGTCGTGGTCGACAGCGTCTGCCACACCGGAAGCGGGGACTACACCGCGACCAACGCGACCATCACGTTCTCGGACATGGCCTGGGCCTCGGCAGAGTGCCCCAAGGAGAGCCTGTTTTACGATGAGTCGATCCGGACGATCTTCGCTGACGGGGAAGTGTCCTGGGAGATCGACGAGTCCCGGCTACAGATCATGCGCGGTGAAGACGGGCTGATCGCGAACGCAGCAGAGTAACCACCCACCTCACCGCTGCGTGGGGCGCACTCCGACCGTGTCGATCTCGTTCCATCCAGAAACCCGAGGCGTATCCACGATAACCCTCACGTTCTGGATGGAGCGCGCGGGGTTGAGGTTGATCTGGAGGACCCGGGCGACCCCCTCACTCACCGCTTCACCGCGCGAGCTTCTCAGTGGCTCAAAAATTGACCGAGAACCTGTCTCTTGAGACTATGAGAGAGAACCAGGGCACCGGAGTTGCCCGACAAGACCACCCCACCACCCTCCACCACAGACCAAAT
>JBCBLB010000633.1:0-5638 GCA_038520555.1 Myxococcota bacterium | reverse complement strand
GCAGGACCGCCTCTGAGCTGCGCTGCCCCGGGCTGACCTCCAGCGCCAGCCGGTGATCACCCGCAGCAGGGGCTTATGATACGTCGAAGCGGGCGAACTCCATCGTGAACTGACCGCGGCCCCGGGTGATCGAGCGCAAGGTCGTCGTATAGCCCAACAGCTCGTTGAGGGGGCACTCTCCATGGATGGTCGAGGTGCCCATCTCGGACTCCTGGCCGGTGATGATGGCCTTGCGGGACTGCAGATCGCCGAGCACCGTGCCCATCGACTCATCGGGGACCACGACCTCGACGCGCATGATCGGGCGGAGCACCTGACCGCCAGCGTTGCTGAGGGCCTCGCGGACGGCCTGCGAGGCGGCGATCCGGAGCGCCTGCGGCGATGAGGCCGCTTCGAACAGCTCGACCTCAACCAGCTCGACCTCGACGTCCTCTAACGGGGCTCCCTCGATCGGGCCGCCCAGCAGCGCATCGGCGACGCCCTGGCGGACGGCCTCCTGCTGCTCGGCGCTCATCTCCGCCTCGGCCGGGAGCACCGCGGGCGCGACGGTCTGCTTCAGCCCGCTCGACCGCTCCATCGGACGGGCGATCGCCCTGGCCCGTGCCTTCAGATGGATCTCTTTGTCGCCTGCCTTGATGAGCCGATCCAGGCGGGCGTCGCCCACCCCTTCCTTCGAGATCGTCTCCCGAGACACCACCCGGGGCTTGCCGGCCCGGATCTTGACGCCATGCTCCCGAGAGATCCGCTCAAAGATGATCTGGAGGTGAAGCTCGCCCATCCCGGAGAGGATCCGCTGCCCGGTCTCCGGATCGTCTTCGAAGCGCAACGTCGGGTCTTCTTCGCAGACCTTCCGCAAGGCTTCGAGCATCTTCTCTTCGTCCCGGGTGCTCTCCGGCTCGATGGCCAGCCCGAGGACCGGCTCACGGGCGTCGATGGACTCCAGGAGGATCTCTTCGCCGGGGACGGTCAGGGTGTCCCCGGTCGTCGCCTTACGCAGCCCCGCAAGAAGCACGATCTGCCCGGCGACCGCCTCGGTCAGCCGCTTCTTGCGGTTGGCGTCGATGTCGAAGACCCGGGCGACCCGCTCCTCTTCCCCCTTGCCGCTCAGGGCGACCTTCTCTCCAGGGGTCAGCTTGCCACGGTACAAGCGGATGAATACATGCCGGCGCCCCTCGAACATCTGCACCTTGAAGGCCAGGGCGACCAGCGGCCCCTCGGTGGTCATCTCAACGATGACGTCTTCATCATCAGGGGTCTTCGCCAGGGTCGCCGGTCGATCGAGCGGCGCAGGCAGAAGCTTGAGGACCCCGTCCAACAACGGCTGAACCCCCCAGTTTCGAAGCGCCGAGCCGCCGAACACCGGGTTGATCGTCCCCGCCAGCGTCGCCTTCCGGAGCGCCGCCCAGATCCGGTCTGGCGCGATGGCTTCGCCCTCCAGGACAGCATCCTCCAGATCCGGATCCACCTCCGCGGCAGCCAGGAGCATCGTCTCCCGGTGCTCCTCTGCGGCCTCCGCCTGCTCGTCCGTAAAGGGGGTTCGTGTCACCTCTTCGCCCATTTTCCCCGAGAAGGTGACCGCTTCCTGATGGACCAGGTCGAGGACCGTCAGCGAGTCGGGCAGCGGCACACAGACCGGCACCGGGTTCCCGCCAAGCTTGCGGCTGAGCGTCTCGATGCTCCGCTCGTAGCTCGCCCCGGGGCGATCCATCTTGTTGACGAAGATGAGCCGGGGGATCGAGAACTTGTTGGCCTGACGCCAGACCGTCTCCGTCTGTGGCTCGACCCCACGGACCCCGTCGAGGACGATGACCCCGCCGTCCAGCACCCGCATCGCCCGCTCGACCTCGATGGTGAAGTCGACGTGCCCGGGGGTGTCGACCACCTGGATCAGCTGACCCCGCCACGGGCACTTGGTGACCGCCGTGGTGATCGTGATGCCATGGGCCCGCTCTTCGTCCTGATAGTCGGTGTGCGCGCTGCCATCGTGGACCTCGCCGATGCGGTGCAGCGCGCCGGTGTAATACAGGATCCGCTCGGTCAGCGTCGTCTTCCCCGCGTCAATGTGCGCCGCAATCCCGATGTTTCGGACCGTCTCTACGTTGAACTCTTTCATGCAATCCTCCCCACGCCGCCCGTCAAAGAGCGGTGGATAATGGGTGTTCGACGAATGAATCGCACCATGACACAGCACAGCCCGTCGGCTGTCGCATCTGCGTTCATTCCGTGGGTTCGAAGCTCGGGGGCGTACGCCAGTCAACCACCGCTCAAGAGCGGGGGTTGAGCATCTCCTTCATCCGTTGTGGCGTCTGCATCATCAAGCTCCGTCCGTCTGCTGCGCTTTATCCATGCGCCCGCACAATCGCCAGACTTATCACCGAGCCATCTCGATCACACCGAACAGCTCACCGTCTCCATCCGGCACCCGGAAGAAACAGTCGCCGTCCAATCGGGCGCTGGACTGCCGCTCGACGTCAATCTCCATCTCGTAGTAGCCCAGCTCGCTCAAGAACTGGCCCCGCATCACCACGAACCGACCGGTGCGGTTGCCGAACAACCGACCGGTTCGGGTGTCCCCCATCCAGTCCGCAACCGTCATTTCGCCGTCCAGCTCGCTGCCGTTGTCGGTGAAGACGTTGGCCTGGACGTCCATGCTCGCTTCTTCACCGGAGGTGAACAGCGCACAGGTCCCCACCCAGTCCCCCGCGACGTTCGAGATACAGCCGCTCAGAAGCGTTATCGTCAGCGTTATCGTCATCATCGGCAGGATCACAGCCGCTCGCTTCACATCCACCTCCTCCCCCACTCTATCCGACCAGTGCGCCTTGTCGCCGGTTGTGTTCAGGTCCCGCGCGGCTCGGTTCGGGATTAAGTCCCAGGTGAGCGTTGCGAGAGGATCTTGATGTCAAACCGGACCCTGTTCGTCGGAGACGTCCATGGCTGCGCGGAAGAGCTGGACGCGCTGCTCACACGGGCGGCCGCCGATCGGATCATCCTGCTCGGCGACCTGTTCACCAAGGGCCCCGACCCGGACGGTGTCTGGGACCTCATCCAGTCCTCTGGTGCCGAAGCGATCCGTGGAAACCACGATGACTTCGTCCTCCGCCGCTGGGCGCTGCGGGGGCAGGCCCTCGCCCCCCAGCCCGCCATCACATGGCTGAAGTCCCTCCCGTTGTTCCTCGAAGAAGACGGCTGGATCGCTGTTCACGCCGGACTGCACCCCACCGAAGGACGCGCGGGGACCGATCATCAGACCGCCACCCGGGTCCGCCGCTGGCCTGACGACACCGACGAGCAGAACCCGTTCTGGTGGGAGCTGTACCACGGGCTCCCCCTCGTCATCTACGGGCACGACGCCCGGCGGATGCTCCAGGATCATCGGCCACAGACCCTCGGACTGGACACCGGATGCGTCTATGGCGGGCGGCTGACCGGCTACCTCCTCGAAGAAGACGCGATCATCTCTGTGGACGCCCGGCGAGCCTATCAGGCGGTCTGACGCTCGAAGAACAGCTGCTGTGGGATCGCATACGCTCGCGCGGGGGACAGGTCAGCGATGTGTCCCGCAGGCATCATCAGCCGCATCCGGAAGGTCGCTGACCGAATATGGGAAGGGTGAAGCTCCCAGAGCAGCGCGCGTGGGATGACCTGGTTCCAGTCTGGCCGGCGGAGCCGCTGCTGAATCTCTACGCTCAGCGGACCATTCGGACGCATCGATGCAATCGCTGCGATGATGAAACGCTTCTCCTGCTGATAGACCAGCGGATGTGGCATCCACATGCCCTTCTGAGATGCGCGGAATTTGATCTCCAGATACCCCCCGGTGTCTGGGGGCGGGTAGCGCGTGGGGTGCGCACGATGCAACAAGACGCGTCGAAACCACTGCGCCCACGGGGTCTTCAACCGGCTGGCCGGGATCGCTCTGGCCGCTTTTTCGGGGGGGAGGGCGCGAACACGCGCGACGATGGCGTCTGGGGTGGCGCCGAGCGCTTTTCGCACGCTTCGCAGCCGCTGCGCCTCCCATGGCGCGTGGATCAGCTCCGTCAGCACCTCTGCGCGGATGACGTGAGCCTCATACTCAGCCGATGACATACAGCAGCACCTCAACTCAACGCCCGGGGGGATGGCGTCGTGGAACCAGACATGTTTCCGGTATCTCGCCATGCGGCCGAAGTGCATCACCGCCGATTACAAACGCGCCCCCGCCATGGCGGGGGCGCACCGGTCTGCTCGTCCGCTCAGATCACTGGGCGGTGAACGTGTCCGTGACGGTCTTGACCAGGCCCGTTGCGGCGCCCAGGGTGCTCTCCACCCGGGCAGGGGTCTGGTTGGTGACCGTGACGTTGTCCTTGACCTTCTGGGTGGTCGGCCGGATCTCTTTCACCCCGAGACCGGCGTCCTTGACCGCAGAAGGGACCTGAGCGGGCATCGCCGTGGCCGCGTCGATGAGGGTGCTGACCTCATCGGGAAGGGTCTCCAGCTCTGCGATGACGCCCTTGAGGTTGCCCAGGGCGCTGTTGATGCCGTTGACGCCGGTCTGGACGTTTGCCGGGGCTTCGGGCTTGAAGTTGAGGGAAGGCATGGTGCCATCCATCTCAACCGTGATGAACTCCTGCGCCTGAGACTGGAAGTCCGCCAGGGCGGTCTCCAGCGGGGCGTCGGTGGCTGCACCGACTGCGGTCAGCATGTCCGTCTCTGCCGTCTTGATCGACGTCTCGGAGGTGTCGAGCGTGCCATGGATGGTCTTGACCTGCATGAAGGTGTCATCAAAGGCTGAGATGCCGGTCTCCACGATCTCCGTGGGGGCGTCGTTGCCTCTTTTCTTCTTGCCTGCCATCGCGTCATCGCTGCCCATCGAGAAGGCCAGAAGGCCAGAAAGAAGGGTGAATGCTGTGAAGCGGAAGATTCGATTGTTGATCATAGCGTCCTCCAGACGGTTGTGAGTGAGGAAGGGACGCGGTGAGGTAGCCAGTTTCGATTGCCTGAGGCAAGCAGTTGTCACCTCATTGACGTCAAAATTTGACCGGAATCTGTCAACCTGACGTTTGAAGAGCACAATCATCACCCGCCATGAAGGCGGCCCAGCAGGACGGTGACGTTATCGCCGCCACCACCGGCGTTTGCATGCTCGACCAGGGTGCGCGCACCGGCTCCGAGATCGTCATGCTGCAACGCGTCGATGATCAGCTGGCCCATCTCGGCATGGGACTCCGCGGCGTAGTCATTGAGCCCGTCGCTGCACAGGATCAGGGTCTCATCCGGGAGCATCCGCAGCCGCCGGAGGACAGGGGTGAGCGGCTCGGGCTTGGCGTCGACGTTGAAGTGGCCGAGGTACCCCACCAGCGCCTGTCCCTCGCCGCTGAGGGTGATGGGCTTGTCACCCTGCCAGGATCGCAGCCACTCGCCGCGGAGGTTCTGATCGCCGGTGACCAGGGCGACGCCGTTGGTGCCCGCCAGATAGATTCGGGAGTCCCCGAGGCTGGCGATGTGGACCGATGCCCCCCGGGCGAGGGCAGCGACGGCGGTGGTGCCCATCGGGATGTGTTGGTTGAGGTTGCCCTCCGCAAGCCGCAGCGACCCTTCGCAGATGGTGTCGTTGGCCATGGCGAACAGCTCGATGCGTTCCTGGTCGAGATGCTCG
>JBCBLB010000221.1:0-13256 GCA_038520555.1 Myxococcota bacterium | reverse complement strand
CTCGCCCGACTCCGACCGCTGCTTTCCTCCGCAGACGTGGCGGATTTCCAACAGGGCATCGAGCTGATCCGCTCCCTGGACGCGACCGCGGTCTGGGAACACTACGCGCAGAACCTGCGCTTCCAGGACCGGCGGCCTGATTGGTTCTTCAACGAGCCGATGCGTGCATCCGTCCATCACAACCACAGACTCTCTATGACGTTGTGGGCGATGCGAGAGACCGGCATGCTCGAAGGCATCGATCTCAGGATTCCCCGACGGGAGTTGATGCCCAACCTCCAGGCCTTGCATGGGGTCTCGCTCCGATCTCTGGATCTCACATGGAGCAAGCTCGGCCCAGAGCACGTTCAGCGTGTCACAGCAGCCGGCCTCAAAGCCGTCAATGCGCTCCTCCTCGGTAACAATCAGCTCGGAGATGAAGGCGTTCGCGTCCTCACGTCTGCGGAGCCGTTTCATGGGCTCAGGAACCTGGACCTGAGCTTCAACGGAATCAGAGACGAAGGCGCGCAAACCTTCGCGCGAGCATCACACTTTGACGGGTTGACCCAGCTCGACCTGGAGAACAACCTCTTCACCGCTCCAGGCGGGGTGGCCATCGCCGCAGCCCGCCACCTCAGCGGCCTGACCTGGCTGAACCTCGACAACAACCGAATGGGCGACCAAGGGGCGAAGGCGCTCGCCGAAGCCACACACCTCCATCGACTTGCGATGTTGAACCTCAGCAATACCGATATGGGCGTCGAGGGCGCAGCGTACATCGTCAACGCATCTCACCTCTATGGCCTCTCGGCGCTCTACCTGCGCGGCAACAGTATGGGGCCGGAGGGGGCGTCTCTTCTGGCGGCAGCGCACCCATTCAGCCGCCTCACGACCTTCGACTTCGGGTTCAATTATATCGAGGACGAAGGCGCCATCGCGATCGTCAATGCGATGCACCTGCACGGGCTGACCTCGCTGAACCTGGACGGCAACGACATCTGGGACGATGGGGCCATCGCGATCGCCAACGCGAGGCACCTGAACACCCTCACCGAACTCAACCTCAAAGACAACGAGATTCGAGAAGCGGGCGCCTTCGCCATCGCCCAGGCGACTCATCTCCGGGGACTGACCACGTTGAACCTCAGCAACAATCAGATCGGTGCGGTGGGTGCCCGGGCCATCGCCGAAGCCACACACTTTGCGCAGCTCACTTCGCTCGATCTGAGCGTCAACAAAATTGGGCTGGCGGGCGTCCAGGCCCTCGCCAGCGCGCCCCACCTGAAGAACCTGAAGACGCTCACCCTGGTAAAAAACAATCTCGATGACGAGGCCGCCATCATCCTGGCGAACAGCCCGCACCTCCAGCAGCTGACCACCCTCGGGCTTGAGGCCAACCCGATCGGAGACGTGGGCAAAGCCGCGTTGGCGAAGATGCCCGGGGAGGTCCTGACCTGGTGAGCCGCCGCTCCTGCGCCCGCCCCGCCATCGACGGGACGTCCCGGGTGCCGGGGTTGAACTGGGTGAAGGCGTCCACGACGGCCCCATCGAAGATGTCGTGGCCCAGAGCGTACCATCAGATGGGGCCAACCATGGCGTCTCCAGTGGGGAGCGAGCGGGATATTGGGTGGGCCATGAGCGAACATGAAGAGACCTCACCGTTGGCGCCGGGCTTGTATGTGGTGGGGACGCCGCTGGGGAACCTGGAGGACATCACCCTTCGGGCCTTGCGGGTGCTGCGGTCGGTCGACGTGATGGCCTGTGAGGACACGCGGCGGACCTGGAAACTGCTGAATCACTTCGAGATCCCCCGACCGTCGCACTTCTTCGCCGCCCACGATCACAACGAAGCCCGGGTGGCGTCTCGGATCCTGGGGTTCTTGGAGGCGGGCGTCCCGGTCGCCCTGGTCAGCGACGCGGGGATGCCGCTCATCAGCGATCCGGGGTTCGTGGTGAGCCGGGCAGCGCGCGAGGCGGATCACCCGGTGCACATCATCCCCGGGCCAACCGCGGCGGTGACTGGGCTGGTGGCGTCGGGGCTGCCGGTGCACAGCTTCCTGTTCAAGGGGTTCCCTCCACGAAAATCCGGACAGCGAACCCGATTCTTTGAAGAGGAGCTGATGAATCCGGCGACGCTTATCGTCTATGCCTCACCGCACCGGATCGGGAGCGTCCTGAACACCGCCGCCGCGGTGTTCGGCGACCGGCCGGCGGCCCTGTGCGTTGAGCTGACCAAGAAGTTCGAGCAGATCGAGCGGGGCGGCCTGCTGTCTTTGGCGGCCCGGTTCGCAGAGAAGGCGCCGAAGGGAGAGCTGACGTTGCTCATCCACGGCTACCACAAGAAGCATCACCAGGGATGGCTGAGCGCCCGGGACGTCACTGACGCTCCAGGTTGAGCTGTCTCACCCGGTTGGTGTCTTCATCCCGCCAGATGCCGCCCACGAAGTCGCCGTTCTGGTCCAACTCGATCTCGCCGTTGCCGGGCCGGGCCCAGTCCCTGGTCGAGATCCCCCGGAGGAAGATGCGCTGGCTCATGGCGTCGTATCGGCCGCGAAGGCGGGCGCGCATATCGGGGTGTCCATCGACGATGGAGGAGATGGTCCCCGACAGCCGCCGATCAGAGCCGATGAGCCGGATGGTCACCGACTGCCCGTCCATGGTCCCCCGCCAAACACCGGCCGCGATGCCGGCGGCGGGTTTCCCGTTTTGTTGCTCCAGCGCGGGCCGTGAAGACCGCGGGGTGAGCGTGGCGCGTTCCGGTCGTCGTGGGCGGGGGGTGGACGTCCGCTGCGGCGCCTGGGGGCGTTGTTGCACCTCTACCACGGTTGGCGGGTCGGTCGGCGCTGGATTCGCCACTTTGTACTTCGGCTCTTCAATGTTCAGCGGTGCCGGCGCGGCCCGCGGCGGCTGAAGATCGCCGAGGAACCACATCCCCAGGCCAATGACCAGGGCCAGGGACGTGGCCACCAGGGCGCGCCATGGTTCTACGTCATCTTTGACCGGCCGTTGGCCCGACGGCGGCGAGGGGAGCGGCCGAAACAGCGGAGAACCCGTCGGCGTCCGGGGAGCCTCATCGGGAATCGCTGTTGGCATCACCGTTGGCGTCGCCGGCTGCGCGGTGGGCGCGTAGGGCAGGTCTGTAGGGAGTCGGGGCATCGTCAACCCGGAGGTCGGCCCCATAAAGTCGGTGAAGGACTCTGGTCGATCGCCGTCCTCATCTTCGATGAGGGCGCCCGGCGGCAGCGGGACGCCGATCTGGTCCTGGGCGCGTCGCAGGTCATCGGCGAAGGCCTGGGCAGAGGAATATCGATCGTCCGGACCGTACCGGGTGGCGCGCCGAATGACCGGCCGCAGCCGCTCGGGCAGGTCACTCCACCGCGGAGAGTGCAGGGGGCTGGCGAACAGATCGACGGGGTTGGCGCCGGTGATCAGGTAATACAGCGTGGTCCCGGCAGCGTAGATGTCTGCAGCGGCCCCGACGTTTCGGGCGTCCAGCCGCTGCTCGGGTGCCATATAGGACAGCGATCCCATCGATGCGCCAGTGTGGGTGTACCGCATCGCATCATGGAGCAGCGCGATCCCGAAGTCACCCAACAACGCGCGCCCGTCAGCGTTGAGGAGGATGTTCTGGGGCTTGACGTCCCGATGAACGATGTCTGCCTGGTGGGCGGCCTGCAGGGCAGAGAGCACCTGGAGCATGTAGCGGACGGCGTCCGCGACCGGCAGGGTGCCCTGCTCTTCGACGTGGTGTTGGAGGCTCTTGCCTTCCGCCAGTTCCATGACGATAAAGTCGTGGTCGTCTACCACGCCGACGTCATAGATGCGCAGGACGTTGGGGTGATCGAGGCTGGCCATCACCTGGGCTTCGCGTCGGATCCGGTCGCGAAGCTGACGGAAGATGGTCCCCGGCGCGCTGAGGATTTTGACCGCCCGCGGGACCTTCAAGGCCGTGTCGAACGCTTGATAGACCCGGGCGCTGGCGCCTTCGCCCAGCACTTCGCGTAATTCGTAGCGGTCGCCTATCTGCTGCACACCCCTTGTTTATGCAGTTGGGGCGCAAAATAACAGCCCTGAGGTCGCATTCCCCAGAAGTCGACCCAACGATCAGTCGATAACCGCCCGTCGAAGCGTCACGTTCGAGGTCCCCTCCGGAGTGACCATGTCGAGGCGGATGGGCGCGCCGATCTCCCCCACGGCCTTGCGCTGGAAGTCTGCGGTCGACCACCCCACCACCGACACCCCGTCGAGGGCGGTGATGAGCATGCCCGGCGTAAGCCCCGCGACATCAGCGGGCGAGCCGGGCAGGACCCGCATCACCACGACCCCCTGCCAGGAGGTCTGGAAGCTGATTCCCATCCCCCCCTGGAACGTCTCCGGCAGGTCGACGTCGAAGCGATTGACCAACCCGGTGCGATCGAAGGCCACCGGCTGCGAGGCGTACACATCGAGCAGGCCGTCCTTCCGAAGCGCTGCGATCGTGCAGTCCGTCCGGGGCAGCTCGAAGACATACGTTGTCGCGTTCGCTGGAATCCATCGAATCTCCCCACAGGCAACCAGAGCGGTGGCCTGATCGCCGCGAGAGGAGACCGTCCCATAGATGATCGCTTCGGGGAGAGCGATGGTTTCACATTGGCCGTTCTCCCACCGAACATCCTTGAAAATCTGGGTCTGGCCCAGTCGAACCTTCCCCTCACCGCTGCTCGGGGCGTCGAACAGCGTCAAGGTGTCACCATCCCAGGACGCATCGATGAGGACAGCGCCCATGTGCACATCAGAGGGAGAAAAACGCGCATCGCCGGTGACGGCGCACCGGATGATGCCCGGCGCTGTCGTGGTTGTGGGCGGAGTGAACAGCATCGAAGCCAGGAGCGCATGAACCATCACGGGTTCTCCTCAGACGGAAGGTCACTTTAGAATCATAGCCGTTGTAAAACCGATCGCGGTCCTTCTCTGATTCTCGGCGCAGAAGATAAGGGATAAACGTGGATGTTGACGATCAGATTCTCCAGGCGCTGCGAGCGGGGCAACTCGATCGTTTGCAGCGTCCGACGATCCCACTCCGCAGACGGCAGCGGGCCCATCTGAAGACGCTCACGGAGATGGGCGACGATCGGGCGCGCTGGTTGGGGGTGCGCCGCCTCGGCCCGCGCTCTGCAGAGGCTCCGCATCTCATCCGGCGGGGCGAAGCGGTAGAGTCACACGGCCGCCAGGGCCTGTTCGTCGGCGTTCACCCCCACAGCTGCCGCCCGATCCTGGCTGAGGATGACGCACAGCTCGCCCAGCTCTCCGCTTACTTCGATCAACAATACGCGCGGCGGGCCGCCGAGCGGCTGACGTTCCGGCTGGGGTGGTGGACACGACAGGTGCTTGCGTCGCTGGCCCGTGCGCTCCCGATCGCAGTGGGTGGGTGCGGACTGGGCCTGTACCTGTGGTTGGCCTGGCCGGTGCATCTCTTGGAGATCCCCGAAGCGCTGCTGGGGGGATTGGGGATGGCCATCCTGGTGGGGCTGGGGGGATTCGTCTGCCTGCCGCTGGTGATGATCCCGGGACTCATCGTGAACATTGTGTTCGAGATCTTCGCCCTGGAGCTGGAGGAGCGGTGGCGGCTGCGTCAAGCGCGTCTCAGCGGCGGTGAATGAACGCTGCAGACAGGTCGGCCTGCCCATCGATGGGGATGGCGCCCCATGCGTCAAACGCCCGCCCCTCGACGTCGACCACGGCGATGATGGCATCATCGATGATGCCCGCAGGGCGGTGGATGACCGCAGCCCACCCGTCTCGACCACACAACAAAGCGAAGTCCTTCGCCACGACGCCAGAGAGATCGGAGAGGTAGGTCGGCAGCGATGCCTCCAACGCCGCATGCTGAGCCGGACAGTCCGTGTCTACCACCCGCTGCTCAAGGAATGCCGTCGCGTGTGCCCGAAGGTCCCGCTGGAAGCCTGGCTGATGTTGGCGGCGGGTCTCCAGGGCGAGGACCTGGAGGGTGGGCGACTGCAGCTCTTTCATCCCCAGGATCCCAATGGTCCCCCCACAACAGATCCCCACCGCGATGGCGATCGGCGCGCGGTAGCGGTTCGCCTTCCGAGGCTTTGGTGCAGGCGTCTGTGGCGTCGGGGAGGCCGCTGCCCCACGCGTGGTGGTCTCATCGGAGAGTTGACGGGCGCGTTGCAGCGCCGCCGCACCCCAACGCCGTGGATTGCGCCCCGTTTCGGTCATTGGTCGCCTGAATGAATGCCTACCCTACTCGTATAGGCCCGAAAGCGGTATGGCGATTACAGCCGCTGTCAGTCGCCTGTCATTGCCCAGATCCGATCGATCGGGTCGGCAATCCCGGCCGGCCAGCGAGCTGCGGCCGTCGCTCGACTGCTGCGGACTTGATCTGGGCGCTGGTCATCCGGCTTCCATCATGGCTCCACCCTGGCGGCCCGAACACGTACCCGAGCCGCTGAACCACCGTCAGTCCCGGGCGGATCACGTCCTGCCCGATCCCCACCAGCTCATGCAGCGCGATCCGAATCGGGTTGAAGGTGCCGATGTTGTGGACCAGCCCGTAGCGCACCGGGGCGTCGTCCTGTTCAGGCACGAAGGTGCCAAACAGCCGATCCCAGATGATCAAGGTTCCCGCATAGTTCGCATCCAGGTACCGTGGGTTGGTCGCATGGTGAACCCGATGGTGAGAGGGCGTATTGAAAATCCACTCGATGGGGCGAGGCAGCTTATGGATGTATTCGGTGTGAATCCAGAACTGGTACACCAGGTTGATCGATCCCACGAAAGCCACGATCACCGGGTGGAACCCCAACACCACCAGCGGCACCCGCAGCAGAATGAGGCCGGTGAATTGACCGGTCCATGGCTGCCGAAGCGCAGTCGACAGGTTGTAGTGTTGGCTGGAGTGGTGGGTGACGTGCGCAGACCAGAACCACCGCGATTCATGCGAGATCCGGTGCCCCCAATAGAACCGAAGGTCATCCAACAAAAAGCAGGCGACAACGATCGGGATCGAGTATCCGATGTCGAAGATGGCGAGCTGGGATGCCCACATCAGCACCCCTGCACCGATGAAGCCAAACATCATGTCCGTGATCACGTTGCCGATGCCCATCGTCAGGCTGGCGGCGGTGTCACGCGTCTCGAAGCTGTTCCGTGCCAACCACCGGCTGACCGTCAGCTCGATCACGATCAGGGTGATGAACATCGGGATCGCCAGAATGGTCACTTTGGGCAAGTCGGGGATGTCCATCTGCGCCTCCGTCCAGGGATCTCAGCCGCTGCGCCCACTGCTGTCGGATGCCCCCGTCCTGCAACCGGACCCGCAACGTCGGGGAGCTGAAATCGTTCAGACGTACCTGTAGCCCGCCATCATCTTCGTTGACCCGTCGAATTGAGCCCGCGCCCAATTGTCGGGTCACGAAGCCAGAGCCCAGCGCCCAGATAATTCCCACGGGCTGCCCCATGCCAAACCACAGCAGGGCCGCCCGCCGATCGTCAGACACCTGAACCGCCAGAGGTGACCGATCGGGGTAGTCCTGGGCAAACCGATCGATGATATGCGCATCGTCAGCCAACACCGCCACTGCGGAGCCACCCAGCCAATGGACCGCATAGACCAATACGCCGATCAAGACGCCAAGGATGGGAAACAGCAGCGGGTTCATCCCCCACAGCGTACTCCAACCCGCTCACCCGCGGGAGAACCACCACGCCACCACGACGAATGAGGTCAACCCCATCTCGCGCCAGCGCGGGGCGTCGTTGATCCGATCGCGGGCGTCCACGATCTCCAACCGCCCGGCGCTGCCAAAGTACGCAAACACCTGATGCTCCGCCACCGAATGCGGCGGGCCGGTCATTGGCCCTTCATACCGGAAGCAGTTGAGCAACATCTGAGCGTCATCGGTCATCAACTCCACCAGCTTCGCCGCATATCGCGGACGCTGTTCGTCACTCATCGCCACCAACGCCGCTCGATCCCACACCCGGTCGAACTGCCCCAGCAGGGCAGGCGTCGCGTCGAAGATGTCCCCGACGAAGACGTGGAGCGAGCCGTGCGACCAGACCGAGAACGGGCCCTGTTCGCGGATCGTAGGCTCTAAACGCGCCTCCTCGAACAGCGAGCGAGCAGCAAGCGCCGACAGCTCGACGCCGACGACCTCATGCCCCCGATCGGCCAGCCACTTCAGATCCAGGCTCTTGCCGCTCAGCGGCACCAGCACCCGCTTCGGTGCGTCGCCGAGCAGCCGATCGGCGTACTGGATCAGGTGTGGATGGACGATGTCCTGGTGAAACCCAAGCCGCCCCTGCTGCCACATCGACAGCCACATCTCATTTCGCTCGCTCATTGTCACGCCCCGTTCAAGGATGTTGTCCCGTCCATATCCCCCCACCGCGAAGTCGAAAGCAGAGTCGCTCGCTCCAATGGTTCCACGGCGATACCCTGAGCGTATGTTGCTCTCGCCAGGGATGTCGGTCGATCGGTACGTCGCAGAGCGGCTGCTCCGTGCAGAGGGCGATGCCGAGGTGTGGGCGGTTCGACACAGCCTGCTCGGCTCGCAGCACGCCCTGAAGGTGCTCGCCCAGCGCGCGCCCTCTGCACAGGTCGAGACCCTCCGCGTCGCCCGGGCGCATGCGCGCCTTGACCACCCCAACCTCATGCCTGTTCGGGATGTGTTCACCATCAATGGCCGGGCAGCGCTGCTGATGCCCGCCCTCGACGGCCCCACCCTGCGCGCGCTGATGGACGCCCGCGCCATGACCTCTGAAGAGGTCATCCCCATGCTCATCGCCCTGGCCGGCGGCCTGAAGTTCGCCCACAGCCACGGCTTCGTGCACCATCAACTCTGCCCCGAGAACGTCTCGCTGCGCATCGAGCATGGGCAGCTCTCGCCGCGGCTCCTCAACTTCGAGCTCCTGCCCGCTCATGGCAGCGATCGGCGAGATGGCTATCAGGCCCCCGAGCCCCTTCGGGGACCCGCCGCCGACTGGTACGCCCTCGGGGTGTTGATGGTTGAGATGCTGTCCGGGCAGCCGCCATCCCGGCCGCCGAACCTCAACGGCCTGTCCGCACACGAGCGCGCCATCGCTGAGGCGATGCTCCACCCCGACCCCGACCACCGCCTCCAGGGAGATGACGCCCTCCAACGCCT
Organism: Myxococcota bacterium; assembly: GCA_038520555.1. Classification (GTDB taxonomy): domain Bacteria; phylum Myxococcota_A; class UBA796; order UBA796; family UBA796; genus JBCBLB01. The sequence goes on along the minus strand of JBCBLB010000221.1, from coordinate 4,128 downwards.
GATCCGGCTCCGGAGCGGGGATGAGACGGTGCCTGCTCTCCTTCACGCGGTCGAACGCCTTCACGTCCAGCGGAGCCGGATCGACGCCGAACAGCGCACTGCGTTCACCTTCGACGCCGAGAACATCGATCACTCCCAGGACACGGTGAGACACAACCTCGCCGCACCACGAAGCTCGTTCATCGGCCGGGACGCCGATCTCTCCGCGCTCCATGATCTGCTGGACCAGGACCAGCGGCTGGTCACCATCCTGGGGACCGGCGGCATCGGAAAGAGCCGGCTGTCCACAGAGCTGGGACACCGGCTGCTCGGGCGATGGTCCGGCGGCGTCTGGTTCTGTGAGCTCACCGACGCGCAGACCCCTGGCGCCCTGATGAGTGCCATCGCCTCGGCCCTGTCCATCCGCCTTGGCGATGCGCCAGACGCGCAGCTCTCCGCCGCCATCGCCGGCCGGGGGCCGGCCTTGTTTATCCTCGACAACTTCGAACAGCTCGTCGACTTCGCACCGCAGACCGTCGCACGGTGGCTCGATGACGCCCCAGATGCCCGGTTTCTGGTCACCAGCCGCGAACCGTTGCGGCTGCGCGGAGAGCACACCTACACCCTCGACACCCTCAACGAAGCGGACGCGTCCGCGCTGTTCTTCGCCCGCGCCGCGGACGCCGGCGCGCCGCTCCAAGACCAGCGCGCCCACCTGGATGACGTCGCCGCTCTGGTTCAGCTCCTCGACCGACTGCCGCTGGCCATCGAGCTCGCCGCTGCACGATTTCGGACCTACTCCCCCAGGCAGCTTCTCCAACGGATGAACCAACGGTTTCGCCTGCTGCGAACCCGCTCCACCGACCTCCCTGCACGACAGCGCACCCTCTGGGCCACCTTCGAGTGGAGCTGGGAGCGGCTCCGCCCCGAAGAACAGGACGCCCTCCAACAATGCTGTGTTTTCGAAGGGGGGATGACCGTCGCAGACGCCGAGGCGGTCATCCAGCTCGAAGCGTCTGTGTTTGTCGATGATGTCCTCGCCGAGCTGATCGATCGTGGGCTGCTGATTCGGGCCCAGGGGCGCCGCGGACAGCCCGTTCGGCTCAGAATGTTGCTCAGCATTCAACAATTCGTTCAGAAGAAACGCGGCAACAACGTCGATGCCGCCCTGCGACATGGCCGGCACTTCGCCCAGCGCGGGACCCTCGCCGCCATGAACCTCATCCGGGGACACCGCGGGCTGGAACGAAGCCTCGACCTGCTCGATGAATGCAGCAACCTCGAAGCCGCCGCGAGACGCGCCCTCGACCGGGGGGACGTGGTCATCGCCGCGCGATGCGCCGTCGCCGCCGCCCATGGGTTCAACCGCACCGGACCCATCGGCGAAGGCATCGACCTCCTCGATCAGATCGCCGAACAAGACGACGCGCTGCCCGTCGATCTGAAGATGCTCGTCCTCGTTACCCGGGGGCAGCTCGGCGCCCATGCGGGCCGACCAGACACCATCGCCATCACACGCGCCACCGTCGCGATGGCCCGAGCGAACAACGCGCTGACGATCCTCTGTGAGGGGTTGGGGCTGCTCGGGCGGGCGCTCCTCAGCAGCGGCGCGATCGAAGAAGCCCAGGACGTCCTCGCCGAAGCGGTCACGGTCGCCACCGCGGCCAACGACGCCTTCCGGGCCGGGACCATACAGCTGTCCCTTCATGAGCTGAACCTTCACCGTGGAGACATCAACGCCGCGGAGGAGCACCTCAGCCGGGCCATCAACATCGCCGAGGAGACCGGTGATATCGCCCTGAAGAATCGCTGTGACTCGCTGCTCGCCAACCAGCTGCGGCGGCAGGGGCACCATGAACGCGCAGAGGTCGTCTATCGGCGCACCCTCGCGACCGCGAAGGCGATGCGGGATCAGCACAGCGAGAGCGTCGTCCTCAGCAACCTCGCCATCCTGCACTTCCGCTCCGGGCGGCTCGATGCCTGTGAGGCCGCCTTCGAGCGCTCCGCCCAGCTCGCCCGGAGGCTCGGTGACCAGATCGGTGAGAGCGTCACCATCGGAAACCTCGGCGAGCTATACCTGATCCAGGGAAAGATCGCGGAGGGCCGGCAGGCCATCGAGCGGGCCCGCTCGCTGGCCCGGGCGATCGGAAAGGTCTCCGCCGAGATCCGCTGTCTCATCCGTCTTGGAAACCTCCTCACCGACGAAGGCCGATACGCCGAAGCCCAGGCCTTGTTCATCGAAGGGCTCGACAAGGCACAAGAGAGCCGTGACCGACAGTCCCAGATCAGCCTCGTCGGCTCCCTCGGAGATATCCACCTCAAGCAGGGCGACCTCGACCGCGCAGAGGCGATGAACCTCGAAGCCCTCCGCATCGCCGAAGCGACGGACGACAGCTACCTGATCGGCCACCGGCACAGCAACCTCGCCATGTTTTATTTCCACGTCGCTCGGTATCAGGACGCCATGGCGTCTCTGGAACGATCCAGCGTGTATGTCGAGAAGAACGATGACGTGGATATGCGCTCCGTCCACCTGGGACGGAAGGCCCATATCCTCTATGCCCTCGGTCGCCTCGATGAAGCCTATGAGAACATATGCGGCGCCCTCGACGCCGTCGCACAAGTCGGCGACACCAAGTCCGAGGTCTTCTGGCGGCGGATGATGGGGACGATCCTCGGGGAGCTCGGCCGAAGAGACGAAGCCGAGGCGATGCTCCAGCACGCTCGCCGCCTCGCCCAGGAGCGTGAGGACCAGAAGACCGCCGCAGAATGCCTGTACAACCTCAGCAACGCCCGCCTTCTACACGGCGACATCAGCGGCGCGGCCACGGCCATCGAAGAGGCGATGAGAGAGGTGTGGGAGATCGAGGACTTCGTGCTCCGGTGCGTCTGCCTGGAGACCCGCGCCCGCATCCGACGCCTCCGCGGCGATCTGGACGGCGCCGCCGAAGATCTCACCGACGCACAGACGCTCCTTGAGCAGGTCACCAACCCCCTCTCCGCCATCCGGATCTGGACAGGATGGCTCGAAGTGCACCTGCTGCGCGACGCGATCGGACCCGCCAGAGAAGCCCTCCGCAAGGCCCACGCCGTCCTCGACGTCTCCCAATTCCCCGACTCGAACCCCATGGTCGTCCGCATCCGCGAGGTCGACGCGCAGCTGGGATGACCGCGACCGGCTACACTGCCCCGGTGTCTCCTCACCGACAGCGGGCCGCCCTCACCGGCCTCGTCCTCTTGCGGATCGCCCTCGATCTGCACGCCCTGCTCGCCCGACCGCTGAACTACTGGCACTGGGAAGAGGCCTACAACGCCTCCGCCGCATGGGTCATTGCCCAGACCGGCGCATGGTCCTCGCTCCTCGATCTCCAGTATAAGACCTTCTGCGGCGGATGCTCCGTCCTCACCGCCACCGCGGCGCCCCTCCTGTCGGCGACCGGCGACCAATGGCTCGCCTGGAAAGCCCTCGCCATCGGATGGAACGCCGCCACCATCGTCGCCGGATTCACCGCCCTGCGGCGATGGGGGGCGCCCGCCGCAGGGCTCCTGTTCGCCGCGCTCCTCGCCCTCCCGCCGCGCGGGCTGTTCGACGCCTCGCTGATGCTGTGGGGGAACCATCCCCAGAGCAACCTCCTCGTCCTCGGGATGCTCGCCCTCGCCGCGGCGCCTGTGCGTCCCCTCGCCTTCGGGATCCTCGCCGGGCTGTCGCTGTGGTTTGGCCGCGTCAGCCTCTACGCCGTCGCCGTCCTGCTGCCCTGGACCCTCCTCAAGACCCGGGATCCGAGGGTTCTCCTGGGTACGATCGTGGGGATGCTTCCCATGCTCCTGCCCGCTGCCGCCGGCGATGGCGGAGAGTATGACCTCTCGCTGATGGGGAACCTGCTGCCCGACGGCCTCGCCGGGGCGAGCTGGCGGATGGCGCCGCTCGTCTACCCGCCGCTGCTCGCACAGCACCTCCTCGGCGGGCCGCAGCAGTGGCCGCTCGCCGTGGTTCTCCTCGCCATGGCCACCGCTGGCACGATCCGAACCCTCACCGACCCCAAACGGCGTCATATCGGGTCCGAGGCGGTGAATGTTGAACCCGCTGATTCCCACCGCGGCGAGGAACACGATGCCCAGGAGGGCGATGGGCCGTCGCTTCGGGTCGGT
>JBCBLB010000336.1:0-10437 GCA_038520555.1 Myxococcota bacterium | reverse complement strand
TGATGAATGCACCCATGTCAGCATCGGGGCTGCGCTGGAGCCGGTCTCGAGCCGCCCCCCCCGGCTGTTCGTGACCTGGGAGCTGCTTCGGTTTCCCCAGGGAGAGCCCGCGCCGTTTTACCCGTAATCTTCGGCCCCATGGACCACGGTGAGCATCGGCGTGTCCAGATCGATGCAGCGCCGGGCCGCGTGCTGCCAGTGCGGCGGAAAGCGCTGTCGATCGGTGAACCACTCCAACACCGCAAAGATTGCACGGTTCGCCCCCAACACCGCGTCGACCGCCGCAGAGGTCAGGATATAGCCGCTGCCCAGAACCAGTCGATGGTCAGGCGCACCGATAATGCAGGCAAAGCTGCGTGCGCGTTCGTCGAATTCGTCTTCGGTGAGGATTTCAGAGCGTTCTTCAATCAAGTCCCGCCGCGCTGCATCCAGCAGCTCCCAATCGGCCCCCTGCTGTGGGGCATGCTTCATCAGCTGATGGCGCAGGACGACGAGGTGTTGCTCCAACAGCCACCCGGGCATTCCCCGATTGGACAGCGTCCGCCACAGCCAGCGCAGCTGGCGCAGGGTCTGCTGCCGTCCACATGGGGGCAACGTCGTCATCCAGGCGCTGTCAGAGAGGCTGAACTGCCAACCCCGTTTTCCATACCGAAGGTTGTAGTAGGGCACGGTTCGCCAGGAAATCTCGGCCGCGCAGCGGGCCGCCCGGAGCAGCCTGGGGTCATCGGGGAGCGGGATCGAGCCGCTGTGAGGATTGAGCGGGTGGCGCATAAACTCACTCTTGGCGATGCCTGTAGACCGAAGGCATCGGTAAAACGCATCTGTCGCGGGTTATCGATATCCCATCGACACCCGCCCGGAAGAAGCGCCCGCTGAACTTCTCTCCACACCGTGAAAAAATCAGGTTAGCGGGGGTCGAACGAAGCGCTAGCGGTCGACGCGGTGAAATTCGACGCGGTTCATTTCCAGTGGCCAGCCGGCCCGACCATCCTCACAGACTTCTCCCTGGACATCCATCGCGGGAGCATCACCGCCATCGTCGGCGCATCTGGCAGCGGAAAGAGCACCATCCTGCGGCTGGCCGCGGGTCTGCTGTCCCCTGGCCAGGGGGATATCCGCGGTGTCCCCGACGCCGGGCTGGCGTTTGTGTTTCAGTCCCCCAATCTGCTGCCCTGGATGTCGCTGCGCGACAACGTGGCCCTGCCGCTCACCTTGCAGCGGCTGCCCCCGGCAGACCGCCGGACCCGGGCCGACGGCGCGCTGGCTGAGGCAGACCTGTCCGACGTCGCCGACCAGCTCCCCCAGGCGCTCTCGGGCGGGATGCAGATGCGCGCGAGCCTCGCCCGCGCGCTCATCACCCGACCAGAGCTCCTGTTGATGGATGAGCCGTTCTCTGCCTTGGATGCGTTGACCCGGCGTCGGATGCGGGCGTGGTTCTTGAGCATCTGGCAGCAGACCCGTCAGACCGTGTTGATGGTCACCCACGATCTGGAAGAAGCGATCCTGCTGTCCGACCGGGTCGTCGTCGTCGCAGAGCGACCGCTGGTCATCGCCCACGACCAGGCCGTCACCCTCCCTCGCCCCCGCGATCGCCACGACCCGGAACTGATCGCGATGGTCCACACCTTAGAGGGCGCCCTGGAGGTGCCCCGATGAGGCGCGCCCTCCCGGTCCTCACGGCCATCATCTTCCTGTCGATATGGTGGGGGCTGTCGACCCAGGTGCCGCCTGCGCTGCTGCCTGGCCCGCTTGAGGTGGTCACCACGCTCGTCGAAGACGCCCCGGTGATCCTTGAGGCGACCGCGACCACTGCGCTGGCTGCGATCATCGGCCTCACCGTCGCGGTGATGGCCGGGTTGGGGGGTGCGGTCCTCTTCCAACGCTCCAAGTGGCTGGAGGACGCCCTGTACCCGTATGCCCTGCTCATCCAGACTGTGCCCATCGTGGCCATCGCTCCGTTGTTGGTGGTGTGGCTGGGCTATGGGCTGCCGCCGGCGACCGCTTCGGCGGCGATCGTGGCGTTCTTTCCGGTGCTGACCGCAGCGAACCTGGGCCTGCGGTCGGCCACCAGGGCTCAGCGGGAGCTGTTTCAGTTGTATGGAGCCAGCTGGGGACAGACGCTGCGTTTGCTGCGAATCCCAGGCGCGATGCCTTTTTTGTTCTCTGGTCTGCGCACGGCAGCGGGGCTGTCTGTTATCGGCGCCATCGTCGGTGAATTCGTTGGATCGAACGGATACCCTGCTTCTTTGGGCTATCTGGTGCTTCGTTCTGCCCGATCGGCGGACACTGCGCTCACCTTCAGCGCCATCTTCGCCGCCGCTGCGCTGGCGCTGGTCTTCTTTTCCGTCGTCCGGGGCCTCGAATCCCGGGTTATCGGCTCGTGGCACGGCGGAGGAGACGAACCTTGACCCCCATCCTGCTGACCATCCTGCTCACGGGCTGCACCGGAACACCACCCCAGACCACCGACGGCCAGATCCCGATCCGGCTGGCGCTCAACTGGTTCCCAGAGCCGGAATTCGGCGGCTACTACGCCGCCATGCTGTCGGGGCACTATGAAAAAGCAGGCTTCGACGTCACGATCCTGCCAGGGGGGCCAGGCGCGCCCAGCTTGGAGCTGCTGTCGACCGGCCGGGCAGAGGCCGCCATCTCCGCCGCAGACGATCTGCTCGTCAAGCGCAGCCGGGGGATCAACGCGGTCGGTGTCTTCCCCGCCCTCCAGTTCACCCCGGTCGGGGTGATGGTGCATCGACAGGCCAACATCAACCGGTTTGAAGACATCACCGATGGCCAGATCGCCATCGAGATCGGATCTCCGTTTCAGCAGTTCTTGTGGAACCGGTTCGAATGGGACGGCAAGGTCGAGCCCGTCCCCTACGGCGGATCGGTCGCCGCGTTCCTGGCGGACCCGTCCCATCGCCAACAGGCCTACATCACCTCAGAGCCCTGCATCGCGAAGGGAAAGGGCGCGGACATCGTCTTCCTCCGCGGGGCGGATGCGGGCTGGAACCCGTATGCCGCCCTGCTGACGCTGCCCGAGCCGTTGCCGGACTGGGCGGACGCCTTCATCGAAGCGACCCACAACGGGTGGGCAGAATATCAGGCTGATCCCACCGCGGTGAATGTCGAGCTGGCCCGGCTCAATGATCAGCTGACGCCCGAGCTGTTGACCTGCATCACCCAGGCGCAGGCGCCGTTTGTCGTCGGAGAGGACGGGATGGGGCAGATGACCGCGAAGCGGTGGCAGACCGTGGCCGAGACGTTGACGTCTCTGGGCGTGCTGGAAGGAAATGTGGATGTGACGGGGGCGTGGTCGATGACGAAGGGGGCAACAAAAAAAGAAGCCCCTTGAGGGCCGTGTGAACACTACGGGCTGTTGTTGCGCCCGCCCGGGACGTGCATCCCAGAGCCTTCAAGGGACCGGTGGCAGTCGGGTTCTTCGTGGAGCCCGATTCACCGTAGAAATCAGGAAAGAGTCGCCTATCCCGAAGGAAAGAGGCGCTCCGGCACCACTACTCTACCGCCACCTGGCTTTGCACGTAGGGGTTGCTCACTGGATCACCTCCTTCTTGACGACGTAGGAAAGTAGATTGAACGCGCGGGACCCACCCGCAACCCCGCCATCAACCGTCGAGCATTGAAGACGAGGGAGGGTGCCGTCGTCACGACGGGACCCAACCGCACTCGGAGGAGCTATTTCCGGGCGGCGTCACCGAGGACCACCCTCGGGTGTTGACACTCTTAGCTTATGCACTTGAGCAGAGAAGGCAAATTGGGCTGGCCAGAAATCGCCTAAGCACCGAACATCACAGCGATTGTTGCTCAACATTCCGAGCACATCGACGTCGTTTACGGTCGCGCCCCGAAGGGCAGCGCGGCCATCGCCGCGCTGAGAAGGTAAAGCATGCCGGACACCCTCCGCTTGGTTGCGTGCCTTTGACCCGGTGACCCACCGAGACAGGCCGCAGTGTGAAGCCCCGGTCCCCTACCCGCAACCGCTTCTCGAAAAAACGGTCACAAATCGTCACACCCCTTAACAAACCTCCGCTCTCACCCCCTCCGTTCTCCCCTCCCCCACGCGCTCCAGCGATCTCTGACGCTCTCTGACGATGAACCCTCTTCAAAACGGGGTTCTCCATCAAGAAAACGCGGCGGGGAGTATAAACGCTTCGATGAACCGCACTCGCATTGTCCTGTCCTCTCTGGTGGCGCTGCTCCTCATCATCGTCGGGCTTTTGGTACAGCTGGGGTTGTTGGATCGGATGCCGCCCGAGGTTGAGGTTCGCCTGCCTGACGGCCCCCTTCGCCAGGATGTCCAACTATACGCGCTGGTCTGGGATCAGTCCCCTGGCGTCTCGTCGGTGACGGTCCAGCTGGATGACCGCCCCCCGGAGGCGGTCCCGGTCCGAGACGGTGTGGTGTCGTGGACGCTCCAGACCGCAGGGCTCGACGATGGTCTTCATCGGCTGACAGTCACGGGCACCGACGGCGCCTTCGCGCAGAACCAGGGCAAGGCGACGGTGCTGTTCGAGAGCGACAACGCCTTCCCGACCCTTGAGATCGCAACCGCGGGGCTTGTGGCAGTGCAGGGGCGGACGCAGTGCGTATTGCTTCGGACCGCGGAGCCGTTGGCGTCTCTGACGGGCGCCGTGTTTGGAAAAGGGCGTCGTTTCTATGAGATTGCCCCGGGGGTCTGGCGGGCGCTCGTCGGCGTGGAGATCCGTCAAGAGACCGGCCACCATGCGATGACCCTTGAAGCGGTCGACGTCGCTGGCAATGTCGCGAAGGCCGAGATCCCGATTCGGGTAGAAGCCGGCGACTTCCCCGCTGGTGGAACGATCCGACTGACGAGGGCGCAGACGGAAGCCCGGCGAGACACCACCAACCGGGACAAGACCCGAAAAGAGCGGGAAGACGCCTATCGGGTTCGAGATGACGTTCAGCGGTGGTCCGCCCCCATGCTTCGGCCGGTGCGCGGCCGACGCAGCTCTGCGTTCGGGCGGTACCGGACCTACAGCGACGGCCATCGGAGCTACCACTCCGGCACCGATCTGGCGAACGTGACGGGGACACCGGTGTCCGCATCGGCCGCAGGGATCGTTCGTCAGGCCGGCTGGGAGCACATCTTTGGCAACGTGGTGATCGTCGACCATGGCCAGGGGGTGTCGACGAGCTACAACCACCTGTCTGCGGTCGACGTCACGGTCGGCCAGCCCGTCGACCGCGGCGATACGGTTGGAGAGGTGGGCTCGACCGGCCAGAGCACCGGCCCTCACCTGCACTGGGGCCTGGTGGTGGATGGCGTCGCCGTCGATGCTGAGCAGTGGCTGGACCGGACGTGGTCCCCCGAAGAGTTCAGCCAGTTCATCGACCTGTCCCAGATCGAGGGCGGCGCGATCTGGGACGGGGCGGCGGCGTTGACTGACCGTTGACAGATGGTGACTGAGAGTTGACGGCCCCCCCGAAACAAGGGGTTATCACCCGGTCCATGATTCAGCTGCGGGGCATCAACAAGTCATATCCCATCGGCGCGCGCGCTCTACACGTGCTCAAGGATCTCGATCTGGACATCGGTCCGGGCGAGCTGGTCTCGATCATGGGCTCGTCGGGCTCCGGCAAGAGCACCCTGCTCAATATCCTGGGGCTGCTCGACGGGTTCGACGCCGGCGAGTATCTGCTGGATGGGCAGTCGATGGTGGGGTTGTCCGAGCGGCAGGCGGCCCGCTTGCGGGGGCAGATGCTCGGGTTCGTCTTCCAGTCCTTCAACCTGATCGGATATAAGACTGCGCTCGAAAACGTTGCGCTGCCCTTGTATTACCAGGGAGTGAGCCGAACGGAACGCAACGCGCGGGCGCTCTCGTACCTGGAGCGGGTCGGCCTGCGCGCATGGGCCGCGCACCTCCCCGGCGAGCTGTCCGGCGGCCAGAAGCAGCGGGTGGCGATCGCCCGGGCGCTCATCGGGGAGCCCCGGGTGATCCTCGCCGACGAGCCCACCGGCGCGCTGGACACCGAGACCAGCTACGCCATCATGGAGCAGCTCAAGGGCGTCCATCAGCAGGGCATCACGGTCATCGTCGTCACCCACGAGCCCGACATCGCAGAGCAGACCGAGCGGGTGATCCGGATGCGGGACGGCCGGATCGAAGCGGCGCCATGATCCTGGACGCCTGGCAGGAGGTGCTGCAGACCCTCTCTCGAAACCGGCTCCGCACCTTGCTCACCGCCCTGAGCGTCGCCTGGGGCGTCTTCATGCTGGTCACCCTGCTGGGCGTCAGCAGCGGGATCCGGAATTCAATCGCCGACCAGTTCAAGGACGATGCGATCAACAGCATCTGGCTGTACCCCGGCCAGACCTCCCGGCCGTACAAAGGGTTCTCAGTCGGGCGCCAATTGCGTTTTACCAACGCCGACTTTACGTTGCTGCGAGAGAGCGTGCCCGGCGTCGAGCGGCTCACCGGTCGGTTTTATCTGTGGGGCGACTTCACCATCCGCCGCGGCCCCCACGCCGGCGCCTTCTCGGTCCGCTCCTGTCATCCTGACCATCGATATATCGAGAAGACCCTGATGCGCTCTGGGCGGTTCCTCAACGATTTCGACATGACAAATCGTCGGAAGGTGACCGTCATCGGCATCCGCGTCGCCGAGCAGCTGTTCCCCGATCGGGACCCGCTCACCGGCCCCATCGGCGAGCAGATCATCGTCAATGAGATCGCCTACACCGTCGTCGGTGTCTATGAAGACGCTGGCGGCGAGGGGGAGATGCGTCAGATCTATATCCCCATCACCACCGCGCAGACCGCGTATGGCGGCGGAGACACCATCCACCAGCTGATGTTCACCGTCGCGGATGCCTCGGTCGAGGAGAGCCAGGCGATCGCTGAGGTGGTCCGCCGCCGGCTGGCCGAACGCCACCGCTTCGATCCGGACGATCCGCGCGCGCTGCGGGTGAGGAACAACCTGGAGCGTTTTCAGGAGATCGAGCAGATCTTCACCTGGCTCGAAGGGTTCACCTGGCTGATGGGGCTGGGCACTGTCGCGGCGGGGTTGGTGGGGGTGAGCAACATCACCCTCATCTCGGTTGCCGAGCGCCGCCGCGAGATCGGGCTGCGCAAGGCGCTCGGCGCGACCCCATGGGCGATCATCGGCCAGATCCTCGCGGAGGCGGTCATCCTGACCGCGACGTCGGGCTATGTCGGGCTCATCGGCGGGGTCGGGGTCATCGAGGGGTTACGTGCGTTCGTGCCGGAGAATGAGTATATTTTGAACCCTGAGCTTGCCCTTCAGCCAGCCCTGATCACAGCGGGCGTGCTCGTCGCGGCGGGGGTTATCGCGGGGTATATCCCCGCCCGCAGTGCGGCGTCGGTGCCCCCGGCGGTCGCCCTCCAGGACGGATAAGCCATGCGCCTGTTTGACCTCGACAGCTGGCAGGAGATCGCGCAGACCATCCAGCGAAACCGCCTGCGCACCGCCCTCACCGCGGCGGGCGTCTTCTGGGGGATGTTCATGCTCCTGCTGATGCAGGGCTTCGGCGTCGGCATGCAGAACGGTGTCCAGCGGTCGATGGGCGACAACGTCACCAACAGCGTCTACATCTGGAGCGGCCGGACCAGCATGCCCCACCGGGGCCGCCGCCCCGGACGATGGATCACCTTCGACAACCAGGACACGGTCGCCATTGCGGAGCAGCTGCCGATCGTTGGGAACCTCTCTCCTCGGCTGCAGCTGGGGGGCTTCCGAAGCGGGATCACCGTCAAGCGCGGCCACAACGTCGGCAGCTTCCAGATCATGGGGGACGTCGCTGCCTATCAGAACATCGAGCCGATGGTCTTCGAGAAAGGCCGCTATGTGAACCGTCTGGACGTCGATGGCCGGCGAAAGGTTGCGGTCATCGGCATCCAGGTCTTCGCGGAGCTGTTCGACCCCGGCGAAGATCCGATCGGCGCCCAGATCGCCGTCCAGGGGGTGAACTTCACGGTGGTCGGGATGATGCGGGCGGCCAGCGCAGACGACCGCGCCGACCGGCTGAACGGGAGCATCACCATCCCGTTCAGCACGTTCCAGCAAGCCTTCAACCAGGACAACCGAGTCGGGTGGTACGCCTTCACCGCCAGCGACGAAAGACCAGCGAGCGAAGCCGAGGCCGCGGTGCGAGCCCTGCTGGCCGAGCGCCACGACATTCACCCTGACGATCCTGGCGCCATCGGTGGCTACAACGCCGAGGTGGAATTCCGCCGTATCCAGAACCTGTTCATCGGGATGCGCGGCCTGGTCTGGTTTGTCGGTGCGATGACGTTGCTCAGCGGCGTGGTCGGGGTGAGCAACGTGATGCTGATTTCAGTGGCCGAGCGGACCCGAGAGATCGGGGTGCGGCGCGCCATCGGCGCCAGCCGGCTGGACATCGTGTTGATGATCCTCCAGGAAGCGGTCGTCCTCACCGCGGTGGCGGGCTACACCGGCCTGGTCGCCGGCGTGGCGGCGACCGAAGGGCTGGGCGCCGCCGTCGGCGATGCCAACGAGGTCCTCAGCGAGCCCCGGGTCGACGTGGAGGTCGCCCTGATCGCGGCAGGGCTGTTGGTCATCGCCGGCGCCCTCGCCGGCGCGTTACCCGCCCTGCGCGCCGCGAACATTCACCCCGTCGAAGCCCTGCGCTCGGAGTAGTCGAACATGCGCCGCTGGACCCCGATCCTCGTCCTCCTCACCATCACCGGGCTCGTCATCGGGACGTTGGTGTTCTTGTACCAGCGCTCCCAGGTGCCCGACGTGGTCTTCGAGACCGAGCCCCCAGAGCGCCGGAGCATCGTTCAGAAGACTGTGGCCACGGGCGCCATCGTCCCGCGCAACGAAGTCGCCGTCAAGCCTCGGGTCTCCGGCGTCATCCAGAGCGTCCCCGTCGAACCGGGGCAGCGCGTACAGGCCGGCGCCCTCATCGCCGAGATCCGCGTCATCCCCGACAGCGTCTCGCTCAACCAGGCCACCACGTCGCTCAGGACCGCCGACATCAACCTCAGCGACGCGAAGCGGGCGATCGAACGCGACCGGGCCCTGTTCGCTCAGAAGGCGCTGTCTGCCGTGGAGCTACAGCAGTCCGAGCTGACGCTGTCCCTTCGACAACAGGAGCGCAAAGCCGCCGCGGACAACCTCCGGCTGATCCGAGAGGGCGCCGCCAGCGGACAGGATGCCAACACCCGCGTCCGCGCCACCATCGGCGGGATGATCCTGGACGTGCCCGTCAAAGTCGGCGAATCGGTCATCGAATCGAACACGTTCAATGAGGGCACCACGGTGGCGGTCGTGGCCGATATGTCAGATCTGATCTTCCAAGGGCAGATCGATGAATCCGAGGTCGGACGCATCAATGAGGGCATGCCTCTGCGGATCACCGTCGGAGCGTTGGAGAACCAGACCGTTCAAGGTACCCTGGAATACATCAGCCCAAAAGGCGTTTTAGAGCAGGGCGCTGTCCAGTTTGAGATCCGGGCGTCGCTGACGCCGCCAGAGGGCGTCTTCATCCGGGCGGGGGTGTCTGCGAACGCGGATATCGTCCTTGCACAGCGGGAAGACGTCCTGAGCATCCGTGAGGCTGTGCTGCAGTTTGACGACGAAGGCCCCTTCGTCGAGGTCGAGACGGCGCCCCAGACGTTCGAGCCCCGACGGCTTGAGGTCGGACTCTCAGACGGAATTCATATTGAGGTGTTATCAGGGGTTGACGTCGAGACACGGATCAAGAAACCCCAAGGGGGTTGAAAAGACGATTCAGGTCGGTTTATCTGAAGAAAGGACAACACCGACTCGACGTCACCGGGTGGGCTTGCGTATGGTGTGTATCGAAACAGTACAGCTTTTGTATATGTACAGTTGACGTTGAAATTATAGGATAGAAGGAAGTTCTTGGGAATTGCGAACCATTCATGTTACCAATTGCGTGGAACGACAGCGATTCTCAGTGAACTTCTCGTTTCGGGGTTTTCAGATGATGAATTGCAACAAGATGTCTCCAGGGAATACCGCCGGCGCTATACCGAGCGGTATAGAGTGAAGCATGACCAACCAGCGCCTCCGCGAGCACGCTCTGATGTGTCGGCCGCCTCCCATCCGTGAGGAGAACCTGAACAGCTATGTGTGGGTTCGCTCTCAGAGCGGCATCGATGAGACCTGCATCACGTTCTTTGATGTGCGTCCCGTCGCAGATCAGGGCTGTTCGCTGTCGCGTCAGGTGTGGTGGTTCGAAGAAGAAGCGATGAGCTGGGTGCTCGATGAAAACGATGAGTGGTTCCTTCCCGTCGCCGACGCGCGTCGGCTGATCGCAGCGCTCCAGGCGGCGACCGGCGGCCCCTGAACGATCTCAGCCGGTCGCCGCCTGGAGCGCTGCGATCAGCCGCCGCGCGTCGGCGACGGGAAGGAACCACTCATCGTTTTCATCGAGCACCCAGCTCATCG
>JBCBLB010000400.1:0-9167 GCA_038520555.1 Myxococcota bacterium | reverse complement strand
TGCGGAGGTATTCGATGTATAGCAGTCGCAAGAAGATCCACGATGAATCCGAAGCCCAGGACCTGCTTGACCAGTTGGAGGACTACCGTGGGAGTCTCCGCTCGTTCTGTGCCGACATGGACGTCGATGGACCCTCCGCGGCGGTCCCCTCCACTGCTGCTCCCTACAGGCTCTCTTTCAGCGACGTCACCATCGAAATCATCGAAGACTTCAACTCCAGGTCCTCCGGCGGATCATGGCCACGGTCTGGTCGCACGGGGGTGCGACACCAATGCTACGCAAATCCTGCAGGAACAGCTCGATTCTGCCCGACTCTGACCGAGATGGCTTCACAACAGGATCGTGTAGTGGCGGGTATTGTTTGCGGGTATGATACCATTTCCATCTGATTCGATCCTTCGGCTCTCATCATCTGTCAATGCTATCTCCGGTGTCTTCGACACCGGAGCTCCTACTGCATCGTTCTGAACCGTTCCGGTTCATCTCGATTCCGTATGAGGCGTGAATACAGAAGTGTATCGTCTGCCGTTACCCCTCCTGTTCCCCTGATGTCCAGGGGATCGCCTTCTGGCTGGCGGGGCGGTAGAGCGGATGCCGGGGCTGTCCGGTTCGGGTGAGCCCGAGATGAACCAATGGCACCCCTCGTTTCCGCAGGCGCTGAACCACGGTCGCTGCACGGGCTTCGGCCTGCCGGCGATCGGCGGCCGGCGCACGGTGGAAACTGCCCCAACAACAGACGACCCGATCGCTGCGTCGGATCGCCGCCCAGAACGCCGCCGCCCACCCTGGCCCCGCACGCACCTTCGGCGGCTGTCGCCACAGATCCGGTGGTTTCGTGGCGCAGAAGGCGAACAGGTTGACGACCTGCAAGCCTCCGTAGCCCCAATCCCGCGAAAATCCGATGCATCGGCGGATGGTCGGATCGTTGTGCGCCGCGTCCGCCGTCGAAGGGTTCAAGCCGATCCAGGCGATGGTCGGCCCGTCTCCCCACTGCCGCCAGAGTCGGTATCGCCATGTCCGATCCCGGCTGAATCGTGCGCCGGAGATCAGGCCGTGATCCGTTCTTCAGGGGGTGTCACAGCGTCCCGCCACACATCGCCGACGCCGTAGGTGCATCCCGCCGCGATGAGGTGCTGACGGATGACCGGGTGGGCCACGCATGGAGCGATGATGTCCATCTTACGGCCATGAGCAATCTTCAACAGCGCCGATACGATCAACGCGGTGTCTGGCGAGTGGCTGAACGCGTCCGTATGGGCCGCGGGGAGATTGAACGTCTTGAGGGGCAGCTGGACGAGCATCTCCACACCACAGCCTCGGCCGACCCCCACCGTGATGTCGCAGCTCATCAGATGCTGAATCGCGGCGATGACGATCGGATCGCCAGAGATCAGCTCATCGATGATGAGTGTGAGATCGTATCGGGTGGCCACCTGCGCGCGGGCACCGCAGATGGTGTGGGCGGACTTCAAGAACCGCAGCGCCTCTGCAGGCAGGCTGAGGACGCGGCGGATGGGCCCCGTCCGCCGCAGCCATGCATCGATGGTCTGCTGCAGCCGGTCGATGCTCCACCGGCCGCTTCGTGCCACTGTCGCGTATTCACCGGCGACTTCGCCAGTGCGCAGGTTGATCAGCGGCTGCCGCCGTAGGATCCTCGCGCCGATGGAGGCCCGCGCCCGCTTGCTCTGGTACATCTGCTGGTCGGCACGCTCCAGCAGCGCGGCGGCGTCCTCTCCGTGGTCGGGATACACCGCGAAGCCGACACTCGCCGATATCTGGGCGACTGCCACAGAGAGCGTGAACGGTCTTTGAAGCACCGCCTCCAACCGTGACGCGATCTCTTCGAGCAGCCCTGGCTCGACCAGGTGGGGGATGAGGACCGCGAATTCGTCACCACCCAGCCGAGCGACGATGTCGCCTTCGCGGAGCGTCTCTTTGAGCCGCTGGCTCACCTGTTGGAGCAGCTCGTCGCCGACCGCATGCCCCCAGGTGTCGTTGACCGGCTTGAAGTCATTGAGATCCAGATACAGCAACCCCAGCTGTCGCTGCTGCTCGCGGGCACAGGTGAGCGTCGTGTTCAGCGCCTGCTCGAAGGCGGCGCGGTTGAGCAATCCGGTCAACGCATCGTGCTCTGCCTGATGGCGTAGCCGCACCTGATGTTGCTTGCGCTCGATGGCATACAGCAGCGCTCGCTTGAAATCCTCTGCGTCGCCGTTCCCCTTGACGAGGTAGTCCTGTGCGCCGGTCTGGACGCCCTCCAGCGCCATCTTCTGGTCGCTGTTCCCCGTCAGCACCAGCAGCGGCGTCTCCGGGGCGGCAAGAAGCAGCGCCCGTACACACTGGAGCCCCTGTGCATCGGGCAGGCTCAGATCGGTAACGATCGCGTCGTAGGGGGCCTCCTCAGACAACATCTTCAGCGCCGTCCCCATATCGGGCGCCTGATGCTTTCTTAGAGAGAAGCCCGCTTTGGAAGATCTCTTCCAGAAGAGCAATGCATCTGCGGGGTCATCTTCGACCAGAAGCAGGCGGAGCGCCTTCGGAGGCATGTCGATTTGCACATCGTCCATGAGATCGCCAGGCTGATTCACTTCTGTAAGCATCGTCCGGTACCGTCGGAACTTAAGTTCGATCTCTCTGCGGATACCCTCGAATGTGTTGAACCTGCGCGCTCAGCTCCCGGACGACCGAAGCCCGCTCCGGGTCGTACAACCAGTTGGTGTCGAACCGCGCCAGGATCTCTTCGTTGGCAGACTCAGAGAGGGTCAGCGAGTGGAACCGGGTGTCGTGGTTGTGCTGATGGTGCCGGATCGCGTCCAGCAGCCCATCGTGGATGCGGTACATAATAAAGTCGGAAACCACGAGCACATCGGCGTCCTTGTAGCGGTCCTCCTTCAGCTTGCGGAGCGCCTCTGACAGCGCTGGCGTGATGTCGGTGCCGCCATGGAAGGACATCTTCAAAAACGAGACGATGGCCCCCAACGATGCCCCCACCTCCAACAGATCGATCGTCCGGATGCCGACCGAGAAGTTGATCAAGTACGCCGCCCGACCCTCTTCGGCGGCGATGCGCAGGATGGCGAAGGCGAGCACCTTGGCGATCTGCTCGGCCCGGCCGCTCATCGAGTAGCTGGTGTCTACGCAGAGGATGAACGGCCCCCGCTCCCGCTGCTGAACGACCTGATCGACCGCTACGGTCTGGTCGGTGCTCCGAATCAGCCGCCGATCCGCGTAGCGGAACGTGAGCAGCTGCTTCTCCGCATACTTCTTCAAGAACAGGTCCTCGGTCTCCGGCTCGCTCAGCAGCGCCGCCTCGCTGCTGAGCATATGGCTGAGCTCATCGCTCTCATGGACGCCCACGATCTGCGCCCGCCGTGTGGGATCCGGGATCCACTCCTGTCGGACGATGATCCGCTGAAGCTCCTCTTCCTCCGTCAGGATCTCCGCTTCCCGCATCCGCCCCAGCAGGTCGGCCAGCTCCCGGATCGCGTCTTCGCCCTGGAGCAGCTCGGCGTAGGCCTCCAGGATGCTCAGGTCGGCCTCCTCCCACAGCTCTCGGGACATGTCCCAGTACCGGCCGATATAGTCGGTGAACGGCTCCAACATCTCAGACAGCCGGCGGAACTCGTCGACCTTTCGATACAGCTGCGCCTGATACGCCTCCTGGGAATCCGCCAGCCAGTCCATCTGGGCTTGAAGCCGTCGGGCAGACAGCTGGGCGTCCCAGCTCGCCAGCAGATCCCGCAACAGCAACTCGACCCGATCGCGATCGGCCTGGGGGATGTCCGCCCGCTCGCGGCGAGCGATGTGGCGGGCGAAGCCGTCTTCATAGAATCGAGCATCCAATTGGTGAGGTTCATAGCGGTGTTGGAGGTAGTCCGTCGTCAGCCGCCATCGCTGGATGAATCGGTCCAGCGCCATCCCCGCCGTCGACTCCAGGCGGCGCACCTCGTCGGCGATGGACGGGTCTTCCTGGTTTCGGGCGTCCCGGAAGCTGCGGCGCATCCACCGGAGCGTCTCCATCGTCACCTGGCGGCCCAGGGCCGCCTGCTCTGAACAGATCCGGACCAGCTCGTTGTTCGAGAAGATCTGCTCCAGCGCGCGAGAGAAATAGCGGCCATAGATCTCGTCCAGGTCGGCCTCTTCCTCTGGAGGCGCGCCGCCCAGCAGCCGGCTGCGGAGGTAGGCCACCAGGTACCGCCGGGTCCGCCGGTCCAGCAAGGCGCCGAACTCGATGAACTGTTGAAGCGCGTCTTCTACGCTCTCCTTCGAGCGCGCCGGCGTCATCGGGCCGATGCCTGCTCGCTGAGGCGGGCGTAGCCGTAGCGGGCCTTCTCCAGGCGCAGGCTCAGCTGCTCCAACGCTCCGCGAACCTCATCCAGGTTGGCCCGTACGATCTTCGCCAATCGGCCGTCGACGAACAGGTTGTCCTCCAGGCCGTCCAGCGACGCCGGCGCGCTGTCTCGGATGTGCTGCTGCTGCGTCTTGATGTACCGGGACACGTTCGCGATCCGCTCGTCCCAGTGCGCCACCAGGACCGGATGTGGGCGCTTCTCGATGATCTCTGCCCGCTCCACCTGGTGCGTCTTCAGGGCGAACGTCAGCCGCTCCGACTTGAAGTCGAACCGGACCGTGTTCGGCTTCTCTCCCAGCCGCGCGCGCAGTCGGTTTCGAAGGTTGCCCTCGTCATCGTAGACGTTGATGATCGCACCGGCCTCTTTGTCCAGCGAGCGGTGATCGATCGATCGGATCCGGCGCCCCTCGAACCGCCGGTCCTCGACCAGCAGCTGGTGGTAATCCCGCTCGACCAGCAGCGGCCGCTCCTCTGTGATGGTCCGTCGGATCTGGGTCTCTGCGTCGATCTCCGCCTCCAGCTCCTCGACCTCGCGCTGGATGACGTTGCGGTTGACCGCGATCGCGTAGCCGTGCTTGCGCACGCTCTCCCCGACGATCTCCTGGATGGCGTCGAGGTGGTCGGGGTGACCCCATAGGCAGTGGATCGACAGGAACGCGTCCATCAGGTCGACCCGGTCGCGGCCGTTCAAGAACGCCGCCGTCCGCAGCAGCCGAATCAGCTTCTTCCACCGCCGATCGTAGATCTTCAGCGGGCCGGGCTGGAGCGCGCTCCGTTCGTTGGCCTGCTCGACCTTGTGGCGGATCACCTGGATGGTGTTGAGGATCTGGGCGGGCACCTCGACTGCATCGATCTCTGCGCTCCATGCCGCCAGCTCGTCCGCCGTGATCTTCAGCGCCGGATCCAGGTTGTCCTCATACACATCGCGGGTGTCGGTGATCATTCGGAGAAACGCCCGGCCGCCCTTGACCCCTTCGAGGGCGTAGCGGACCAGAAACCGATCCCACAGCGGCGACAGGCTGCTGCCGGACGGGGGCAGCTCGTTCGAAGCGGTGATGATCCCCTTGACGTTGACTTGAACCTCTTGCTCGCCGTTGCGGTACACCTTCTCATTGAGGACCGTCAGCAGGGCGTTCTGGATCGCCGGGCCCGCCTTCCAGATCTCGTCGAGGAACACCACGTTGGCGCCGGGGAGGTACTTGTCGGTCAGCCGCTCGTAGCGGTCATCCTCTTTTAAGCGCTTGATCGAGATCGGGCCGAAGATCTCGTCGGGCGTCGAGAAGCGGCTCATCAGGTACTCAAACGAGCGGCCGTCGCGGAATGCGTACTTCAGCCGGCGGGCGATGAGGCTCTTGCCCACACCAGGAGGGCCGAGCAGGAAGATGCTCTCGCCGGCCACCGCAGACAGCAGCGCAAGCTTCATCGGCTCTTCACGCTCGTACAGGCCGGCGCACAGCCCATCGATCAGCTGTGCGATCCGGTCGCGAATCTCTGTCATCCGACACCCTCCTCTCGTCCTGAGGAGGGACTATCGCTCCGTTGAAAAACTGCGACCGCTGCCGCTATGCGGCCTGTGTGCGCCGCGCGACGGCCGCCTGCGCGATGGGGGCGGCCTTGGCCGGCCACTCCAGAGAGGAGCCGTTGGGGAACAGGTGCGTGTACCGGTGCTCAGAGAGGGCCCGGGACAGCGCGGCCCCGCCGACCGCCCGCTTCAGGGCGTGCGCCGCGGCGTAGGCGTCGGCATACTCGGCGGCCTGGCCACCTTCCTCGTGCCGGAAGTCCAACACCTCATACCGGGTGGAGCCGTCCGATGCCGTGATGCGATGCAGGATCGTCGGGCGGCTGCCCACCTGAAGCTCTCCGGTTCCCCACATCAAAATCTCCCGAGCGATCAGGCGTGAGCCACGCTCAACCATCTCTGCCGCTTCCCGAATCAGCCCCATCAAGCAACCCTTTTGTGCGCGTCAGACTGCAGATCGGCTCGACTGGGATAAATCATGAGCCCGAAGAGAGACCGAACCCCCATTTTGAAAGCCTTTCACATCTCGATGACAGACTCCAGGAAGACAAGCGGTCGGACTGTTCCGTCGCCGTTCACTTGAGTGTCCACAGGGTGGCCGCGTCTTCACCGCTTCTCCAGCGAATGATCTCCGCGCGGCCGTCTCCGGTCAGATCGCGGACGAACAGCTGCTCTCCGGCCCGGCCTTCATCGGTCGCGACCTGCAGGTTCGGTGTCGTGGGCAGCGCCCCCAAACCGCCGAAGTAGACGCTGAGTTCCGCCGCTCCGTTGTTGGTGACCAGGTCCAACCGGCCATCTCCGTTGATGTCACCGTCGAAGGACAGCAGCAGCCGGGACGGATCATCGAGCGGCCAGCTCAGATCGCGGAGCTGCTGGGGGGCTGTCGGGTATCGGCCGCTGTCGCTCATCCGGTACAGGTTCGCCTGGATCTGCACCGTGCGGGCGATCAGGGCGCGGCCCAGGTTGCCCATGCCCAGATCGATCTCACCGACGATCAAGTCCTGGTCACCGTCTCCATCGAAGTCGGTCAGCCGAACCTCGACGGCGGCGCCATCGGTCCGGATCGTCTGTGCGCTCCCAAATCCGGTCCCCGTGCCACGGTAGACCGAGATCCGCGCCGTCGCTCCGAACCAGCTCCCGTCGGTCACCCAGTGCTGGGTGACCAGATCGATTTTGCCGTCCATGTCGACATCGGTGAACCAGGTTCGGGCCAACCGTTCGCTGGCGTCGGGGTCGTCTTCCGGGGTCAGGTCCAGCGGCAGCGGCAGGACCCGCTTCGTCTCTCCTGCGACGTCTCCGGTGATCCAGGCGGTTGCCCGGCGGTCCGAGGGCAGGAGGATGTCCTTCAGGCCGTCGCCGTCGATGTCACCGATGACCATCGGCGGGAGCTTCGCCGAGGCGACGACCACCACGCCGCCGCTGTCGTTTCGGGTGGTCAGCTCGCCGTTGGGGGGCGCGGGGACGCTGCCATGGTGGGTGCCATCGATCGAGTAGACAGAAAGCCTGCCCCCGCCAGGGACGATGACCTCAGGCAGACCATCTCCATCGAAGTCGTCGGCGATGTCCGCAGCCAGCGGAGCGGTCGCCCCGAGCATCCCCATCATCGTCGGCTGGGCGATCGGTCGATCGCCGGTCTGCAAGTCGCGGACGCCCTTCGCGTCGATGCCCCACAGCCCCCCCTGGACATCCCACAGCGTCGCCCGCCGTCCCAGCGCGAGATCGGTCTGCTCGGTCAGATGGGCGTCTGCATCAAAATGCATCACCGTGAGGGTCACGGCGTCGGGCTGGCCCGCGGCCCCCGCCGTGTGAGAGACCACCAGAAGCTCATCGCGTCCATCTGCATCGATGTCTCCGGCGCGGATCGCAGAAACATCGGCCGGCAGCGCCAGGGGAATCGCCAACAACGGCACACCAGCCTCCTACACGGTCAGGGTCGCCGGGTCTTATGCCCCAAACCGCTCAGGGGTTACCGGTCTTCCCCGGTCCCATAGGGCTTGTGGCAGGAGCCGCAAACAAACGCCCCATACACCCGACCCCAGTTGTTGAAGCTGGACGCGCCGCAGTGGGGGCAGATGTCCGGAATCAACACCCCGCTGTTCTTCACCGGTGAAGATGCATCTTCTTCAGGGCCGGCCGCGGCCGGTGGTGCGGTCTCTTCCACGGTGGGTGTGGGGGCGGATCTGGCCTCAACCGGTGGCTCGGGTTCAATGACCGGCGCAGGCGCAGGCGCAGGAGCAGGCGCAGGCGCAGGAGCAGGCGCCGGTGTTGGTGCGGGCGCAGGTGCGGCCTTTTTCGCTGTCGGTTCAGGACGCGGACGCGGCGTGGCCGAGGGGGGCGGCGGAGGCGTCGGGTCCTGTCGGCCGATGATTCGCTTAATGGCTTGCTTGAGCTGGGTTCGAAGGCCCATCGACACTCTCAGAGAGGGGAACAGTGGGGCTTCTATCCCAACCGATGGCGATGCGTAGCGCGAGGACCGCGTCGACACCGCGTGCGAAGGCGATCGAGGCGAAGCCATGGGCGAGGACGGCGACCAGCGGGGGGTGCTCGGCGGTGTAGTAAATCCAGCAGTACCGGGTGGTCCCCCAGTACTCCAACAGAAACCCGAACGCTGCGCCCACCACGAACAGGGCCATGTCCCGATCCCTGCGCCTGCCCGTGATCGTCACCAGAACCATCAACGCGATCACGACCTGAGAGGCCGAGACCCGGATGGTCGGCCAGAGGAACCGGATCATCAACAGGACGAAGCCGGGGACGACGAACCAGTACAGCCGGCGCATGTCGGGCAGCCGGGCTTCTGCGAGCCGGGTGAGCCGCTCAATGGACAGGGCAGCGATCGGCCACGCGGGCAAAATCCACAGCGGCGGACGTTCATCGACAAAGTATCGCCACAGCTGGGTGTTGGTGCCCCACCACTCGATGACGAACCCGCCGCAGAGGGCGACGGCCGCCAGCCGCAGATCGGCCCGGGGGTCGATGCCCCAGACGACGAGCCCGGTCATCGCCGCCCAGATGCCCAGCAACAGCCAGTCCATCCCCTTCGACGGGTCAAGCAGGTGCCGCCAGCCGATGCCCACCGCGGTGTACAAGACCAGCAACCCCACCAACAGGAGCAGGCTGCCACGATTGAATCCCCGGTTCGTCATACCCGCACGATACATGAACAAGGCACAGGGAGAGGATGGATGTTTGCGGTGAGCTGGAATCTGTTTGGCCTGGGAGCGTCTGACCTGGACGCACGGACCGAGGCGGCGGTGATGGAGGTGCTGCTGGGCGGTCCGCCCTCCCAGGTCCTGT
>JBCBLB010000290.1:0-11255 GCA_038520555.1 Myxococcota bacterium | reverse complement strand
GTCTGCGGGGGGCGCTGGAAGTGGAGCACGAACTGGAGCCCCTGGTTGGTGACCATCCCGGGAACATCTGCGACCGGCGTCGCTGGGAAACAGAAACGAACGAACCCGGCGGATGGGTGCGTGCATCCCCCTACCCCCAACGATCGGTCCCACGTCGGCAACCCACGGGGCGGAGTGGAAACCGACATAAAGTCCGGGGGGAGGCGGGCCACATACCAGGCCCGACCCGGTTTCTGACGAGGTGGGACAGGAACGGTCGTCCCCTCTTGTGCGAAAGCCAGCGTCAACCAGAGCCACCACATGACAGATAACCCCACCGGAAAATGGATAAAGAAGGCCGAATACGCCAACAGAACGCGCGCCTTAAATCACAAATGTGCAGAGTGAAGAATCATTTTGCCCGTGGAATGGATCGGGTTCCCTGTTTCTCAGAGAGCAACACAAGACTGGAGAGTCGGTCGATGCTGAACCACGCCAACAACAACCCCACCATAATGGCCGCCGCAGCAAGATAGGCAGACACAGCAGAGATACCGGTCACAGCGACCGCGATCCCCGGAAGCAACAGCAGACCACAAGAACACATCGCGAGCATATCCGTTGTGGTGAGCGGCGCATGGAATGGACGGTGATCGGGGGAGGACATCTTTTCTCTCCAAGAAGAACTGTCTTTACTATCTAACCTGGTGAATGAAACGTCAATTCAAAATATAGACACATTTATATAGAAAAAATCTATATTTTTAAAACCAACCCGATCAGAAAAAGATCGGTCAATCGTTGATAAAAAAGGAATCAATTCGATTTCAAATACCAGCCTTTCACAGGTGGATTCTATTCTCATCATGGGCGGTGAATGGTTCTGGACCGGTTGTCTGGAAGACAAGGAGTCGGTGAATCTTCCAGGTCTGGGATCTGGCCCAGGTTTTGTGTGCACCCATTGATTGGGCTGACAGGTTGTCGGAATGATCGAATATATTCAATATTCGCATGAATCAGCGATGATATTGACGCGTCAATATGCCAGATATGCACGTCTTATATTTTGATCCGATCAGACCGGCGTAGCAGCCAGAAAGTCCTCAAACGAGTCGTAATCCCAGACCTGAAGCCTACCTTCCCGGTCAAACCCGAACGCGTAGATCAGCCACTCTCCGTTCGGATCGATGGTCTTTGGATCCAGCGTAACGAAGGATGGTCCAGCGTTACCGCTTCGTTGAACGCCGATGATCAGTCCGTCTTCGAAGCGTCGTCGGGAGAACGGGTCGCCGTCAGCGATGGCATCGAGCAGCGAACGGGGAGCGTCGCGAATCGTGGCGGCCTGCCGCCCCCAGCAGATCTCCTCAACCGAGAGCAGCTCCCAGATGTGCCGAATTGGTGTATGGAAGTACTGTTCCCAACCATTGGCCACCTGAAGAAACGATGCATAAAACGGCGGGAGCCTGACTTCCAACCGCTTCTCTGCGGCTTGAATCTTCATCAGAGAAGCCCCGTCCGGGTTGGGGAGCCACTCCCGAATCAGCCGTGGGTCTTCGGGATCGTAGTACAATTCAATGTAATGAGTTTTTTGACCGTACTTTTTGAACAGATAGAGCATATGGTCGCTGCAGCGGCTGATCAGATCCAAGCACGCCTCTCGAACGGTCTCAGATGGTGTGATAGATGCATGTTGCCAATGGTGTCGAAACACCTCCAGCGAGGAGCTGTAGACGCCCTTTCCATCGACGACAGAGTGGAACACCCCGGTCGTCGCGAGCGTTCCGCTGTGCGCGTCATAGTCGACGAGGTGCTCACAGCTCGCGGAGCGCGTCGTGGCGCATGCGATGTAGCATCGCTCGTCGAGGTCCCACACCAACATATGCTTGGTCAACCAGGAATACTGCATATATTGCAAGATCACGTACCGTTCGTCACAGACCACAACGTAAGGCTTGCCACGCTCCTCTTCAAACACTGAGTATAGGGGTATTCTGTAGTGTTCTCGGTCATCATCAACGAACACCTCCCCATTCTTCGCGCAGCAGATCGTTCGCTTCCCTGCGTGAAGGGCGCGCTTCAGTCCCTGGTTTGTGTCCAGGGACTGCTTCATCAATCCGGAGAGCGATTTCTCGACGATTCGGATCAACGACTCTCCTTCTGGGACGATCGCTACGGCCTTGTTGTCTGGTAGATAGAGATCGCGCCCGTCCGGGCTGAGCGTCAGGTTGGGGACACATTCCAGCTTCTCGAACTCGATGCCATCGATCCGAGAGCGATGGATGATCTGCTGGGTCTCGATGTGCCACAGCCAGAACCAGAAGTAGCCATCCTCTTGATCATCGACGAGATAGACGACGTGCTCCTCATCTGGCGAGAAGGTGGCGCCGCAAAGGAAATCGTCGCACTCTTTCTGCGTCCACCGCAGCTGCCCGCCGCCATGAATCCGCACCGCGAGCCCATCCTCGACGGTCATCTTGGAGATCGGCACATCTTCGCCTGCGATGAAGATGTCACCGGCAAAGGAGACGATCCGCTTTGATGTGGGTGCGATGGCGACGGTCCCACTCAGAGGCTTCCAGGAGCTGTGTTCTTCCATCTCGCTGTTCCAGTGGATCACGGCCTCATCGGACCACAGCCACACGTCCCCGTCACCGAGGGCCTGTATTTCAGAGTTAGAATCTGGGTCATCGATTTCATCGACGATAAGACAGCGAGCGAGCGTCATGCGTTCCGGGAGCGGCCCCGCTTCCACACGACAGGTCTCGACCGGATGCGGGTAGACCGATGCATCCTGTCGAGGATGTGCGGCACGGTAGCAATCCACGGGATCAAATGCCAACGTGGCCAGCGCTTCTCGGCCGGGCAGTGACCATGACCAGGGGCGGACGCGCAGCCGCATCGGCCACCGAGCGTCGAGCTGGGCGCGCACCGCCGGCACAACGGCCTGCCCCACCCATCCCGGATCCTGAGACCACATCTCCTCGATCCGATCGGTGAGCAGGCGCCAGATGCGCGCGCCCGGCTCCATACCAACCAACGAAAGCAGCTCTTTATATTTCTCTTTCATCTATTGACCCACTATCCCATCTCATTATGACCGCACCGACGATGGTCTTTTACCCTGAGACACGCTTGTGGGTTGATCAGTTGTTGTGAACCGCACAACAGACAGGCTCCGATACTGACAGGCTCCGATCACGCCCCGTGTTTCGACGACGACTTCTCCTGCAGCGACAGTCGTGGAGCATTTCGATTTTTCTCCAGTTGAAGAGTCATCCGCGATTCACTCTGCAGCACCACGGATAGGGGGGCCTGTGTCCTTGACAATGGTTGGCCAGCTGTCCAATATTGTGGTTTTAATGTTTCGTTTGGGGTGAAGTTTCATATTGAGATGCCGAGAGAGGCGTCATAGGGGATGGTTGATCACATACCGGAGGAAGTATGACCACTCTTGGTTCATTCCTGATGTCTTTCATGAGCTTCAACCACTGGGTGCCGGCCGACATCCACGCCCCGGTGCAATGTCCGCTTCCCCAGGCAGAGCGGACGCAAGGCATGCCCGAGCAGGCGTGGGATCACATCATCTACGTCGACCTCACCAGCGAGAGGGGGGCCGAACGCGCGATCCGTATCCGCCCTGGGATGACCTGGAGCGTCGCGGACGCGAGCAGGCCGGGCCTCCACGACATCGTCCTGGCTACCGGTCAGATCGGTGAAGACGGGACCCTCATCGGGCTCTCTCCGGCGTTCTTCGACGGCGCATGGGCGGTGTGGGTAACCCCCTCATCCTGTCGCATCGGTGAGGAACTGATCCCGACGAACACCTCCACACCTCAAGCCCTGCTGTGGTAGAAGGGCCCCCGAACACCGTCTTGCTCGCGCTCTGCACATATCCGCCGATGAGAAGATCGAAGCGGCGCCTACGCTCCCAGCCAGCTCGCGCATGATGGGTCGATCTTGACGCACAACGCCGACAATGTCCGGCTCGCGCTCGCAGAGAGCATGCCTTCCGCCATCTCTTCGCTGATGAAGGTGACCAGTTCATCGAATGCCTTCTGGGATCCTTCCAGGATCCCCCCCGTCTTCGTGGGTTGGCTGCACATGATCAACATGTGCGCGTCGTAGGGCATCCCGCGAAGCGCGTTGACGGCCCGATACTGGGCCTTGCTGAGGGTAACCTTCATCGGTGGCTCTCGATCAGATGAGAAGAGGTGTGGCTGCAATGTATGGAGGGTCTGGTTCGATGACCGCCCCGCAGGCTCCCCCCGAACGACTTCGTATCCACGGCTGATGTTCATTTCCCGTGTAGGTGATGTGCCATCTGCGGTCGACCTGCAGACGCGCCGGCCGCTTCATGCGTTTCTGCCGGGGAGGGAGGCTTCGATTCTTCTTCGACGTCATCATGCTGTGGCATTGTATCCCTTCGCGCCGGATGCGCACGAGCGGTCTGGACCCGACCGATCACACGCCGATTGACGTCTTCTTACGTATTCTTTCAGCGCTGTACCGGTATGTCTGGTGACGGTCGCTGAGTGGCGGAACTGCACCCCGATGGGCTGGGTCGCGATACGGTATCCATCGCCGTTTGTTGTGGCTCGGGGCGCGCTGCGTCACGATGTCTCTGTTGTGCATGATGGAGGGCAGCTGTGTCATTCGGAATGGAGAGCGGTGTACACCACGTCCGACGGCTTATCCAGTGGGGTCAGCGGTAGATGCACGCGAGACTCCGGCTGTGGATGGTGTTTTTTGTTGCGCTGTGTGTGATCGGTCTGGAGACGGTCACCTTCCAGGCGCTCAGCGTGGTCAACGAGTATCTTCGCGCGACGTTGGTGCTCAGCGTCGCGTTGATGGGGATCTCGTTGGGGGGGGTTCTGGCGTGGCTGGCTGGTGACCGGCGGCCAGCGCTCGATCACATCGCGCTGTTGCTTCTTCCGATCACGCTGATGGCTTCTCTGTTCGTGGTGATGTGGGTCAACCCCAACCCGCCGTTGATGATGGTGTTGTTGACGGTTCCGTATGTGCTGGCCAGCTTCTTCGTGTCGCGGATGTTCTCGGTGCTTCCGCCGGCGCAGGTCTATGCGTGGGATCTGGTGGGGGCGGGGCTGTCGTCGCTCGTTGTGGTCCTGGCGGTCCCTGTGCTTCGGGAAGAGGGCACCTTCTTCTTGTTTGGGGTGCTGGGCAGCGTCCCCGCCCTGCTGATGGCGAACGAGCAGCGCACCGGGCGGTCGCTGGCTGCGGCGGCGACGGTCCTGGCGTTGTCAGGGGGGCTTCTCACCGCCCAGTTCAGCGCGGGCGTGGTGAACATGATCACGATGTCGACGGCAGACAAAGACGAGTTTGGCGACAAGATCTTCCAGAATTGGGTCAAGGGCAACGGCGCGCCGCGCTGGGTGCGGATGTACTCTCGCGGCAGCCTGATCGAGCGCATCGACATCGTCCACAAACCCGGAGAGCGCCGCTCGGGGCGATGGTACAGCGTCTACAACGGCCGGCTGGTGGACGCGATCACCCGAGACAAGGCGAAGCTGGGGCGGCTGGACAACCGGATGCCGACGCACCTGAAGCTGGGCCAGAACCCAGACACGCTGCTGGTGGGACCGTCCGGGCAGGGGCTGTGCAAGGCCGTCCAGGCCCTCGGGGACGGCCACATCGACGCTGTCGAGATCAACGGCGCCATCGCCGGCCTGATGAGCGGCAAGATGTACAAGCGCTCCGGCGAAGCATACGGCGGGATGGATCTGACGGTCGGCGACGTCCGCACCTTCTTAAAGACAACCGACCGCAACTATGACTACATCACGATGCTCAACACCCACCGGATCTGGTCGATGGGACACCTGGGTCCGCCGGAGTATGTCCACACGCTCGAAGCGATGCGGGACTACTTCGCGCACCTCAAGCCGGACGGCTACCTGTTGTTCGAAGAGCGGAACATCAACCAACGGGCAGAGCTTGGGATCCGCCGGATGATCCACACCGCCCGCCAGGCGCTGATCGAGCGTGGGGCCCAATCCCCGGAGGACCACTTCCTGATCTGGGAGCTGTACCACGGCTGCCCACCAGCGGTGTGGTTCCACGATCCCGAGCAGCCCGGCCAACGCTGCAAGCGGCGGAAGCTGTTCACCTTCGTGATGGTCAAGAACACCCCCATCACCGCAGAAGAAGAAGCGCACCTGCGGTCATGGGGCCGCGAGCTTGGGGAGCGCAAGTCGAAGCCCAAAGACGGCTACCGGGGGATCATCTGGCGACACATGCCGAGCCTGGAGACGGGGCATGTCTGGTCCGAGGTCGTCCAGGCGGAGCGGCTGGAGATGGTCTCGGATGCCGATCCGTCGACCCAGAACCTTCGCGTCATCACCGACGACGTGCCCTATCCATACGACGTGTTCACCGCACGCACCGAGCTATGGGGGCTGCTCCGTCAGGTGAGCCTGTTGAGCCTGGTGATGGTCCTGCTGCCGGGCGCGCTGGCGTTCGTGGGGATGCAGTCGTCGTCCGATGCAGGACGATCGGGACGATCGGGGGGTTCGAGGGGATCGGTGACCGGGACGCTCGTGGCCTTCTTCGCGCTTCTGGGGCTCGCCTACCTTTTGGTAGAGGTCGTCTTGATCCAGAAGTTCGCGCTGTTTTTGGGCTCTCCGGCGATGGCGATGGCGGTGATTCTGGGGACGATGCTGGTCTCATCCGGGATCGGAGGGGCGCTGACCGCGGGGAGCACACCCCGGCGAGCGCTGGCGGCGATGGGCCTGACCGTGCTGTGGGTGGGCGGCTACCTGTTGACGCTCGATGAGATCTTACAGGCCCTGTTTGGACTGCCAGCGTCCCTGCGCGTGGTGGCGGCGGCTGCGCTGGTGGCGCCGTTGGCGGGCTTGATGGGGGTGCCGTTTCCGTTCGCCATGCGCCTCACCCGACGGGCGCTCAGCGATCGGCACGCCGGGCTGATGTTCGCGGTCAACGGCGGCCTGAGCGCGATCGCTGCGCCGATGTCGTTGATGCTCTCGATGACCCTCGGCTTCCGCGCGACCCTGGCCATCGCCGGCGGGTTGTATCTGTTGACGATGGCGCTGCTCGCCGCAGCGGCCCGGGAGCGGTGAGACATGCTCGCGCTGGTCTTTGCGCTGGCCTGTACGCACCCCTCCCCCACCGCACCACCAAGCGGAGATGGGATCTGGGTGCTGGAGATGGGCCGATCGACCTTCCCGGCGAGCCACATCCTGCAGGGGGCGCCAGAGACGGAGCGGTGGCCGTTCTCCTGGCAGGCGTGGCTCATCCACGCCGATCGGCGCTGGGTGCTGGTAGACGCCGGCTTCCGGGAGCCCGACGTCGCGCGGCGCCGGGGCATCGAGGGCTTCACACCGATCGCCGGCGTCCTCGCCCGGCGCGGCCTCAAGCCTGCGGACATCTCCGACCTCATCATCACCCACAGCCACTGGGACCATGTCGGTGGGGCCGCAGACTTCCCAGAGGCGACGCTATGGATCCAGGCCGACGAGCTGGCCTGGATGCGGTCACGCGTCAGCACAGCCCATACACAACGAAGCGGGCTGCGGCTCCGGGACCGGAACGTGTTGGAGGCCGCCGCGGCGCAGGGGCGCCTTCAGACCCCCGACGGAGACGCCATGGTCAGCCCGAGCATCCGACTTCATCGCAGCGGAGGGCACACCCCCGGCGTCCAGTGGGTCGAGGTGCACATCGACGGACACACCACCATCCTGGCCAGCGACATCGCGTATCAGACAAGGAACCTCACCGAGGGCCCCCCCGGCGGAAGCCGCGATGCTGCGGCCGACTGGTCCGCGATTGAGACGATGAAGGCCTTGTCCACAGACATCATCCCCGGCCACGACCCGCGCTCTATGCAAGGACCACGCGCCTTCTAAGCACATCACCACAGCGGTCAAGAAGAAGGATGACCGCACCTTTTCTTTACCATGCTGCGTTGCAGCAATTTCATATGATGGATATCATTTCAAAAATCAAAATATGATTATGATCATCATTTAAAAAGAAAAAAAGAACCCGTTGCCTGCAGCCGCAACAAACGACGTTCGATGATAACGAAGCTCAGACGTCGCAGAAGGACGGGTGTTCCGTCCGTTCTCCCACACCCTCAGCGGTTTTGAGAGAGTGGGTGGTTTTGGGTTTCATCGCCCATCACGAGTGGTGTCTTCGCGGGCTTTTTCCGATACGCCAGGCACATCCCATGGCAGCGGCGGTTGAACTCGGGACAAGCGTTGCAGACGTCGAATTGGGAGGGGCGCTCGCGCAGCCCCTGAATCAGCCCGAAGGTGTATCGGTGCATCGCGTCGAGGCTGTCGAAGGTGTCGATGTGTCGGAGGCCAGCCTTATACGAATACTCGCCGCCGCAGATGGTGACGTCTCCGGCGGTGTTCATGACCGGCACGCTGGTGCACTTCGTCTGCTTGACCCGCTCGTCGACACAGAGCGGAAACGAGCAGTCGTAGCCCAGGTGGATGCCGTGGTCTTCACAGAAGGCCAGGGCGCGGGCATGCACCCGACGCATCTCGTCCTGGTCGTCGGGGGTGAAGCAGTTTGGATCGGCGCCGCCGACCGGTGTGGCGAACGCCATGAACACCCCCCGGATGCCAGCGTCTGCGATCTTCTGGAGGTGTTCGATGACGTCGTCGGTGGGGCGGACGGGCAGGTTGGCGAAGATGCGCCGGATGTCGAAGCCGAGGTTCGGGGCCCGCTCAGCAAAATGCCCGTTGATGGTGATGGACCACAGCTTGTCCGCGACCGCCTGGATCCGGTCGGGGCGAGAGCCGTTGGTGAACACGATGGGTCCAAGGCCGGCTTCGGCGATGGCTTCGACGATGGGGACGAACAGCGGATGGATCGTCGGCTCCCCACCGAGGAGGTTGACCGACCGCGAGGCGAAGAAGGTCATCGCGAACTCGTCGAGGTCCTCACTCCAGACCGGGAGCGGCGGCGCGTCCCGGACGAGGGCCGCATAGCGGTCGAGGGCCGCGAACAGGGCGTCTTTGTCGATCGTGGGGGCGCGACCGAAGAAGTCGCTGGCATAACAGAACGCGCAGCGTTCGTTGCAACCGCGGCTGAGGAAGAGGTTCACTACCCGACCAGCACAGTGCCGGCGCCCATGATGATCGCGCCGGTGGCCATTCCGCAGTGCAGGGTCTGATCGCCGAGGCGCGCCTGAGGCAGGTCGTTGGTCGTCACCGTCGAGGAGCCCTGGGTGATGATGTAGGTGTTCGGCCCACAACAAACCGCGCTGGAGTGTGCGCCGGGATCATTGAGGCGGGCGGCGGCCATCCCCTCAATGGTGGTGTTCGGCGAGCCCGCCGTGATCGGGCCGATGACCGGATGGGGCACCGGGCTCCAGGGGTGCACAGAGTGACAGTGCGGGGTCCCCTGAGCATTGTCGTTCATTCGTGCGGCTGGTTTGCCCATCCCGACCTCCTATCATCCTGCTATCGTTGTGGTGTTCAGCGTATAACGAACCTCGGGACAATCCAACGGAGCGCCCCTGGATGTTGCAGGATCTTCTCGATGAAGAAGCCTTGATCTGCCCACGGTGTCGCGGCTGGCGGCAGGGTGACTTCTTCATGTCTGCGCTGCGCTGGGACGTGCGCGGTGACCTGCTGGCGTGCCCGGCCTGCGGCGCCCGCTACCCGGTCATCGACGACGTCGCGGTCATCGTCACCGACCCCGCCGAGTGGCTGCGCCAGCAGGAGCGGGCGGTCCTTTGGCGCGCAGACCTCTCCCCTCACCTCGACCGCTGGATCCGGGGCGCCTGGGACGAAGACGCCGATCCGAACTGGCACCGCCAGATGCTCGCCGTCTACTCCCGACAGCTCACCCCCATCGAAGACGACGATCCCCTCGCTGCGCTGCGCAAGGCGAACCGGGACGTTCACCGCACACACCAGCACCGGATCGTCCAGGCCGGCGCGCAGCGGGTCATCGACGCCGGCTGTGGAGTGGGGAACGCGGCGCTGTCACTCGCAGCCCTTGGCGCGTCGGTCCTGGCCGTCGACCACAGCTTCGCCGGGCTGAGACAGCTCTCCCGGCTGCTTCGAGACGGCACCGTCCACGCCCCGCGGTGGCGGCATGGTGGCGACGACTACACCACCGTGACCGTCACCCTGCCCGAAACCGTCGATCCGAAGCGGATCGCCCTGATCGCTGCGGACATGACCGATCCCCCCCTCCGCGCCCGGAGCGCGGATGCGGTGTTTGCCTACAACCTCGTCGACAACGTGGCGAAGCCGGTGCTGCTGCTCCAACAGCTCCACGCCCTGCTCAAGGTCGGTGGCACGCTCGCCCTGACGAGCCCCTATGACTGGTCCCCGCGCGCCACGCCGCGCCAGGAACGGCTGATGGCGCCCGATCCGGCGCAGGCGGTGGTCGCGCTGCTGCAGGGGCAGCGGCCGGAGCTGGCGCCAGAGATGGCCATGGAGATCGTCGAGCAGAAGACCCAGCCGTGGGTGCTCCGGCGACACCAGCGGAGCGCCCACGTCTTCGACAGCCACTATGTCGAAGCCGTCCGACGAGAGCCGGGCGGATCGCCGATAAAAAACCGCTGAATCACCGCCTGCCGCCAGCGCGGAGAGCGGTTGGCCCGCGTCATGTGTGGCGTCAGGCCGTGGTGGAAGGTGACGCCCCCGGCGGGAAGCGGGCAGGCGACCACCCGCCCCGCGCTGAGTTCGATGAATCCCCGGCTGCAGGGCAGCGCGCCCAGCCGGGGATGGTCCAGAATGCCGTCTTGATGGCCTTCATCCAAAAAGTGCATGCACCCTTCGTCGACGCCGACCGCATGAAGCGGCATCCAGCAGCTGATCAGGCGCTCACCGTCTTCGGTGCCCAACAGGGCGGCGTCCTGATGCCATCCGGTGGGTGCACCGATGAGCGGTGGCTTGTCGAGGATCTGGTTGTACCACAGCGTCGCCTCTCCGCCGATGAGGGCCGCGGCGAACCGCTGGGTCCACCCGTGAAATCGTGACGATTTCCACTCCATCCAGACCAGCTCCAGCATCGACTGGAGGACCTCTCCCCCTCGCTGACCATCCACAGAACGAAGCACGCCAGGATGATCGCGAAGCGGTCGGCATCGCTCCGAGAGGTCGGCGAGGGTTGGGGGGTCGATGGCCTATCCAGACCCCACCGACGAACAGGTTGCGACCTTCCGGCGCCGTGGTTTTCTGGTCGTCAACGACGCCATCGACCCCCCAACCCTCGCCGACCTCTCGGAGCGATGCCGACCGCTTCGCGATCATCCTGGCGTGCTTCGTTCTGTG
>JBCBLB010000582.1:0-6316 GCA_038520555.1 Myxococcota bacterium | reverse complement strand
GCGAACACCGGAATAGACGCGCCAACGCCTGCACCCCAACCGCTCAGCTTCGCCTCCCGAGCAACCTCTTCGTCATAATCCACCCGGAACATCAGCTCTCCGGACATCACCGAACACTCCGAGTCATTGAGGTGAGAAGGAACCTTCTCAACGTTGGCAACGGAGACATAGATGCTGTATTCCCCCTCCAGATCTACCTCTTCATCCTGGGCGGCGACATCCGTTCGGGTGGGATCGACGTAGAAGCCAAACCACTGCTCTTCGCCCATATCCCGGGCGCGGGTGTTGATAAGTTGGTCAGAAGCAAAGTTCGCCCCTGAATACCACGGCGCCTCAACCCACAACCCGCGAGGAACCGGCTCATTGGCCCACTCCGTCTTGTCGAACAGGAAGGTGGGCGTGAACACCGAGATCCCCGTCACCTTTGAGGTACCGGTCAGCTCAACCACACACTTGCATTCCGATCCTCCACCAAGAGAGCTACTATAAGTCCTGTAGTACTTCTCAGGAAGATCACTGAAGTCATCACTGGCGAAGTTCTTTCCGGTCACCTGAGAGACGCTGGTGCAGGTGATGGGCTGGTTGATGTCATTGGGCAGCTCAAAGGGGAAGCTACCTGGGTCGAGGGGATCGGTCATCGCCTCGACTTCTTCGAGGTCGGTGTAGCCGTCCCCGTCGGAGTCTGCGAGGTCCCACCGGGTCCCCAGGTCGTCCTCCTCCCCGTCGAGCAGCCCGTCACCGTCGGTGTCGGCGTCGAAGGGTGAGGATCCGCTCGTCTCCTCTTCGAGGTTGGTCAGGCCGTCGTCGTCGCAGTCCATCCCCTCATAGATCTCCCGAAGCTCCACAGGCTCCACGTCCGCGATCGGCCGCTCGTCGTCACAGCAACCGCTCACCACAAGGCCCACCACCACGCCACAAAGCGCGCGATCTATCGTCATCTCAACTCCCTATGTATCAGACAGAAGCCCCTTCAACATCAGCCTCTGCAACGTGATGATACACCTGACAGCGGCGACGAAGAATACTGTTTTATCCACAGCAAGTTCTGTGCCACCACGAAAGCCCCGGCGGAGGGGACTGCGACCGTTGACCAAAGCGACAACTGTCGTCGACTTCCGTCGATTATTGACGAAGTGGCATATGCCACTTCACTCAAAAGTGGTATGCCACTCTTGAAGTGGCACAAGCATGAAAGATGACACGTCAACACCGTGACGAAATCATCACAGTGGATGGCCTGGGGATCCGTCACCGAAGGTCATCATTTGCCGCCGGCGGTTGTGGCCCCCTCGCCAGCAGCGACGTGGCGATTACCCTGATGGTATGGAAATCATCGTCATTCTCGGCGTCGCGATCGCGATCGGTGTGGGGCTGCTCATCTACTACGCGCCTGGACAGCGGAAGCAGCGCAGGGAGCGAGATCTTCGGGCCAGGCTGCGAAAGATGACCCATGGGGACGCTGCTCTGATGGGCCGGCTGATCCGGTATGAGAAGAACGAACAGCCCGACATCTCCGAAGCCGAAGCCCTCAAGCGGGCCATCGATCGCTGGAGGCTTGAGCGGGGCTGATCACGGTTCACGATAAGCTGACCATCGGCCGGTGGCGTCGAAGGGCAGCCTCGATACGTCGCAGTGATGGGAGCCCACCAACCGCTTTTGGCCTTGCTTCTTCTGACAGGCTGTGACCGCCCGCCGACCGGTCAAGACGATCGCGCCCACTATCTCTCAGCGATCAACGCCGTGGACGGCCGAGAGGGCCTGGACGCCTGCGTCCGCATCCAGGCGCCGCGGATGCGGGGCGACTGTCTGTCTCAGGTTGGCCCTGCGGCGGCCCGCCAGGGCCACTTTGACGCGGCGATGGCGGCGTGTGGGCAGAGCACGGCGAAGCAGTGGGTCGATGAGTGCCGGTTCGCGGTGGTCGATACCCGGGAGCTGATCGGGGAAGCGGCCTGGGCGCTCTGCGCGAAGACCGGCCGCTATCGTCCGTTCTGCACCGGGCACGCGGTCACCCGGCGGATCGCTCAGATGGACGACCTCCCCCTGGAGGTTGGTCAGGAAGTGGCCCTCGCCGAGACGCTCCAGCAGCGGATCGATGCGTTGAACCCACCGCTTCCACAGCTCCACCGTCAGCGCTCGATTCGAACCGGGATGGCCCGGCACCTCTCCGACCGCTGGGCGGATCGGCCGTTCGACGCGTCGCTCTGTGGGGCGGCGGAGCCGGACCTCTGCCGGCTTGCCTACACCGAGAGCATGCACGGGAAGGTGCTCGACTATCCGGCCATCTGCGCCGGTGAGCTTACCCTTGAGCGGATCGAAGCGATGGGCGGGAAGCCGTGGACCGACGGCTCAGAGACGATCACGTTGTGGGCGTGGGCGGTCCTCTGCAAGCCCTTGATCCACCGCGGCGGCCCCCCACCGCCCATGTCAAAATAGATCGTCAACGACGGATATCATCTCTTTCAGGGCACCGCTGAGGTTCTGGGAGCCCGGGCCGGGCGCCATCACCCGGGACAGCCCCCGCAGGAAAGTGGCGAGCTGGTTCTGGCGGTCCCCGGACAGGCTCAGCAGCTTGTGGATGGTGGGCGCGTTCATGTTGACATACAGCCAGCACTCTACCGAATCGTCGATTTTATCGGTATATCGCCGGGCGAGGCGCAGCAGCCCGGTTGAGATCCGCCGGTCCATCTCGTCGTCGTCCATGCGCTTCTTGAGGGCGGCGTCGCGATCGGGCACCCGCATCAGCGGCAGGTCCGAAGGCGCAAAGGTGGTCAGCCGCACGTCGACGCCCGGCTCGCCGAGGAGCGCCTGCAGCGCGGCCTTCTTGTCGGGGTCGTTGCGTTCGGGGAAGACAGCGGTGTCGCCCTCGCGCGTGCCCAGGCGGAGGACGTTCTGGCCCCGGGCAGCGGCCCACTGCCGGGCGAAGGCTTCTGCGGCGTAGCGGTGGCCGAGGACGATGGGCTTCGCGAGGGCCCGGTACAGCACTTCGAGGGGTCCGCTCTCCAGGCCGCCGCCGATGAGGATCGCGTCATCGGAGCGGTGGTGGATGGCGGTCATGGTCAGGTCGCCTTCGGAGGTCGGCACCGTGAGCTGGTCGGCCATGGCCTGGAACAGCCGCGGATCGGCGAGGGCAGCGCCGAGGAGGGCTTCGCGGTGCCGCATCACCACCCGCCGCCAAGCGGAGGGCTGCTCGTGGGCGATGGTCAGCAGCCCCTCGACGAGGGCATCATTGAGGGTGGATTGAAGTTCGAAGAACGCGGCATCTTTCTGTACATCTTCGCGGCTGGCGGTGGGGGTGAGGCCATCGGATTCGAGGACGCCCCCGATAAACCCCGCCCACCGCGGCAACAACTCGCGCACGTCTTCGCTGATGAGCATGCCCCGGACAAACAGCACGAGCCGCCGGTTGTCCGAGCTTCCATAGGTCCCACCGTCCTGGATCCACAACAACCCCCTGCTGTGCCCGGCGACGGCCGATGCAAGCGGCCACGCCGCGATCGGGGTGAATCGCGGCTCGAACCGCTCGGCGAAGTCGAGCTGCGCCTGCCGGATCCGAGCGGGCGCCCACCCCTCCATCTCCATCCGCCACGGCGGCGGCATTGCGTTGACCGGCTCCGGGGCGCGGATCGGGAACGGCAACAGACAACACAGCTTGGACAGCAGGGCATGGACCTGCTCGGGGTCGCCGAGCTTCCGATGCCCTTCCTTGAGATGAAGGATCACGGTGGTCCCGACGGGGCGCCGGTCGGGGTCGGGCTCCACGGCGATGGTGTACTGCTGTCCGTTGAGGGAGGTGAACCGCAGGGTCTGTTCGGGAGATTGGAACGAGGTGGTCACCACCTCGACCTTGTCTGAGACGACATAGGCCGAGAGGAACCCCAGGCCGAACGCCCCGATAAGATCGGTGTCACCGCTGCGCTGACGGAGCAGCCGGGTGTAACCGGCGCCGACGGTGGCGAGGTACTGCTCGATCTCTTCCCGGGTCAGCCCGGCGCCGTTGTCATCGATCTCCAGCACATCACCGAGGGCCCGCACCACGATCTGGGGGTTTACGTCTGCGTCGGGCTGTTCGATTCGACGCCGGGTGCAGGAGTCGTGTCCGTTCTGAACCAGCTCGCGGAGGGCGACGGTGGGTGATGAGTAGAGGTTCTCCCCCAGAACGCGGAGCAACCCTTCGAAGTCGATCTGGGTGTGGCCGAGCTGCATTCACTTCTCCAACGTGGACAATCGGGCGCGATGTTCGGCGGCCCGCTCACGATCAATGTGTTGAAGGAGATCGGGCCAGAGGAGCGCTCCCCTCCCCGCAGCGAACCGGCTCAGGATCTGGTCGAGGGCCTCAAGCGGTTGATCGTGGGGCCATGCCACGTTTAACCGCAGATCGTTCTGGGTTGTGCCGGGAAGCGGACGTTTTTCGTCCGATGTCCAGTCATCCACCGCCTGTCCCAGGGTGCTCGACAGGATATCGAGATCATCCTGGGACAGCCGATGCCCGCGGACGGCAAAGACGCGCAGCTCTCCGTCGGCAAACGGGTCGTCCGCCATGGCGTTCAGTCGGGCCAGCGCTGCCTGGAGCCGAGGCTGCGGGTTGCTGGGCACATGCAGCCGGGGCAGCCACTGCGCGATCCGGTCGAGGGCCCCCCGAGCCAGGTCTCGCTGGTGGTGGTGGAGGGCGTGCTCCGCGAGGGTGAAGGAGAGGTCGACGCCGTCCCAGACGGCCCCCTGGCCGACCAGGCGCCTCGCGCCGCGGGACAGCTGGACGAAGAGTCGGTCGTCCCAGTCCCCGATGAGCCACATCGCCTGGGCGAACGACCCCCAGTTGGAGGCGGTGTCGTGGACCTCATCCCACCGCGGAAGGTAGGCGCGGGGATCTTCGTCGCCCGGAACCTGGGCGAGGATCCGGGCCATCCACATCCGCCACTCCAGCACGTAGCCATCGCCGAGATCGGCGTGTTGGACCTTCCGGAGGATCTGGAGGGCCTCATCGAGGCGGCCGAGTCCTTGGAGGGCGTGGACTTCGGTGAAGACGCTGAAGCCCTTCTCCCGGTCGTAGGGGGCGGTGGCGACGTGCATCTCACGGACCTGCTCCAGGACCTCCGCATACCGGCCGAGGTCGAGCATCGCCCCGGCAAGCTCCCCGTGAATACAGATCCAACACGGCCAGCTGGGGTTGATTCGGGAGAGGGTCTCCCGTGAGACCTGGATGCGTTCTTCGGCGAAGCCGGGCCCGTCGAGGTGCCCATAGGCGACACAGAGGTCCTGAGCGGCGCAGATGCTTTGGGGGCAGTCGCGATATTCGTCCCGGCTGGCCATCTCGATCAATTCGATGGCGAGGGGCATCCCCTCGTTGATCTGGTGGCGGCGGAGGATCATGCTCTGAAGCCGCCAGTGCCGGAGGAACAGCTCCAGCCAGGGGTTGGCGTCGGGCTTCTCGCGGAGCTTGCCCATGAGGTGGGCATAGGTCGACTCCACAGCGGTATGGTTGTTGTCGACGACGGTTGACGGAAGCCTGACCAGGCCAAACGCAAACAACGGGTCGTCATCGATGTACCGTCTATACTCTTCAGTCAACCAGGCCCAGATGTCCACGGCGCAGCCCCCCGAGACAGCGCCCCCCGGGACGCAGATAAGCCGAATATAACGAACGAATTCAAAAGGAGCATCGAAGATGGCCGATGATCGGATGCCGGTGGTGTTGATTCATGGGGCGCTTCGCAGCCGCGTCGGCCTGGTGCCGACGATGGCGTATCTGTCACAGCGCGGCTTCGACGCGCGGCCGTTCGGCTACAACACCCGCTCAGAGAGCCTGAACGCGCATGGCGAGCGGCTGGAGGCGTTCATCATCAAGTGGCTGGGTACCGCACAGCCGACGCCAATTTTGGGGATCCTGACCCACAGTATGGGCGGGCTGGTCGCCCGATCGTATCTGGCCCGGCCGAGCGTCGCCGAACACTCCACCCGGCAACGGCTGGCGATGATGGCGCCGCCGAATCAGGGCGCGCAGCTCGCCCGAAAGAACAAGGACTGGGCCTTGTTTCACTGGGCCTATGGGAAAGCCGCAGACGAGCTGCACCCCGATCGGGTGGCCGCGCTGCCCCTCCCTCCAAAGAGCTGTGAGGTATTGGTGATGGCGGGCGGAACCGGAAAGCCGACCGGCATCAATCCCAGCATCGACGGCGACGACGACGGCCTGGTGGCGGTGAGTGAGACCCGGCTGCCCGGAGTGGAGCCGGTCTTCGTCGGCGGGATCCACTCGCTGATGCAGTGGCGACCAGACGTATTGGACCGAGCGATCCAGTTCTTTCAGGCCGGCGTCGTCGAT
>JBCBLB010000362.1:0-9829 GCA_038520555.1 Myxococcota bacterium | reverse complement strand
GGACAGCCACTCGATCCGGGGGCACAGCCAATCCCACAGCGCCCGAACGGCAGCGCGATCGTCAGACGCACCGACGAGGATCAGACGCTTCATCCGGCCACACGTTTCGGTGTAGGCGATGCAGCCGTTCATCTGGGCGAGGGACTGGGCGAGCACCGACTTCCACTTCCGAAGCCGCCGGCCTTCTTCCAGCGGCGTCTCCTGACCGTCCTCGATCTCGGCGTCTTCATCGAGGAGCGCCTGGAGCCGGTGCCGGTCGATCAGCTCCTGCGCCCGGGCGGCGGCCAGGGCGGCCTCATGTACGTTGGGCGAGCGGGCGAGGGCCAGCAGCTTCTGCACCCGATCCAGCAGGCGTTCGGTGTCGGTCATCAAGACTGTATATATTCGGTCAGCCGGGCGAGGACCCCATCCATCCCCAACCGTTCGGTGTCCAGCGTAAGATCGGCCATCGCATACAGCGGCGAGCGGCGAGCGAGGATCTCTGTCAACTCACGAAGAGCGTCGGGCCGACCCCGCATGGGACGCAGATCCCCCTGGTTGATGACCCGCTGAAGGTGCGACTGCGGCGAGGCCTTGAGCCAGACGGTCCGGGTGCGCCGCCGCAAGGCCCGCCAGGTGCCCGGGCTGGTGACCACAGACCCCCCAGCAGCGAGCACACATGCACCATCTTCGGCGAGGATCTGATCGATGACCCGCGCTTCCAGCTCGCGGTATAGCCCCGAACCGCCGACCTCAAAGATCTCAGACAGCGACAACCCGCCGGCCTGAGCGATGCGATCGTCGATCTCCACAAAGGGCATGCCGAGGACGCTCGAGAGGGCGTGGCCGACCGTGGACTTGCCGGCGCCCCGCAGACCGACGAGGGTGACTTTCTTCGGACCGCCT
The DNA here is from genome assembly GCA_038520555.1 of Myxococcota bacterium. Classification (GTDB taxonomy): domain Bacteria; phylum Myxococcota_A; class UBA796; order UBA796; family UBA796; genus JBCBLB01. Next base: position 8,944 of record JBCBLB010000362.1, on the reverse strand, counting down.
GGCCCCAGGCCCCGAAACAGGTCTTCTAAGGCAACGTTCAGGGCAGAACAGACGTCCGTGAGTCGGTTGATGGAGATGTTGCCGCGGCCCTTCTCAAGCTGAACCAGGAAGCGAACGGACACCCCCGCCCGCTCTGCCAATGTGGCCTGTGTGATGCCCAGGTCTTGACGTTTCGCCCGAAGTCGTTGTCCGATGGTCTGCAAGAGCACCTGGAAACCCACTTTGCTTACACATGCACTATAATGCATGTTATCAGGGCAGACAACCGTGCAAAGATGCACTATAATTCAAACAGCTGATGGAGATGGCACAGATGGGCGAGGCATTTCAATACCCGGCGGTGAATTTTCAGACTCACCCCGACCAATACACGCACTGGCGTCTTGAGATTGATGGCGCTGTCGCCACTGTCCATATGAACGTTCAGCAGGACCGTCCGATGTGGGACGGGGTCTATGAGCTGAAGCAGAACAGCTACGATCTTTCGGTCGACATCGAACTCAACGACATCCAGCAGCGGCTCCGTTTCGAGCATCCGGCGGTCCGCTGTGTTGTGGTGACCGGTTCGAACCCGGACAGCCCGAAGGTGTTCTGCTCGGGCGCGAACATTCAGATGCTGGGCAACGCGCCACATGCGTTCAAGGTGAATTTCTGCAAATACACCAACGAAACCCGCTGTTCGATTGAAGACGCGACGTCGAACTCGGGTCAGGTGTGGGTGGCGGCGCTCAACGGCACGGCGGCGGGTGGCGGTTATGAGCTGGCGCTGGCGTGTGAGCACATCTACCTTCTCGACGACGGCAACGCGGCGGTCTCCCTTCCTGAGGTGCCGCTTCTGGGTGTTCTTCCGGGGACGGGTGGGCTGACCCGTCTGACGGACAAGCGCAAGATCCGCCCGGACGTGGCGGATCTGTTCTGCACCAAGGCGGAAGGCTTCCGGGCGCGGGACGCGGTGAAGTATCGTCTCATCGACGGCTCCTTCCCTCGCAGCAAGTGGGCGGACGGCATCGCGACGGCGGCTCAGAAGATCGCGGACAGCCAGCCCGCAAAAGACGGCCCGGCCATTCAGCTTCCGCCGATCACATCCGAAGACACCGCCGACATCTGGACGTACCGGTATGTCACGGTGAAGCTTGACGGCCGTGTGGCGACGTTAACGATGCGGGCGCCAGAAGCGGGCGCTGCTCCGGCGCGTTCTGCGACGACCTGGTCGCTTCATGCGTTTCGTGAGTTGGAAGATGCGCTGCTGCGGTTGCGGGTGAACCATCTGTCGATTGGGCTGCTTCTGGTGCGGACGGAGGGGGATCGGGACACGCTGCTCGCCCATGAGCGGTGGCTGCTTGAGGGCTGCCACCATGAGACCGGCGACTGGCTGCTGCGTGAGATCCAGCTGTTCCAGATGCGGACGCTGCGGCGGTTGGACAACATGGCGAAGAGCCTCTTCGCGCTGATCGAGCCGGGGCACTGCTTCGTGGGGACGTTGTTCGAGCTGGCCCTGTCGGCGGACCGCGCGTATATGTTCCTCGATGAGGATGAAGCAAACACCGTCCAGCTGACGGAAGCGAGCAAGCGGAACCTCTACCCGATGTCCAGCGGGCACAGCCGTCTGTCGACGCGGTTTCTGGGCGACCACGACGCGCTGCAGGCTGCGCTTCACCTCGACGATCCGGTGGGTGCAGCGGACGCGGAGGCGCTGGGCCTGGTGACGGCGTCGCCGGATGACATCGACTGGGACGATGAGATCCGGATCGCGATCGAAGAGCGCTTGAGCCTGTCTCCGGACGCGCTGACGGGAATGGAGCAGAACCTCCGCTTCGGCGGGGCAGAGACATGTGAGACCAAGATTTATGGCCGGCTGACGGCGTGGCAGAACTGGATCTTCCAGCGGCCCAACGCCGTGGGCGAGCGGGGGGCGCTGACCATGTACGGTCACCCCGAGCGGCCCGTATTCGACTATCGGAGGACATGAGATGTCGTCAATCAACTACTCAGAGCGGATCCCCAACAACGTCAACCTGTCTTCGGACCGCAAACTCCAGCGGGCGCTGGAGAAGTGGCTGCCGCGCTACCTGGGCTGGTGGAACGACGTGGGTCCGCAGGTCTTCTCGAACGAGCAGGTCTACCTTCGGACCGCGATCAGCGCAGAGCGGGGCGGCTGGGCGAACTTCGGCTTCGTCCGGATGCCGGAGTACCGCTGGGGGATCTTCCTGGCGGACAAGGATCCGGAGCGCACCATCCCCGGCGGCGACCACGCTGGCGCGCCGGTCTGGGACGAGGTTCCGGGTGAGTACCGCAACATCCTCAAGCGGATCATCGTCACCCAGGCGGACACAGAGCCCGCCAGCGTCGAGCAGCAGCGCTACCTCGCGGCCACCGCGCCGTCGCTGTATGACGCCCGCAACCTGTTCCAGGTCAACGTCGAAGAGGGCCGCCACCTGTGGGCGATGGTCTACCTGCTGCACGCCTACTTCGGCCGCGACGGCCGCGATGAGGCGGACGAGCTTCTGGCCCGCCGCTCCGGGGACATCGACAAGCCGCGCATCCTCGATGCGTTCAACCAGCCGTGCACCGACTGGCTGACCTTCCACTGCTTCACCATGTTCACGGATCGGGACGGCAAGTATCAGCTCGGCTCGCTGGCTGAGAGCGCCTTCGATCCGCTGGCGCGGACCTGCTCGTTCATGCTCACCGAAGAGGCGCACCACCTGTCCGTCGGCGAGCTCGGCATGGAGCGGATCATCCGTCGGGCGGCCCAGCTCCAGAAGATGGACCCCAACGGCGACGTCCGCAACCAGGGCGGCATCGATCTGAAGACCATCCAGAAGTACATCAACTTCTGGTACAGCTACAGCCTCGACCTGTTCGGCTCTGAGATCTCCTCGAACGCCGCAGACTTCTTCGCCGCCGGGATCAAGGGCCGCTGGCACGAGGCGCGCAAGTACGAAGAGCACACCGCGCTTCACCAGACCCGGACCATCCCCCAGGTCCGCGACGGCGCCCTGGTCGACGAGTCGGTCCCGCTGCGAAACGCCATGAACGAGGTCCTTCGTGAAGAATACATGAAGGACTGCGCACGGGGCATCAAGCGATGGAACCGCTCGCTGGAGAAGGAAGGCGTCGACTTCCGCGTCTCGCTGCCCTCCAGCCGGTTCTTCCGTCGCCAGGGCATCTACTCGGACGCCTTCTTCGATCGCCAGGGCAACCTCATCGATGAGGCGACCTTCAACAACCACCGCGACGACTGGCTGCCCACCGACGAAGACCGCGCCTATGTCCAGAGCCTGATGAAGCCGGTCCACGAGCCCGGAAAGGTGGCCAACTGGATCGCGGCTCCCAAGCGGGGCATCAACGGCCAGGAGCCCCTGTTCGAGTATGTCCGCACCGACATCTGATGGGGTGTTGACCAGAATTTGAACGTCAGAGACGCCCCGATGCTCGAAAGCATCGGGGCGTCCGTCCATTTTTCGGCAGACCAGTCGCGGCCGGTCCCGACAATCTCCTCAAAATGGACCGTATCGGGTCGATGACCGCTATAAACAGAGCATGCAACGCCCTGCGCCTCATCCGCCCCCTCGGCAGACGGCCATCCGCGTCACCGTGGCGTATTTGCTGCTGGCCAGCGGCTGGATGGTGATCAGCGAGCTGGCGCTCCGTCAGCTGGGCAGCGTTCCCCTGGCGGACACCCTTCGGCTCCTCAACGGACTTCTGCTGGTCGGGCTGACCGGGGCGACCTTGTTCACCCTGGTGAACCGGATCCTTCGAAACGCCAACGACGCCCATGAACAGATTCAAGACAGCCAGCTCCGCTATGCGGCCCTGTTTCATGGCGGCGAAGATCCGGTGCTGGTGTTTTCGCTCGACAACGCGGGCCGCCCCTCGTCGTTCACCGAAGTCAATGATCGGGCCTGCGACCGGCTGGGCTACACCCGGTCTGCGCTGTTGAAGAAGACGATCCTGGACATCGACGGCGACGACGGGCTGCGGAAGCACCTGCCGACGCTTCTGCGCGATGGTCGGGTGCTGTTCGAGACGTTCTACACCGACGCCCGGGGCAGCCGGTTCCCTGTGGAAGTCAACGCCCGGGGCATTGACCTGGACCATCGGCCGATCATCATCGCCACCGTCCGCGACCAGACCCACCGACGGGCCGCCGAACAGGCGCTGTTGGACAGCGAGCAGCGCTACCGCCTGCTCGCAGAGAACATCAACGACCTCGTGTGGACGGTGAGCCGGGAAGGGACGCTGACGTATCTCAGCCCTTCGGTCCAGCGGCTGCTCGGCCATGATCCAGACGTGCTCCTCAACGATCCCGAGCTGCAGCAACACATCATCCGCGATGAGCACCTCCCGGCGCTGATGAAGCGGGTGAGCCGCCTGCTGACGTACTCGCAGGCCGCGGAGCCCCAGACCGAACGCATCGAAGTCGAGCTGCTGTGCGCCGATGGGACGACGGTGTGGATCGAGCTGGAGCTGTCGATGCTCTGCCACCCCGGCAATCAGGTCACCGGGGTGCTCGGGGTCGGACGAAACATCCAGGCGCGCAAGCGCGCCGAGTTTGAGCAGCGGCGCATCCAGATGCAGCTGCTCCAGGCACAGAAGATGGAAGCGGTGGGGACGTTGGCCGGTGGGCTGTCCCATGACCTGAACAACCTGCTCGCCACCATCTTGGGCAACATCGAGTTGATCAACCTGAACGCCGCCCCCCACCCGCTGATCGACAAGATGCAGGGGGCTGCCCAGCGGGCCAGCGCGCTGGTGCGCAAGCTGCTGCTGTTCTCGCGGCGGGAGCCCCACTCCTTCCATCTCATCAATCTCAACGCGGCGGTTGGGGAGATGATGGAGGTGATGGACCGGCTTCTGGGCGAGCGGATCACCGTCATCGCCGAGTTCAACGCCGGCCGACCGATCATCTCTGCGGACATCGGCCAGATCGAGCAGGTGCTGCTCAACCTGGCGTTGAACGCGCGGGACGCGATGCCTGAGGGCGGACAGCTTCGCATCACCACGCGGAACATCACGCAGCCCACCGACGGCAGCGTCTGGGTCGAGCTCCAGTTCGCTGACAACGGCATGGGGATGCCTCCAGAGGTTCAGCAGCGGATCTTTGAGCCGTTCTTCACCACCAAGCCCATTGGCGAAGGCACCGGCCTGGGGCTGTCGACGGTGTATGGCATCCTCAAAGAACACGGCGCCAACCTCGACGTGAAGAGCGCGCCCGACGCCGGGACGGTGTTCACCATCCTGCTGCCCCTCGCGCACACGCGCGTCGTCCAGGACGGCCTGTCCGCGGCCATTGGCGCCCCCCGGATCGCCAACCCCAGGGCAGACGCGCTGCTTCTGGTCGAGGACGAAGCGGCGGTGCGCGAGTTCATGACGCATGCGATCACCGAGTTCGGCTATACGATCCATGCCGCTGGGACCCTGGCAGAGGCGCGGGCGCTCATCGACGCGGGCGTTCCGTTCTCTGCGCTGATCACCGACGTCGTCCTGCCCGATGGCTCTGGCCCGCAGCTGCTCGTCGAGCTGCGAGAGGTCCGGCCGTCGCTGCCTGCCCTGCTCATCACCGGCCACGCCGGCGATCATATCCGAAACCACTTCCCGGATGGCCAGCGGCCGCCGCTGCTTCGCAAGCCGTTCACGCTCTCTGAGCTGTTCGCCACCCTGCGGGAGATCCTGTCGTCTGCAGAGACCAGGCGGAGCCGAGTGGGTTAAGGGTCCGTCCCTTTCTCAGAGAGTCGCAATCATGGCTGATACGGTCACCGCGGGCACCGTGGTCTCGATCCATTACACCCTTCGCAACCCCGACGGGGACGTGCTGGACACCTCCGACGGCCGCGAGCCGCTCGCATACCTGCATGGCTACAACAACATCGTCCCCGGCCTGGAGCGCGGGCTCGAAGGCCGCCAGGTCGGCGACCAGCTGGATGTCATCGTCAAGCCCGAAGAGGGCTACGGCGTCCGCAACGATGAAGCGGTCATGGTCCTGCCCCGCGACGCGTTCCCTGAGGGGATGCCGCTGGAGCCGGGCACCCCGTTCGCCATGCAGAACCCCAACAACCCCGCCCAGACCGTCCACTGCTTCATCGTCTCGGTCCGCGATGCGGAAGTCCTGGTCGATGCCAACCACCCGCTCGCCGGGGTCGAGCTTCGCTTCGCCGTGGAGATCGTCAGCCTGCGCGACGCGACCGGCGAAGAGAAGGCCCAGGGCCACCCGGGCGGCCCGGGCGGCCCCGGCCACTGAGCGCGACGCTCAGCGCGCGTCGCAGTCGTTGATCACCCCGTCGTCCGGTAGCTCTGTGGCGCCGGGAAAGACCGCTTCGTCGGTGTCGTCGCAGTCGCACTGCTCTGGCGCTGCCCGGATGAACCCCTCGGGCGGGGCGCAGGCATCCACGGTCACGTCACAGCTTCCGAAGCCGTCCCCATCAAAGTCGTCCGCCCAGGTCAACTCACCGGCCGCGCCAGACTCATCGATGAGGCCGTCGCAGTCGTTGTCGACGTCGTCACAGATCTCGTCCGCGCCGGGGTAGATGCCCGCGCCATCCGCCTCGTCCTGGCAGTCGTCCCCGGGCACCGGGCTGAATCGCTCATCGGGCTGCTCACATGCCCGCTGCGGATAGGGCTCACGGCCCACCACACCGTCACCGTCGACATCGACGTACCACTCCTTGGCGTCAGAGGCGTCGAACTCATCGATGACCCCGTCACAGTCGTTGTCGACGCCATCACAGACCTCTTCGATGTTGGGGCCGACGTTCGGATCCGCGTCATCGCAGTCGCCATCGACCCAGGTCGCGCCGTCGTCGTCTCCATCAGACAACTCCCACTCGGCAGCACAGCCGCCGACCCACAACAGGGCCATCACCCCCCAGATTTTCACGCCCCACCCCCGAGTCTGGCGGTGACCCCCAATAACAGCCAGGGGTACCAACGAGAGGAGTCGTTGAGAGCGCCCAGGTGTGCGCCCGCGGACCATTGGATCGGTCCGGTCTGGCCGATCGGCATCGCGCCGCCCAGCCCGAGCCCCGCGCCGCGGATCCCGCCGGTCAGCTCCAGATCGGACTCCGGAACCCCCTGGGGGCAGGCGTTGGTCTCACAGTAGGCCTGCCGCGACTCCGGATCCACGCCGACCCCGCGTCCCTGGCCCACCCCAAACATCGGCCCGGCCTCGACCGAGATCGAGCCGACTTCGGCTGCGGCAAATACCCAGCCATACCCCAGGTTTATGGTCCCGATCGACTCTCCAGCAAAGGTTCCCAACCAGCCGATCTCAGCGCCGAGGGAGACCGGACCGCCGACCGGCAGCTGGCCGCCGATGCCAACCTGCGGGCTGAACCCGCCGAACGCCGCCGGTTGGATCTCTGCCGCGTTCGGCGCCCCTGCCGCCCCGAAGCCGCCGCTCAGGCGCGCCCGGAGCGCCGCGCCCCCCGATGATGCGCTGCCACTGTCTGGCTCGAAGCGGACGGTGGCCGGCGTTTTTACGCTGACCGTGAACCGTCTGGCGCCCAGTGTGTACTCCCCGCTGGGCAACCACCCTTCAAATGCCTGCTCTTCGTCGAGAGACGTTTGGGCGAATTCAATGGCCGCTCGGGCGTCTGCCTCAAACGGGGGCTCCACCGCCCGGAGCACCAGCAGCTCTTTGAAGCGGGGCGAGACCGTGACCGAGAGCTGGCCATAGCGGGTCTCCAGCGTCTCGAACCAGTTCACAGCGAAGGGGGTGTCCCACTCGTCGATGGCGCGCTGCAGCCGGGTCCGCAAGACGGTGACGTCTCCACGGGACTGGGCGGACTGGGCGCCGAGGATGTGCTCGGCGTAGGTCATCGGCAGCCCCTGCTCTTCGAGCGACTGGAGCTGAAGGTAGAGCCGCTCGACCCCGTCCCAGGTCTCCCGCTCGGCGAGGCGCTGGATCTCGCTCTGGAGGCGTCCCTGCTCCGCGCGGAGCGCCTCGTCCGGCGACTGGGCCCAGGCCGACGCGCTCAACGCCCCGAGCAGGCCGGACACGCCCATTAGCCAATATGTTCGCATCCCCGCCCCTGATTGGATGATTGCGATTCTGCACACGTCAGATTCACGAAGCGGCTCCTCAATACCGATCCCTCATATCGACGGACGATACCACTTCCAACCCGCCGGTGTGAACTTCCCTCACATCGAGCACCCCGCCATTTACCGGAAGCCAGTCGTCAGACGCCGCTGTCTTGGAGGGCCGCTCATCATGTTCTGGACGTGGATATCGCTCGCGTTCGCTGCTCCCGCATCGCTCTCGACGCTCAGCCCCGGAGATCTGATCCTCACAGAGGTGATGCCAGAACCCGCTCAGGTCAGCTTCTACCGTGGTCAGTGGATCGAAATCTACAACAACACGGGAGGCACCGTCGATCTTGACGGCCTCATCATCGACGACGGCGCGGACACGGTCACCATCAGCGGCGCGGTCACGGTCGCCCCAGGTGACTACGCGGTGATCGCACGCCGCGACAACCCAGCCCAGAACGGCGGAATCCCCACCGTGGATGTTCGGGCCAGCGCGCTGCGCCTGTACCGCAACCAGACCCTCACCCTCCGCGACGCCGACACCGTCTTCGACCAGGTCACCTTCACCGACGCCGACTTCCCCGACTCCGTCGGATCTTCGCTGTCCCTGTCCACCGATCTGCGCGACGCGGCCGCCAACGATAGCAGCGAGAGCTGGTGTCCGGCGAGCAGCACCTACGGTGACGGTGACTTCGGCACCCCGGGCAGTGACAACGACGACTGCCCGATGCCCCTCAGCTCCGCCGTCGTCGGCGACCTCATCGTCACCGAGGTGATGCGAACCACCACCGCCGTCGAAAGCTTCCGGGGCGAGTGGTTCGAGATCCGAAACAACGCCGCCCGCTCGATCAACCTCAACGGGCTCCAGATCTCTGATGATGGCGCGGATATCCTCGTCGTCGCCGAGGATCTT
>JBCBLB010000216.1:0-13417 GCA_038520555.1 Myxococcota bacterium | reverse complement strand
CTTCCTCGACTGTGAGCGGTTTCTGATGGTGCGCGCCCTGAAGCCGCTCATCGACGCAGGGCAGATCAAGCTCTACGCCGTGGACAGCCTCTCCCGACAAGGGTGGATCAACCACCAGACCTCGCCGGCCAACAAGATCCATCTCCAGGAACGCTATGACCGGTTCCTCACCGATGAGCTGATGCCCTGGATCCGGTATGACTGCGGCGGCTCTCGGCAGCCCGCAGCCGTCACCGGCGCCTCCATCGGCGCCTTCCTCGCCTTCACCGCCGCAGCGCGGCACCCTGCCCGGTTCGACCTGATGGTCGGGATGAGTGGGACATATCGGATGGACCGCCGGCTTCTGGGATACTGGGACGAGACCTGGTACTTCCACGATCCCAACCAGTTCTTGCCCAACCTCCCCGATGGACAGCAGCTCGCCCAGCTTCGGCGGAGCTTCTTCTTTCTGGGGCTGGGTCGGCGCCATGAGAACCCGGTATACACGGAGTCTGCGGCGCGCGCGCTGGCCAGCCGAAGCATCCCCCACCACATCGAGCGATGGGGCGGGGACAGCGGACACGACTGGCCGACATGGCGGACAATGCTGCCGATGGCTCTCCGCCGCCTGGCGCGCTGACATCACGATCTCCGACACGGATCCGATACCCAGAACAGGTCGGTGGGATGCGGTTCTGCTGTTTTTGAACAGGTGTTACCGGACTGTTTCGGCCAGGTGTCAGAGGAAGGCATAAGCCATAGACAGTCCCGGAAGGACTTCTGTAGGAGGTGTCCTGTTGTTCTCGATGCTGCTCTCTTCGTTGGCCTTCGCTCAAGACGCCCCACCGATCATCGGCGGTGAAACCACCAGCGACTTCCTCGCCGTCGGTACCCTGGTCGTCGCCTATGATGGGACGATCTACGACTCGTTCTGTTCCGGGACATACATCGCCAGCCGGGTTGTTCTCACCGCGGCACACTGTAATGAAGCGGCCCTTGAGTTCTCAGAGAGCGGCTACGACATCGGCTTCTGCGTCGGTTCGTCGCTCAACACCCTGGAAGCCTGCGATCTCGCGGTCTACTCGATCATTCACCCGGGGTACACCGGCAGCGAAACCGACCTCCAGAACGACATCGCCCTTCTGGAGCTGGAAGCCGGGATCACCGGGCTGGCCCCGATCGCCCTGAACACCGACTCCCCCAGCACCTTCGGGACCCAGGACGTCACCTATGTGGGCTGGGGCATCACCGACTACCAGCAGGGGACCGGCGGCGGCGTCAAACGCACCGTGGATATCCCCTTTGACAGCTACACCAGCCAGTTCATCATCACCTATGACCCGAACAATCAGAAGAACCTCTGTTCTGGGGACAGTGGCGGCGCGGGGCTGATGTGGGACAATGGCCAATGGGAAGTGGTCGGCGTCAACTCCTTCGTCCGCAGCGCAGATCGGAACGATCCCTGCGCCGGGGACTTCGCTGAAGCGGGCGCCGCCCGGGTGGACGCCTACATCGATTTTATCGAAGAATACGTCGACTTCTCGGAAGCTCCCGAAGACGAAACGCCGGACGACCAGCGGCCCGATGAAGAGGAAGAACAAACCGTCCCCGACGAAGAGACCGAAGACCCGGACGAAGATCTGGAGACGGGCGACACCGGCCTGGACGAAGGGCCGGCCGACGCGCTGGATGAACGCGAGCTGCTCCTCGGCTGCGCCGCAGCCCCCAGCCAGACCGGCAGCCTGCTGGTCATCGGCCTGCTCGCCGGCGCCCTGATCCGCCGCCGCGACTGACCTCGCGGAAGCCATGGATTGCCCCCGACGGAATGCCCCCGACGGAATGCGTCAGCGGGGCTGCTCCAACCCCCAGATCAACAACGCGATCGCAGCGTCCGCGGTAGCCTGCTGCGCCTGGATCCGATCGCGGCCCGGGTGCTGGATCGTGCGCAGATAGACCTGCCCCCGGACATCGATGGCGATGTGGGCCATGGGGTCCCGGCCCGGCTTCGGCGGCTCGGCGTAGCCTGTGGTCGCCGCGGACACGTCGGCGCCGAACCGTTTTCGGACGCCCATCACCATCTCCCGCGCCACCTTCGGCGAGACGCAGTCGACCGAAGCGGCGTGTTCACGGTCGACGCCGAGCAGGTTGACCTTCTGATCGATGGTGTAGGTCGTCATCCCACCCAGAAAGTATGCCGACGCCCCCGAGACCGCGCCGATGGACGCCTGCAGACGGCCAGCGGTCAGGCTCTCGGCCACTGCGACCGTCCAGCCCGCATCACGGAGCAGCGCACCCAGGCGAACGGCCCCTTTGTCTGTGCTCATTGGGACCTCACTGGACGGACACCCAGCCCGTCAAAACGAGAGAATACATCCAACACCGCGCGGTGGGCGCTCCGACAGTGAGACGGTGGGCTGTTGTAGTACCCCCCGCGAACCGTCCGAAACAGAGCGTCCCGCCGAACCCGACCGTCTCCGACCATGTCCTGCCCTGGGGACTCCATCAGCCCGCCCGAGTAGACCCGCTGGGAATCCGCACACCACTCCATGACGTTGCCGTGCATGTCGTAGATCCCGAAGCCGTTTGGACGCAGCAGGCCGACCAGATGCGGCTTTTCACGCGCGTTCTGTACGAACCAGCCGACCTCTCGAAGAGACGCTTCCAGATCGCCGTTGGACCAACGGGTCATGGTCCCCGCCCGACACGCGCGCTCCCACTGCGCTTCGGTGGGCAGGGCCGCGCCCAGCCACTCACACAGCAGCCACGCCTCACACCAGCTCACCGACCCCACCGGCAGCTCCGCCTCTTCAGGGCGAAGCCGCGGGGTCTTCCAGAACATCGCGCGCTGCCCGCGCGTGATCGGCGTCGCCGCGATCTCAAAGGACGCCAGCGAGACCGGATGCCGCGGGGTCTCCCAGGAGTCCGATGTCCGCCCAGGAGCGCCCATCCAGAACATCCCCTCCGGCACCATCCGCCAGTCGATCGCGATGGGCCGACACGGGCGACCCACCAGCGCGAAGAACTCCAGGCGGGGCAACCGCCCCCGGAGCGCCGCCCACGCCTGAGAGAGCTCCTCAGCCGTGGCGATGGGACCGATACACCGCAGCAGCGTCCGGGCATCTTCATCGCTGACCGTCGAGAAGATCCCCACACACAGCTCTGCCCAGCGGATCATGCCCTCTCGCTGCTGGATGCTCTGCGGGCGCCAGCGAGCCCAGATCCCCCGGATCTCTTCCGGGCCCAAGCTGAGGAGGATCTCAACGAACTGTCCGGTATGATCGCCACCAGCTTGCAGTCCGCTCCGCATCAGATCGCCGAAATCGGTCAGGCTCATCCCCATCCTCCGGGCTCATGTTCCGTTGGGGAGGACCAGCTCGCGAAGACGCGGCAAGAGAAACTGCGTCCACCCGAACCGAAATTGATCGTAGAGCGCCGGCGGGATGTAGGCGTGAACGACGCTGACCTGCGTGCCGCCGTTGTGAGGGCGGAAGCGCAGCTCGACCCGGGAGTCGTCGGCGTTCGCCGGGAAGTCCGAGGTCCGCCAGGTCTGGGCGATCACCTGCGGTCGCTTGAGGTGGACGAACTCGCCGCGGACCGAGCCGCTCCACAACGAGAAGTACCCGCCCGGTCGGGCGTCGATAAACGCCGGTTGACCGCTCATCGCCGTATGCGTCGCCGACGACAGCCAGGCATCGAAGGTCACCGCCGGGTGCGCTGCGACCCACACCCCGGCCTCCAAGGTTCGAAGATCGTTCATCTCTCGGTCTCTAACCGAACCCAACCGTAGCGAGATACACGCCAGAACATGCAAGCCCATCGCCCTCAACGAGAGCTGATCCTGGTGGGCGGCGGACATGCCCACATCCAGGTCCTCCGCGGACTGATCATGCGCCCGCTGCCCGAAGACGTACATGTAACTGTCATTGTGGATCGCCCCATCGCGGTCTACTCCGGGATGGTGCCCGGGGTGATCTCCGGCCGGTACCCACAACCCGATGTCGAGATCGATGTCCGCCCCCTCGCGCGCAAGGCCGGCGCCCGATTCCTGGTGGCGGCTGCCACACGCATCGATCCACACAACCGACAGGTTCATGTCCAGGGCCAGCCGCCGCTCTCTTATGACTTCGCCAGCATCAACGTCGGCTCGACCGTCGCCGGCCTGGACACCCCCGGCGTCCGAGAGCACGCCGTCCGGACCCGACCGATCGCGCGGCTGCTCGACGAGATCGATGAGCGCCTGGACCAGGACCTCGACGCGATCGCCATCGTCGGGGGGGGCGCCGGCGGCGTAGAGCTGGCCTTCGCCGTCCACGCCCGGACCCGTGCGGCACGACGGGCGCCCCGAATCACCCTCCTCTCCGCCGCCGACCGGCTGCTGCCCGCCCGTGCCCCCCAGGTCGGAGAGAAGATCGTCGAAGCCGCGCAGAAGAAGGGCATCGCGCCCAGGATGAACGCCCGGGTCGTCGAAGTCCAGGAAGAGGCGGTCCGGCTGGCGTCCGGCGAGCGAGTCCAGGCCGACCTCACCATCTGGGTCACCGGAGCCGCCGCCTTGCCGCTGCTCCACCGATCCGATCTGCCAAAAGATGAGCGAGGATTCGTAAAGGTAAACGCTGACCTTCAGGTGCGAGACCATCCAGAACTGTTCGCTGCAGGGGACTGCGCCGTGCTGACCAGCTGGCCCCAGATCCCCAAGGCGGGCGTCTACGCCGTCCGACAAGGGCCGGTGCTGCTCGAAAATCTGCGGGCCACCGTCGAGAACCGACCCTTATCGATCTATGAGCCGCAACGCGACTTTTTGACCTTGCTCAACCTCAGCGATGGGACGGCCATCGGTGCCCGCTGGGGTCGGTCGCTCCGGGGCCGGTGGTTGATGTGGCTCAAAGACACCATCGATCGACGGTTTATGCAGAAGTTCCAGGTCCTCCACACGGACGGCGCGCCAGCCGAGTCCTTCAAAAGAGGCATGCCGTCCATGGCAGAGATGGAGATGGTGTGCGGCGGATGCGCCGCCAAAGTCGGTCAGACGCCGCTGCGACGTGCGCTGGCGACCCTTCCTCCGCCGGTCTCCGCAGACCACGTGGTGATGGGCATCGATGAAGCTGAGGACGTGGTCGCGGTGAAGGACGGCGGGCGGCTCCGGGTCGAGAACCTCGATGTGTTCACCGCGTTCACCGACGATCCCAGGCTGGTGGCAGAGACCGCGGTCCAAAACGCCCTGAGCGACCTATATGCCAAGGGGGTGACGCCCCAGGATGCGATGGCGTTTGTCAGCGTGCCCCGAGCCGCCCACGCCGAGCGAACCCTCACCGACGTGCTCCGCGCTGCCCGCGGCGCCCTCGACGCGGCCGGGGTGACCCTGCTCGGGGGGCACACCACCGTAGGGACCGAGCTGATGGTCGGCTTCCATGTCACCGGATACGCCAGGGCGCCGCTGTGGACCATGAGCGGGCTGAAGCCCGGAGACCGGTTGGTGTTGACCAAGCCGTTGGGCACAGGCGTGTTGTGGAACGCAGACATGACCGGGGACGCATCGAGCGACTGGATGGAGACGGCGATCCAGTGGATGCGGCGGAGCAACGCCGAAGCCAGCAAGGTGGCCACAGGCCTCACGGTGAGCGGTGCGACGGATGTTACCGGGTTCGGATTGGCCGGTCACCTCGCTGAGATGATGCGACAGTCGGGGACGCGCGCGCGGCTGTGGTTGGATCAGATCCCCGCGTTGCCCGGCGCCCTCGTGCTCTTAAGCCAGGGGCGAAGAAGCACTGCGTCGGCGGAGAATCAGAGAACCCTCAAGGTGATGAACATCCCCGGCGCGCTGCGCACCGATCCGCGCATCCCACTGCTGTTCGATCCCCAGACCGCCGGCGGGTTGCTGTTGGGGATGCCTGAACCCTCGGCAGTGTCGATGATCCAGCAGATCGATGGGGCAGCGATTGTTGGGGAAGTGATACCGAGTGAGGGGGGCGCGCTGCTTGATGTTGTGAAAATGCGCCGCGGAGATGAAGACGACAATCGATTATCGGGTTGAAAGTGGGCCTCAATGAAAATGGTTCTCAACTGGAGAATCGATTCGGGATTTTGCGAAATGAACAGAAAGAGAAACAAAACAACGATCCAACAAATTGAACGATGAGAACTGATCTTATGGGGATCATAAAAGATGAAAGGGAGCTTTCAATGTGGATACCGGAGTGTCCACGTGAATGAAGGTTGCAAACCCCATCAATCTGACTACTAGAATGATAGAAGGTTTATTTTGCTCACATACCAAGAGTGTGACCACGGAACGGCAGACGCGTCACGCTCCCGTCACAATAACGTCAGGCTTGGTTCGCCGAAGAGCAGAGTTTGTTTTGTTAGAACGGTGAGCCCATAGGGTTGTACGGCCTGATCATGCTGATTTGGTGGCGGTGCCCTGTGTCCAGGCACATTCATGGAGGAGACAATGCGTCTGAATCTTCTTGCTCTTCTGAGCATCCCCCTTCTGACGATCGCATGTGGTGATGAGGACAAGGAAAGCGGCGACGACGGTGGCGACAGCGGCACGGCTGACCTTCCCGATTACTGCGATGCGAGCACCTCGTCTGTCGACGAGAACTTCTGCACCCTGATCAACGAGATCAACACTGACGTTACGCTGACCACGGACTACACCTATGGTGTCCGTAGCGGTATCTTCGTCGGCGATGGCACCACCAACAACACCATCACCATTGAGCCCGGCGTCCAGCTCCTCGGTGAGGGCACCGGCTTCCTGGCGATCCAGCGGAACGCCAGCATCAACGCAGTTGGCAGCGCAGAGCAGCCCATTGTCTTCACCTCTGGTCAGCTCGAAGGCGAACGTGGCCGCTCTGACTGGGGTGGTCTGATCATCAACGGTAACGCGCCGATCAACAACTGCTACACCCCGGAAGGCGGCGAAGTCGCAGATTGTGAAGCGACGGGTGAAGGTGACACCGGCAACTACGGCGGCACCGACGCTGGTGACAGCTCGGGCTCGCTGCGGTACGTCCGCGTTGAGTTCGGTGGTACTGAGATCAGCCCTACGAACGAAGTCAATGGCATCGCGTTCCAGGGCGTCGGCTCCGGCACCTCCGTCAGCTATCTCCAGGTTCACATGAACAAGGATGATGGCGTCGAGTTCTACGGTGGCACCGTCAACGCAGACCACCTGGTCCTCACCGCCATCGGTGATGACAGCCTCGACTACACCGACGGCTGGACCGGCACCGTCACCGAGGTCGCCATCCAGCACTACGCAGCCCAGGAATCCGACCAGGGCATGGAGATGGACAACGCCGACGAAGGCAACGCCACGCCCCGTTCCAACCCGAGCATCTCCAACGTCACCATCATCGGTTCGGACACCTCCGACATCGGTATGCTGATCCGTGCGGGCACCGCCGCCACCTACAACAACGTCGCGATCACTGGCATGGGTGACGGCTGCATCGACATCGATGACGAAGCCACCTGGGACCAGGTCGACGCAGGCAACGTCACCCTGTCGAACGCCATCGTCGACTGTGAGACCAACTTCATCGACGGTGAAGTCGACGACGACGGCAACCCCGTTGACGAAGGCACCAGCGTTGAGGACTGGTACAACGCAGGCAGCAACAACGTCGAAGGCACGCTGACCCCGGCCGGTGACAACGGCTGGCTGATGACGAATGCAGACGGCGACACCGTCGGCGCCTTCTCCGGTGGCACCGACTGGACCGCTGGCTGGACCATCTACGAGCTCAACTGATACCGCTCGGACCTGACGCGGCAGCGCTGCGGACTCGTGGCCTGCCGCGTCCCTTTTTATTTTTTGCTTCTTCCCGTTATTTTCCGCCTCTTATCGCCATCTGCCTTTCGATACCCGCTTAGCCCTCACTCACAATACTGCTGCGAGGATGCCGGAATGTTTCGGACCATCACACTCCGTCCTCTCCTACCGATCCTCCTGATCAGCCTGCTGTCACCGACAGCACAGGCGCAGAGCATCGAACAACAAGCTGAACAGCTCGCCCAGCTGCGCGCCGAAGTCGAAGCCCTGTCCAGCGAACTGGAGCTGGAGAAGGAAGATCTTCGCGGTCGGCTCCGGGCCCTTGAGTCGCAGAAAGTCGACCTCGAAGTTCAGATCCGGCGTGAAGAGATGCGCCTTGAGCGGCTCCTGGCTGAAGAAGAGAAGCAGAAGCTCCTCCTTGAAGAGTCAGCAGGAATCGATGATCTGACCCCTGTGGTACGCAAAGGCATCGAGACTTTCCGTGCCACGGTCGAGTCCGGGCTGCCGTTCAAGCGCGACGAGCGGCTGAAAGCCCTCGAAGACCTTGAGAACCAGCTCACCGAAGGGTCGATGTCGCCAGAGAAGGCCGCCAGCCGGCTGTGGGCATTTTCGCAGGATGAGCGTCGGCTGACCCGTGAGAACGCCCTGGACCGCCAGGTCATCCCCCTCAACGGCGAAGACATCCTCGTCGATGTTGCGCGGTTGGGGATGATCGCCATGTACTTCAAGACCCCCGATGAGACCTATGGGATGGCCCTTCCGTCGAGCGACGGCAACGGCTGGACCTGGACGATGCTCACCAACAGCGGCGACAGCGCGCAGGCAGAGGCCCTGTTCGATGCCCTCGAGCGGGGCATCCGGGTCGGCTGGTTCACGCTCCCCCAACCTCTCTCCGGAGCCCGATGATGACCTCGTTGCTTGTCAGCCTTCTGCTGAACACTGCGCCCGGCTTCGCCCAGGATGACGGCGCGTCGACCCCAGCGCCCGCTCCCCAGCAGAACCCCACCGCAGCCCTGGAGCAGGCCTACCGGAAAGAGTTCGCCTACCTGAAGGCCGAGAAGCGCGCCCTCGCCGCCCGGAAGTCTGCCCTGCAGACCGACGCCCGGCAGCGCATCCGCCAGGGCGAAGCCAACATCGACGGGCTGGAAGCTCGGCTTCTCGCCCTTGAGCGGAAAGCCACCGCCGTCGAGAAGCGGATCGGCGACGTTGAAGACGCCACCATCGCCGCCCAGGAGGCCAAAGATCTGATCAACTCGACGGTCTCCCAGGCCGGTGAGACGTTGGGGCTGGTCATCGAGAACGAAGAAGCGCTCACCGACGCCCAGCGCCTGGGGAAGGTGTTCGAGGCTGCCCATCAGGGGCTCATCGACGCGTCCTCGCTGCGGATCGACGACGGCAAGTTCTTCCTGCCCGATGGAACCGAGGTGGACGGGAAGCGGGTCTTCGTCGGCCAGATCGCCGCCTATGGCCAGAGCGACCGGGGCAGCGGGCCGCTCCTGCCCATCGGGGGAGACCGGCTGCAGCTGCGGAAGGCGCAGGACGGCATCGCCGACGCCAAGGCCCTCGCCGGCGGCGGCCGCCCCGATGAAGTGGGGATGTTCCTCATCGAATCGCTCGACAAGCCCATCAGCGAGCGCGAAGAGCAGACGCTGTCCGATACCATGGAAGGCGGCGGCGCGGTCGGCTGGGTCATCGTCATCCTCGGCGCGATCGCCGTCCTGCTCGCCGCGTTCCGCGCGGTGGTCCTCACCTTCGCCGGCCGCGGCGAGGGTGTGGTCGAGAAGGTCGTCCAGGCCCTGCAGAGCGGTGATATCGACGGGGCGCGGCAGCTGGTCGCCGGGAAGGGCAACCCCATCGCCCGGGTGCTCCATGCGGTCCTCGAAGACCCCGACCGCGACCGGGAAGGGCATCAGGACGTCGCCGCGGAAGCGCTGCTGTTCGAGCTGCCCGCCATCGAGCGGTTCGGCGCGGTCATCATCGTCGTCGCCGCAGTCGCCCCGCTGCTCGGCCTTCTGGGTACGGTCACCGGTATGATCGCGACCTTCGACATCATCACCGAGTTCGGCACCGGCGACCCGAAGATGCTCTCCGGCGGCATCTCCGAGGCGCTCATCACCACGCAGCTCGGCCTCGTCGTCGCCATCCCGACCGTCCTGCTCGGCAACGTCCTCAAGGGACAGGCCGACTCGGTCATCGCCCGCATCGAGCGCGCAGCCCTGCGCGTCGTCAACGTCCTCGCCGGCGATGACGAAGGCGCGCCCGATGCCCGTATGGCGAGCAAGTAGCTGTGGCCTTCTTTGAACAGTTCATCTCGCTGATGGTCTCCGGCGGCTTCGCGATGCCGCCGCTGATGGCGTGTACGCTGCTGCTGTGGTACTCGCTCGCCATGCGGGCGCTCACCCTGCGCCGCGGCGGCGGCCGGCGGGACGTCCGTCTGCTGGTGCGCACCTACCAGCGCAATCAAGGCGGCGCGCCTGCCGGGCTGCTCGACTACGCCGCCAAAATCGGCGTCGACGCCTCGCGGAAGTACCGCGGCAACATCCCCCGCTCCGTCCTCGATGAGCTGTACAGCCCCATCCGGGCGGATCTGGACTGGGGGCGGGTCGTCATCCGGAGCGTCGTCGCCATCGCCCCGTTGCTGGGACTGTTGGGGACCGTGACCGGCATGATCGAGACCTTCAAGTCCCTGGCAGACATGGCCCTGTTCACCCAGGGCGGCGGCATCGCCGGAGGCATCGCCCAGGCGCTGCTGACCACCCAGACCGGGCTGGTCGTCAGCGTCCCCGGCATCGTCATCGGGCGGATGCTCGACCGACGGCAGTCCAACCTGGAGATGGAGCTCGACCAGATGGAAGAGCTCCTGAGCGCCGGGGAAATCAAAACGGAGGCGGCATGAGCAGGCGACTCGGCGGGCGGAAGAAGAGCGAAGGCGCAGAGGTTGACATCTCCCCGCTGATCGACGTCGTCTTCATCCTGCTCATCTTCTTCATGGTCTCGACCACCTTCGTCAAGGACACGAAGCTCGACCTGGAGCGGCCCGGAGCATCCAGCGCGACCAGCGCACCGTCCAAGGCGATCCGGATCTCGATCGACCGCGCCGGACAGATCTATATGGACAACGTCCCGGTCCGCCCCTGGATGGTCCAGAGCCGCGTCCGTGAGGGGCTCTCCAGCGGCAACAGCGAGTCGGTCCTGGTCATCACCGACCGGCGCGTCTCCGCAGAGATCCTCATCGACGTGGTCGACCAGGCCCGGCTCGCCGGCGCCGCCGACGTGGGCGTCGTGACTGACCTTGAGTCCGGGGGCTGATGGGATGGCCGCGAACACTTCGACAACGGCCCTGCTCGGTCAGCGGATCGGATCCGGCGTCGTCGGCCTCTTCGGGATGTTTGGGGTCGCGTGGTTCATCATCACCATGAACAACGCCGAGCTGCGCAAAGATGACGGCGACAGCCAGGAACAGGTCACCTTCGAGGTCGCGCCCCCGCCCAAGAAGAAGCCGCCGCCAAAGCGCAAACAGCGCCGAAAGGTGCAGCGCAAGTCCGCCGCCAAGCCGCCGCCGGTGCCCATCGTCGGCGCCAACCTCTCGGGGCTGTCCTTCGGCATCGAGTCGCTGGAAGGCGGCCTCGGCGATGACGCCAGCTCGTTGCTCGGCGACGTCAGCGACGCCGTCATGACCGCGGACACCGTCGATGAGCTGCCCCGGCCCGTCCGACAGGTCAAGCCCGAGATCCCCTCGCGGGTTCGGCAGAAAGGCATCGAAGGCTCTGTCGTGGTCAGCCTGCTCATCGGCGTCAACGGCCAGGTGCAGAACGCCAAAATCGTCGAGAGCCGCCCGCCGGGCGTCTTCGATGAGTCCGTCCTCAACGCCGTCAAGCAGTGGACCTTCCAGCCGGCGATGTACCAGGGCGAGCCCGTCTCGCTGCGCGTCGACTATCCCTTCAAGTTCAAGTTCAACTGAGGCGATCATGCGCTGGAGGCTGCTGCTACCGCTGCTGACACTGAGCTGGGCCGCAGCCGTCCCCGCCGATGGCCGCGCGTCCCCCCAGACCGCGGCAGAAGACAACACCAGCCCGCTCGACGACGCCGACCAGGCGATGCAACGCGGCGATTGGGCCCAGGTCTCTGCTTCCCTCAGCGAATATGGCGGCGTTCGCGATGCGAGATACCTCGCCCTCGCCGGACGGCTCGCCATCCAACAGCGTCACTACGATGCCGCAGTCAACAACTTCGACGCCGCCATCCGGCACGCGCTGCCCCGTGACCGCGCCGAGATGCGACAGTATCGAGATCACGCCCGGCGGTGCGGCGGCGCCGCTGCGTCAGGGCTTGAGGACATCTCCACGCTCAAGCCGGTCAAGCGGGTCCGCCCCGTCGCGCCCATCGCCGCCATCGAGCAGAACATCGATGGATTGGTTGAAACCACCGTCTACATCGATGAACGCGGCCGGGTCAAGAGCGCCCTGGTGCTCACCGCCAACCCGCCGAAGGTCTTCGACGACTCCGTCCTGATCGCCCTTCGCCGATGGCGGTTTGAGCCCCCCGGCGCCCCCTCCTGCGTCCTTATCCCCTTCACCTTCCGCTTACGGGAAGGATAACCGTGATGCGAACCCTGATCGTCTCTTTGCTGCTGTCGCTCAGCCTGGCCGCCTCTCCGGCGAAAGCCCAGGACGAAGACCCGCTGTCACTCGCTTCGCTGCTCATCAATGACGGCAACTACGATCGGGCTGTCACCGTCATGGAAGGGATCGACCCCGACCAGAAGGGCCTCGATCGGGCGCGGTACTTCCGCCTCAATGGACTGCTCGCCTACGCCCAGCAGGACTATGAGCAGGCGGAGACCAACTTCCGCGCCGCCATCAAAGAGGTCGATGAAGACGAAACGGTCGACCCCACCCTGTACCTCTACGTCGCCCGCGCGGAGCTGCTGAGTGGCGACCCCGAAGGCGCCATTCGGACCCTCGAACGCGCCGGCGCTGCCGTCGAGTCGCTGTCATCGAGCTACCTGATTCGGGCCCGCGCTGCCCGGGACATCGGCGATCTGCCGCGCGCCTACACCGCCCTCGCAGAGGGACAGAACCGCTTCCCGGCGATCAAAGAGTTCCCCCGACAGCAGATCCTGCTGCTCGTAGAGATGGGGTTGACCCGAGAAGCCGGCGAGCGCGCCACCGAGTACCTCAAGCAGTCCGACGCCAGCGTCGACGATGTCCTCACGGTGGCCGAAGCGCTGAGAAACAGCAACGAGATCGATCGGGCGGCGACCATCCTGGAGGCCGCCCGGCTGCGGTTCCCCGAAGAGCCCAAGGTCCTGGTGCGGATGGCCGCCGTCGCCCTGGATGGGAAGCGCCCCCTGACCGCGGCCCGGTTCCTCCAGATCGCCGCAGAGTTCGATCAGGAGTACTACAAAGACGCCGCGGAGCTGTTCCGACGCGCCGGATACATCTCCACCGCGTTGTATATGAACGCCCAGGTCCTCGACGCCGAGGAGAAGGTCAAGCAGCGGTTCGGGCTGCTGCTCGCCGCCGAAGACTACGAGCGCGCCTGCGCGCTGGAGTCCCGGCTGAGTCGGCTGGGGCTGCTGCGTGAAGACGACGTCGCCTATGGGATGGCCTACGCCCACTTCCGCACCGGCGACCGACAGCGGGCTGAATCCCTGCTCAAAGG
>JBCBLB010000023.1:0-31552 GCA_038520555.1 Myxococcota bacterium | reverse complement strand
GCGTCTGAATACAATTCCAGCAGGTGCTCGCCCGGCGACTGCGCCTCGACGACCAGCTCGATCGTTCGATCCTCACCGGCCTCCTGAAACAGGTCTGTGTCGACGATCAGGGTGCGGCCTTTGCTCGTGTCCAACGAACAATCCGGCTCATAGAGCTGCGCGACCAGCTCGGTCCCCGGCGAGACCATCTCATCAAGGAACAACCGAAGCAACAACTCCTGGTCGTCGTCTTCGGTCTCGATAAGCAGCCGCCGTGCACCGGGAAACCGGCCGCTGAGGTAATGATCCGTGTCGAGACGGCACCCTGCGGTCACACCGCAGACATAATACGACTGCTCACACAACATCGCGCTGCGACCCTCTGTGAACCGATCCGTCGCACTCAAACAGCCCGTCAGGATCGCCATCATTGAAAGCACGGTGGTTCGCATCATGGGGTCAGTCACCGATCGTCGTGAAGTCATCGTCATCGAGTTCAATGATGGGATCGGAGGGCTCGCGGCCCACCCCTTCCCGATACACGATGGGCACATGAACGGCCCGGAAGAGCCCGGGAGATGTCGGGCGCCCCTCCGGCGTCTGCACCAGATACAGATAGACATCGTTGACGCCGCGGCGGTCGGTCCCGAGCGTCTCTTCAAGTTGAATATTACGGATCGTGAAGTCGACACACTGCCGTTCGCTGCTTTCAACCAACAGCAGCTCCTCGGTCACCTGGGTCGGGAGCGCCTCGGGGACGACCTCGATCTGGACCCACCGATCCAGGCCTTCGCTGGCTGCGGCGCTGGAGTAGAGCGTATACTCACCACGTTCTCCAACCGCGACCGGCTCGCCCAGGGCTGGATCGCCCGGGTCCTGCCAGGACAGAAGCGGCGGGTCTCCAGGCTCAAAGCGAATTTTTCCCAATCCTCCCGTCGTATCCTGGCCAGATAACCCCATCTCGACGCCCAGAAGAAGCTCCGGATCCTCGATGATGATCTGGTTGATCCGACCCAGATCGGAGACATCATACCGATACGCCTCCGTGAGATGCTGGGTCGCATCGCTGGAACGGGGATCGGTGTGGTTGAGGATCTCTTCTCCGTTGGGCACCCCATCCCAGTCGCTGTCCGTCAGGGCGTCATCGAACAGGAAGTTGGTGCCCATCCGCACCTCCAGCCAGTCCAACAACCCGTCCGCGTCGGTGTCCGGCAGCGACCGATCCGTCCCCAGCAGCGCCTCCTCACAGTCGTTCAGCCCGTCGATGTCGATATCGGTGAACATGAACTCGCCGAGCTGAAGGCACGCATTCGGCGGATCGTCCGGCGTCCGCGGGTCCAGCGAGACCATCTCCTCGATGAAGTCCCCGATGCCGTCGCCGTCGCTGTCCTCGTTCTCGGGATCGGTGCCCAGGGACGCCTCGCTGCTGTCCTCCAAACCATCGCCGTCGCTGTCCGGCTGCGGCCCGGTCCCGGTGGGCATCACGCTGCGGTTGGTCACCAACAGCGACTTGACCTCCAACAGAGACGAAAGCTTCAACAGGCCGATATAGTCCAACGAGAACGACTGGGCGACGTCGAAGCGGCTGAAGCTCCCCCCACCCCGAAAGGCCATCTGCTTCAGCAGATCCTCTGTTTGGTCCAGGGTGCCGAACGGATCGGGCTCATCGATGTCCGGCGCCGCCAACAGCGCCGTGTGCAGGCTCAGCGACAGCGCGCCGCCTGCCTCGACCTCTTCGCGCATCTGCTGCGCCAGAGCGGCCATCGTGTTCGTGGTGCAGTCCCAGTCCTCGATGCACGCGTCGGGACAGGTCTCATCATCAGCCGGGCAGCATTCATAGCTGCAGCTCAGCGGCTCTGGCGGTCCAGCCGCGATCATCACCACCACATACTGGGTCCGCAGCTTAGAACCCGCCGTCTGATCGACCATATCGCCTTCGATGACCGACTGCGCCAGCGACAGGCCCGCCTCATAGTCGCGACACACGCCGTTCAAGCAGCCTTCCTGCAGCGACAACACCGAGACCGCACGCTGCAGATCGCCCGGGTTCGTGGAGAACCACGCGTCGGTCGGGGCCAGCACCTCGGACCGAGAGCCATAGCGGATCACGCTGAACTCGAAGCCTGCCCCAGAGTGGACCGAGATGGTCTCCTGGAGCGCCCGCAGTCGGCTCAGCTCCGGATCGAACTCCGACATCGCCGCGCTCGCCGCCGTATCCATCAACAGGACGACCTTGACGGGGAAGCCGGCTTCGCGGGCATCGTTGGTGCAGACCTCCCCCGAAAACCCCACCCGATCCGCCGACAGATCCTCCTGACCGCGCTGATACAGCTCCGCATCCGAGCAGCCGCCCAGGATCACACCCAACAGACCGGCCCACCACGTTCGCATCACAGCTCCACCCGCTCAAGCGTCGTCAAAAACGCGCCCCGCAACGCCAATTGGGTCTCATCGGGGGTGACGAACCGCGCCTGGAACCGACCGGAGATGTCACTTCCATCGGTTTCTTCGAACAACTCCAGGGTCAGCTCGCCCTCGTTCATGTCCGGGAGGGCGCCGCCGTAGACGTCGCTCCGTCCAACGTTGCCCATCGAGAGAAGATCGTAGACGGTGTTCGAAGCGAGCTGCGCGTTGTCCAGCGTCACCCGCAAGGTCACCGTCTCCGGCGTCTCATCATCGGAGTACAGATACTCGATGCTCAGCTCGCTGTCATACAACCGGGAGCGAACATCGTTAAATTCGAGACCATAGGTCGTGGTCATGCTCCCCCGAAGGAAATTGTCCGGGTCCTCGGCGCAGCCGACCAACACCATCCACAGGAGCATCTCAGCCCCCCTCAGAGGCGACGTACAGGCCGTTGCCGTCGCAGGTAAACGCGACATGCGCCCGATCATCGGTGTCCACGACGACCGAAGCGTACCGACCGCAGCTCTGCCCCTGAACGGCATGAACTTCCTGGATGTCCCAGCCACCCTCGATCTCTTCGGCGAGGATCAGGGCTTCGTCGTTGATGTTGCAGTCGCCGACCCCGTCAGAGAGGAGCACACAGCGGTGATAGGCGAGCACCACGGAGTCATCGGAGCGGAACGCCAGCGAAACGTCCCGGCCCTCATCATAGCGGTTCGATGCGACCAGCTCGTCGCTCCAGGCGCCGCTGTCGTCAAAGTCAGCGCCCGCAGGCAGCCGACGAAGCCGAGCCGCCTGGTCTTCAACCGAGTAGAACGCCACGACCAGCTCACCCGAGCCGGGGGCGAACCCTGCCGCGACCCGGTGCGTCGGCAGGCCGGCGTGCAGGTATATCCGGGTCCAGTTGCCATCGGCTTCCTGCCGAGCGGCCCAGTACCCCAGCCGCGGATCCTTGGTCGAATCGACCGGGACCGCATAGACCGCGACCGGTCGGTCTTGATCGTCGAACAGCAGCTGGCCGAAGTCACCGGCACCCTCGCCGATGTCGACCGCCACATGATCCCAGCCGCCGCCATTGCCCAGGGCAAGCTCCATATCAGCCCGGAACGCGTCGTCACGCTGCAGCGATCCGAAGTGGGCGTCTTTGTGAAGCACCGCCGGCACACCAGCGCGGTCAAAGGCCAGCGATGGCCACAGCCCCACCACAAAGCCGGCGTCACTGGCGGGCTCTCCGGTGTTTGACTGTCCACTCTCGGTGGCTGCGGCCGTCATCGACCACTCGCCAGCCGCCCCACGCTCGGCGATGTAGGCGTCATTGCTGCCACAGTACTGTCCAGACGGCGCGCCGCCGGTGTAGGCGACGTTCGGCACCCCGTCGGCGTCGAACGTCAGATCCAGGCCGTTCGGCGTGAACGCGATCGTGGGCTCATCGATCAGCTCGGTCTGCCACTGCCCGCTGTCTACGGTCGCGAACCGCAGCTCATAGCGAATCCGTGGCGGCGGGTCGTTGGTGACCTCATCGCAAATGCCGTCCTCACGGGGCACCGGGTTCCAGTACACCACCATCCGCTGCCCCGCAGGGCTGATGCCGATGCGGCCCTGGACACCGCCATCACCGGTGTCGACCGGCTGAATGGACCAGCCATCAACCACATCGCCAGAGTCCTCGGCAGATGTGTCGTCAGTGTCCACCGGGGTCGCCTTCGACGGGTCCTCACCCTCACAGGCAAACAGCAGGAACAACGCGGAGATGATCAGGGGGTGCCGCATCCGTTCTCGTACTCCATACAGGGCAATTCGCAGGTGTTGGCGATCTTCTCGATGCAGAAGCTGTAGGTCTGGTCCGCGTCCCAGTCCCAGGTCCCTTCACCGCCAGACCGGAAGGTCGTATCCCGGACCGCGAAGTGGTACGGATTGTTGTGGCGGTTGAAGGCATAAAAGCACTCATCTGTCTCCTCCAGGCCGCCGAAGCTGCCTTCGATGAGGGACTGCATACCGGTATCCTGAACCTCCGCGATGCTGTCGAACCACAGGCTGTTGCCCCGGTAGACCTGGGTGTAAAAGTCGACCGGACCGCCATCCAGGCGGTAATGAATTCGGACCATGCAGTCCTCACCCGGACAGGGATGCGCATAGCGGAACCAGTCCTGGTCGTACGCATATGAAATCTGGCCCGACGTCCAGGGGCTGTCCGAGCAACACTGCTCTGGCGGAAGTTCGATGAGGCCGCCCGTATCACCGCTGTCCAGGCCGGTGTCCTCAACGAACCGCGGCGTACAGTCATAGACCGGGATGGTCACCGCCCGATCGTTCTGCCGGTTCGCATCCACCGACGTCGGCGCACCCGCTGTGTATCGATTGTTGGGCTCATGGGTGTCCGGCTCGGTCCGCACCCGGGCCCGCACCTGATATGACCGGTCCAACAGCGAACTGTCTGCGCCAAGGTCGGACAGGGCGATGTACAGGCTGGGAAGACCGACCAACGGCGCCGACATCCGCAGCCGCGCCCGGTTGTCCGCGGGCGCGAACTCGGACAACAGGGTCGCCCCACAGCGCTGCTCTGGCAGACAGAACCCCGCGCCGCCACATCGACCAGAGCTGAGGCAGTCGTTGCCGATCATCTCGCAGTCAATGTCCCGCGAGCAGGTGTCCGACAGCTGCTGACACTCCTGGTTGGTGGTGCAATCATTGCCTTCGACCGGCCGAACCAGACGGACCGACGGTTGAAGGTCATCCGGCAGGGCTTCGACGCCCTCAAACTGCACCTCCACCTCGACCACACCGCGGGCGCAGCCGCCCAGCTCGACGGCGTACCAGTCCGTGTCCCCTGGCGAAGCCAGATAGCCGGTCAACGCGCTCCAGTCCGACCAGCTCCCGCTGCAGTCCAACAACCCCAGCGAGGTCGCCTCATCCGGGGTGTTGTTCGGCTCGAACCCGTCCGGGTCGACGAACAGGCGCATCGACAGCTGGTAGGGGACGTCGGGGGCGATGTCCTCGCCGTCGTCGTCTGAGACCACGAGGTAGTAGGTCCCAGCGGCGCCCAACCCCTGAAGCTCCCCGAGGTTCGCATCCGCGCCGCTGACCGCCTCGCCTTCGGCGATGGCCTCGCCGTCAGGCGACACGATCCGATACGCCAGCGTCACTGCGCTGGCCGGCATGGTCAACGAAAAGTCGACCAGCGCCCCGTCTTCAAGGGTGGTGATGGCATACCAGTCCTCATCGGCGTGCGAGGCGATATAGCCCTGGTCGTTCCAGTCGCCCCCGGTCACGACCGCAGCGTCCACGCCATCGTTGGGCTCCCGGCTGTCCGGATCGCTCAGACCGGAGACGGTGATGGTGTAGGGATGCCGCTCATCCGAGCTGTCGTCGCCCTGATCGCGAACCTCGACATAGGCGCCCTCCGCAGGAACCCGATACACCCGGGTCAGCGGGCGGGTGGTGTCGGCGACCTGGTCGGCCCGGGGCGACGCGATGATCTCGATCGCGTTGCTGTCCCAGACCGCATACGTCAGCTCCAGCGGCGAGAGCTGCTCATTGAGGCTGACGGTGATCTCCAACAGGTCGGCGCCGCTCGGGGCGTCGACGGCGAACCAGTCGCGGTCGGTCTTCGGACAGACATACCCCTCAACCGGAGCGCCCTGACTCAAGGCGACCGCTGAGGGCGCGTCCTCGCTGACGTCGAACGGGCAGGCGTCGACCGCTTCCTCTTCTTCTTCGATGGGGTCGACCGTCTCGGGCTCGGTACAGGCTGCCAGCAGGGTCAAGAGGGGGATCATGGTTGCTCCTCAGGGGCGTCCATGGGGTCGACGCAGTGCACGGCCGGGTCGAACGCAGTCAGCGAGACGAAGTCATCGTTGTCCACCGACATCCGCCCCGACGGCGGGTTGCGATAGTTTCCATCCAACGACAGGCGGGCCTCGACACACGCGACCCGCAGACGGGCGAAGGTGTCCTGATTGTCCGAGGGAACCTCGCCGGCGAAGATGAGCGCCCGGTTGCTGCCCGAGAACCCCTGCCCGGCAGGGCCGCGGGTCGGCTTCATGTCTTCACCTGCCATCATCTCGGCCAAAGAGACATTGGCGACCTCGAACGAAAAACACGTCCGCCCGCCAGGAAGCCGCCGCGACTCCGCCACCTTATAGCGATACGCCCGCTCATAGCGGTTGTCCGAGGCCTGGGTCGGATCCGTCCCGGACTTCACCTCTTCTCCGTTGGGAACCTGATCCCAGTCCAGATCGTCCTCCGCATCGTGGACATCCGGGCTGGTCCCAAACCGGAACTCATGCAGATCGCTCAAGCCGTCGGCGTCGGTGTCGGGACCCGACTTGTTGGTGCCCGTCCAGCCCTCTTCACAGTCGGTCAGGCCGTCCCCATCCGAGTCCAGGAAATTCTCCGGGTCGCATACGCCGTCGAGATCCACGTCGATGCAGTCGCACAGCGAGTCCCCGTCCCGATCCTCACAGCCGTTGTCACAAACCCCGTCCTTGTCAGTGTCGAAGCAAAAGTCGGGCAGAAAACAGTTGCAGTCTTCGCTGTTCAACGGATCCAGCCCCGACGCCAGGATCAGCTCTGTCCCATCCCGGCAGCCGTCGCCATCCGAGTCGGGCATGGTGGGATCGGTGCCATAAAACGCCTCCTCTGCATCGATCATCCCATCGCCGTCTGAGTCAGGCAGGACCTCATCACCGATGATGGTGGTGTTGAGGTTCTGGACAACGAGGCTCCGGAGGGTGAACACCCGCTTGAGCGAGGTCAGATCCAGGTTGAGGAAGTTGAGGGGTTCATTGGTGGCGAATGACCGAAAATACCCGCCACCCCGCTCAGCCATCTCCTGCAACAGATCCTCGGCAACCGCGTCCACCTCAGCGTTCCCAGTCGAGATCAGGGCCGTGCTCACCGTGACCTCGCTGGCGTCGAACAGGGCCTTCAGATCCAGGATCTGGGAGACGGCATCGAGGATCGGGCCATCGCCCTCAGACCCCTCCGCGTCGGGGATCCCATCGGAGATGAGCACGACATGATACGAGGACAGAACCCGGCTCTCCAGCTCCGACTGGTCCATCTCGTCACGGATCTGCGCGTAGGCTTCGCTCAGGGCGTTGATGAAGTTGGTGGTGCGATCGGTCTCTGCGATGAGGGGCAGGACGCTGAGGGCGGCCTCCAGGCTATCGGTGAAGTACCCCTCGAAGACACCATCGGCGTCGGTGACCACCGTAAGAGGCTGCACCTGTGAGGAGAACCGCACCAGCGAGACCTTGACATCGCGGCCGTCCTCGAACAGCTCGATGAGGGTCTCCTGAACGGCGACCTCACGGCGGGTCCGCCCGGTGGCGGGATCGGGCGGATCGTGCGCCTCCATGCTCTCGGAGGAGTCCACCAGAAACAGCACCCGTGTCGGGAACGAGACGTCCTCGGGCGACTCGGTGCAGACCTCACCGTCGATGGTGATCCGATCGTCGACGACCGGTTCAGGCGGCGGCGGCAGCGTCTCCAACGAGGCAGTGGTGCACCCGGCGAGCAACAACCCAGCGATCAACCAACGGAACATGACAGCTATTCGAACTCCGATGAGGGATCGATACAATCGACGACCGGGTTGAAATCTTCATAGAAGACGAACTCTGTGGCCGCGACGTCACTGATGATACCGCTCGGCGGGTTCTTGTAGCTCTCGCCGAGGTAGGTGGCGTTGAAGCAGGCGGCGTGGAACCGACCCCGCCCCCCCGCCAGGCCCGCCGGCTCTTCTTGCGCGATGAGCATGATCTGGTTGCGCCCCCGATCCCCATCATCGGTGACCGTCTCGACCAACGGGATGTTCCGGAACTGGTAGCTGTAGCAGCCGTCCTCCTCGTCTTCTTCGAGGGGAACGTCGACGCTGTAGTTGATCTGGTCGATGAGGCTGTTGTCCTCATCATACAGCTGCGGGTGGGTGCCGGCGCGAAGCTCATCGCCGGAGCTTCGCCCGTCAAAATCCGCGTCGCTCTCCACATCCCGGACCAGCGGATCCATCCCGAAGCGGATCTCGATGCCGTCAGGGATCCGGTCACCGTCGGTGTCGGGGAGGTTGGGCTCGGTGGCCAGGAAGTCTTCTTCGCAGGCCAGCAGGCCGTCCCCGTCCCGGTCGCTGCTGTCGGCGCAGACCAGGGCAGGGGCGGTCGGATCCAGCGCATCGAAGCCGCTGTTGGCGTAGCGGACCTCAATGAGGTCGCTATACAGGTCGCCGTCAGAGTCGATCTGGAAGCGGTCCAGGCCCGCGGCGAACTCCGCCGCGTCGGCCAACCCATCGCCGTCAGAGTCCGGCTGAACGCCCTCTTCCGTGGGCATGGCGTTCAGGGGCATGACGAACATCTCGGCGAGGTTGTAGGGCGCCGCCAGCGAGCGGAAGTCGATGTCGAGGAAGTTGATGTCCTCGGTGGTGTTCACGTCGCGGTAGGTGCCTTCGCCCTCTTCGGCCATCGACCGCAGCAGCGGCTCGGCCTCATCACGGACATAGCCGAACGACGCCGCATCTCCACAGGCAGCGTTGATCGCCTCTTCCGGGGCGAACAGCAGGACGGTGCTCATGGTCACGCTGCCCGCGCCGTAGTTGCGCTCCAGGGCCTTGATGTCCTGCACCTTCTGGAGGATCTGGGGCGGCTGGTTGTACTCGGGACACTGCGCAGTGATGTCGACATAGACGTCGTCGGGGATCTCCCCGGTGAAGTTGCAGACGCCATACTGCGAATCGGGCAGGGTGTCGCCATCATCACAGCCAGCCCGGCATCGGGGCTCAGGGATGCCATCCCCAACAAACATGATGACATAGCGGCTGCGGGCGACCGTCGCCGGGCCGGACTCGATCATGTCTCGCTCAAGCATCGAGTAGACCGTCGAGAGGGCGCCCTGGTAGTCGGTCGCCGGGCCACCGGAGTTGCCTTCCGGAGAGAGGGCTTCGGCGGCGGTCGCCCAATCCCGGGTGAAGTCCTGCTGCCGGCTCCACGAAGCAAAACCGACGACACCGAACTCCACGTTGGGAAGCGGATCCAGCTCCGCGCCCAGCTGGCTGAGGGCGCTCAGGCGCGCGTTCCCAGGATCGGTGCACTGAAGAGAGGCCGACTGGTCGATGACGATCAGCAGCTTGACCGGGAACGCGATCTCTTCCGGGGGGCTCAGACAGAACTCCCCGGAGACGGCGAGGCGGTCATCCGCATAGGTGACCTCGCCGCTCAGGGGCTGTAAGCGGGCATCGGAGCAGGCGAACAGACCTGCGGACAGACCAACGGCCAGGATGGCCTGCTCCAGACGCATCTCAGACGCGCTCTTCGCGGCGGGCCCAGCCGAGCAGCATGGCCATCAGCGCCATGGTCGCGCTCGCGCTGCCCGCGATGGCCGAGCAACCCGCCATCGGCTCGCCGGTGACGTCGAGGCTCATGGTGTTCTCAGCGACGACCGAGGAGCCGCCGGTGACGTCGTCCCACACCAGCTCCGCGACCACACGGACCTCATAGCTGCCCGGCAGATCCGGCTGGAACAGGACTTCGCGATCGCCGAGGTAGCGGTACTCGAAGGGCGATGAGACACTTGACGCACCTTCAGCGTGTTCGATGACCGCCTTCGAGCCGTTGGGCGCGCCCACGACCGTCCAGGTGTAGCGGAGGGGCTGGCTGACGCGGTTGGCGAACAGGCGCAGGCGGACTGCGTCGCCGGTGCTGGCAGACATGTCGGGGCTGTAGACCTTGAAGGCGTCCTTGGGATCCAGGCACTCCTCAACGTCGCCCATCACCACGTAGCAGTAGCGATCGTCGCAGGTCTCGCCGACGCCGTCGCGGTCCTCGTCGAGCTGCTCGGGGTTGAAGTCCGACGGGCAGTTGTCGAGGGCGTTGACGAAGTCGTCGTTGTCCAGGTCCGCGTCGCAGGCGTCGCCGATGCCGTCGTTGTCCAGATCGAGCTGGTCGAAGTTGGCAGCCTGAGCACAGTTGTCGAAGGTGTTCTGGATGTTGTCGCCGTCGTCGTCGTTGTCGCAGGCGTCGCCCCACTGGTCCGGATCGGAGTCCATCTGGTCGGGGTTGGAGATGAGCGGGCAGTTGTCTTCCAGGTTGAAGATCCCGTCATTGTCCATGTCTTCATCGCAGGCGTCACCGGCGCCATCATTGTCGGTGTCCAGCTGGAGCGGATCGGGGACCATCGCACACATGTCGTCGATGTCGGCGATACCGTCACCATCACCGTCCGCATCGCAGACGTCGCCGAGGAGGTCACCGTCGAGGTCCGTGCCTTCCGGGTTGAAGTCCGACGGACAGTTGTCACAGCCCGAACCCACACCATCGCCGTCGTCATCCGCCTGATCGGGGTTGGAGACGAACGGGCAGTTGTCGTAAGTGTCTTCAATCCCATCGTCGTCGTAGTCGTCCGCGAACTGATAGGTGTCGCCAAGGTCGGTGTTGTTGACCAGGATGCTTCCACCACCGCCGCCGCCGCCGCCGCCGCTCTGCTCAGGCGTACCGCAATCACCGAAATTGTTGTCACACTCGTAGGGATTGTTGGCGTGGGCGTCCATCGACATCCCGGCAGCCAGCGCAGTGACAAGGCACAAAGTGAAGGTTTTCATGGGTTCCTCCCAGGAGTGTTCCTGGAGTCGTTAGGTTCATCGATCCAGAGGCCGGCCAGTTGAGCAAAAGTCAGGCGATAATCCTGATGAAACGGCCCCCTTGGTTGACTCTTCAAATATAGATATGGATGATGCCAGAAGAGGCTGAGAGATAGACGACGCAGCTCAGAGACAGCTCAGTGGAGCCTGGAGCCCGCGCGGATGGAGAATGGATTGGTTCGGTCACAGTGTCTTCGGTCACAGTGTGTGGCAAGAGAGTTGTCACCTTTCTGTGTGTTCTCAATATACAGATACCCAGACCCGGTTCACAGCCCCTGTAAGCGGAACGCAAGCGAATAAGATCTAAGTAAGAACAACCTTATCACCCGTCACATAGCCGATTATCCATCCGCGGGTGTTCCATATGTATCATCTCACTTCTTTCCTAGATCTCGATCGGATGATGTGCGCATCCACAGCATGAACGGGGAACACACCATCTCAGTTCAGATCGCTGATCCGTTCCAATTGGATGGCCCGCATCGCGATCGCGGACAGCCCCTGCACGCCATAGATCATCTGGGCATAGCGGGGCTCTTTGGTCAGCCCACGGACATGACGCAGATACAGCTGTTGGGCGATGACGATGAGCTTGAACAGCCCATAGGCGAAGTACCAGAGGGGATCGAAGCGGGGCTGGTCGGTGACCTCACAATAGCGGTCGACGATCTCTTCACGGGTGAGGTTTCCGGGGAGGTGGGTGATGCCGAACCGGAGCAGCTGAAGCTGTGGCGGGTCGTCGGCCTGGATCCAGTAGGCGAGGCTGCTGCCGAGGTCCATCCGCGGGTCTCCGCGGGTGGCCATCTCCCAGTCGAGCACCGCCTTGACCCGGCTGAGGTCGTCGGGATCGAGGATGATGTTGTCGTACTTGAAGTCGTTGTGGATCAGCCCGACCCGATGCCCGGCGGGCAGGTTCTCGGCGAGCCACTTCGCCAGGGACTCGACGTCGGGCACTTCGTCGGTCTTGGCTTTCACGTACCGCTTCGTCCATCCAGAGACCTGACGCTCCGCGTAGCCTTCGGGGCGGCCCATGGTCAGCCCGGCGGCTTCGGTGTCCAGGCCATGGATCTGGGCGAGGACGTCCACCGCCGATGTCGAGATCGCCCGCATCGTCTCTTCGGAGAGGGTCATGCCTTTGGGAACCCGATCCCGGAAGATGACGCCGCGGACCCGCTCCATCAGGTAGAACGGTGCGCCCAGGACAGACTCATCTTCGCAGAAGGCGATCATCTCGGGCACTTTGTCCCAGACCTTGCCGACGCCGGCCATGACGCGATACTCGCGGCCCATGTCGTGGGCCGAGGCGATCTTGATGCCCACCGGCGGGCGCCGCAGGACCAGCTCACGCTCCCCGGCCTTCAAGAAGTACGTCAGGTTGGAGAACCCCCGCGGGAAGCGCTCGATGACGACCGGGAGCGCTTCATCCCCCAACGTCTCCCGCAGGTACCCCGTTAAGGCGTCCAGGTTGATGCCGGTGTCGTTGTCTTTCAGCGGAATGGGGCTGTCGATGCTCACGGGGTCTGTGCTCCCTGGCCGCGGCGGGCCGATTCGAAGAGGTAGGTTCTGTGTTGACCGGGGTCACACATACGTCTGGATCGATGTGGGCAGATGATGCACTGCGTTGAAGCGTAGCAGCATCGGTTGCTTCTGCCGATCGATCCGGAACGTGGTGATCGAGCCATTCATCACCGACCAGGACAGCTCCATCACCGCCATGGCCTGAGCGCCGAGGACACCGCCCGAGGACGCGGCCACCGATCCCGCGGAGGTGAACACGGCAGCGGTCTCATCCGGGCGAAGCTGCCCGGCGAGCGTCCGGAGCCCCGCTTCGACCCGCAGCCGGAAGTCGACAAACGATTCTTCACCGGGGGCCGCCACCTCACCACGGATCCAGGCCCGCATGGCTTCCCGAAACAACCCGGCCCGCTCCCGGCCGTGGAGCGTCTCTCCGGCGACCATCTTCTGGGCGAGGGCGTGACCCCGATCAGCGAGCTGTGGGATGGCGAGCAGGGCCACCCCGGCGCCGGCGTGTTCATCGAAGGCGTCCCACGGCTCGCCCTTGGGCCAGTCGCCGCCAGCGGCGTCCTGGGCCTGTTGGAGGGTCTGCTGATGGCGCGGCTGCGGTCCACACAGGATCCGATCAGGGCGGAAGCCCGCCGCGGCCCAGCTGCGACCGACAGCGGCGCCCTGCGCACGGCCGTTGTCGGTGAGGGTGTTGTAGGCACCGGTCATAAATCCGGCGGTCTGCCCATGACGAACCAGGATGATGCGGCTCACAGCCCACCCACCTTATGGCCACCATCCACGTCAAGGACCGAGCCGGTCATCCAGCTGCTGGCCGGACTGGCGAGCAGCAGCAGCGGACCGGTGAGATCGTCGAAGGTCCCGAACCGTCGCTGTGGGATCCGCTTTCGCATCCGGTCGCCGGCAGCCGACAGCAGGAAATCCCGGTTCAAATCGGTGACCACATAGCCCGGCGCCAGCGCGTTCACCCGAACGTTGTGGCGCGCCAGCTCCAGGGCCATCGTCTGGGTCAGATGCACCAGTCCTGCCTTCGAAGCGCCGTATGCGCCCAGATGGCCGACTGGCCGGTGGGCGACGACGCTGGCGATGTTGACGATCGCCCCAGCCTTCTCTGCTTCAATCAGCCGAGCAGCGACCGCACGGGCGACCCGCCATGCGCCGGTGAGGTTGACCCCAAGGACGCGCGCCCACTCGTCCTCGCTGATCTCTACCGCGGTGCGCGCGACGGTGATGCCCGCATTGTTGATGAGCAGGTCGACGGGTCCCAGCTGCGCTTCGATCCGATCCAGGGCCGCCTCAACCGAAGCGTGGTCGGTCACATCCATCTCCACGGCGAAGGTCTTCGCGCCGTCGGCGCGCAGCTCTTCGGCGCGTTCCTTCAGCGCACCGATCCGTCGGGCAGCAAGGGCAACCTGTGCGCCCGCCGCTGCCAACGCGCCCGCGAAGTGCCGACCCAACCCGCTCGACGCGCCCGTCACCAGGGCAACCTGACCATCCAGCCGCAATTCCATGTCTGCTCCAGAATGAGATGTAGATGAAGACGGAGCGTGCTTCCGATGCGATTTATCCCGATCGTGGTGCTGCCGGAGCCCTGTTGATGACGCGTCGCAGTCGTTGCCACCCGGCGAGGAATTCATCGTGTCGAAACAGCACAGCGTAAAAGCTGAGCGTCACTGCAGAGAACGGGCCCAGGTTCATCATCAACCAGACGGTTCCATGCATCCCGACGCCGATGAGGATGTATAGCAGCCGCAGGTCAAACCGCTCCGCGAGCCGACGAAGCCGGCCACCCCGATCAGCCGTACGGTTTAGCCAGAACCAGAGCAGCACCACCCACCAGGTCATCTCCCAGACGACCGTGATGAGCGACGCCGCCTTGGTCAATGGGCTGAGCCATGCGACCCACCACCAGTCACCGCGAGCATAGTGGGGCAGCAGCAAGGCATAGTGCACGGCGAGCAGCTCACCCATCGGCCACCAGACCGCGCCGAGCTTCTGAACACCGGTGAACACATAGATCATGACCAGCTGGTAGACCATCAGGTATCGCGGCCAGGCTGGCACCGGCTGTATCGACGTCCACTGCCGGTTGCGCAGCCAACACGACAGCGACAGCGTCTCATCAGAGCGGGCAAAGATGAGGAGGAACAGCCCGTTCGTGAACACCCGATCGTGTCCGCCGAAGGCACTCGTGTTCAGGCTGAGCAGATACTGGGTCCCCAGAAGCGAAAGGAACGCCGCACCCCTTGCCCCCACCCCGACGGACAGGGCGGTCACAGCGGTCACGGTGATTCCATAGCCCCACAGGATCCCCGAGACGCTGGTGGGCGTCTCAAACCCCATCAGCTTCCGGGGCGACGGCATGCGATAGCCGATGGGCTCTGGCAGCCACAGCATCTCCAGGGCGCCGCTGAGGCCGATATCGATCAGATCCCAGAGCAACGTCAGGCCAAACAGGATCCGAAACACGGCCAGTGGCGTCCCGATCTCTTGTGTCCACAACCACGTGACGAAGCGATACCAGAGGGTCATCGGTATCGATCCAGCGGGACGACCTTCTGCCAGAACACCTCACCGGTCTCCAGACCCCCATCGATCCGGATCTGGGCCGGCTTCTTGATGATCAGCTGACGATACTGCGCGCGGAAGTGGGTCGCGTCTGGAAAGTCCGTTGCGGCTTCCCGTGCCAGCCAGTTCACAAACCGGTTGTAGTGATTCTTCTGCTGGCTGTTTCGCTTCGAGAAACCCGTCCGGATGGTCCGGACCCGCTCCTGATTCAGCAACCGCGCGCGCCACTGTGGCACCCGATGCTCCAGGAAAACGGGCATCCACTCAAGCTCTTGGCGGACATACAGCTCCAGCCGGGCGCCTCGGGGACGAACCGTCGAGAACATTCGCCAGGACTGCCCGGTGCCGGTGTGAACGTAGTAGAACCGCAGCGGACGAAGCGCCTTCATCCGCTGCTCGGTGATGGTATTGTTCCAAGCCTGCATCTGATCGGCGAACGCATCTGGTGCATCGACCAGTCCGACCGATGCCAACACCTGACCCCAGGCGATCCAGGTGTCCTGCGTCCCACTCCGTCTGGCGGCCTTGTCGGTGAGAATCTTCCGAGGCAGTGGGACGGCCTGGAAGGTCGTGACGCCCACATGAGCGATGACGAACAACACCACCAGATGGGCGATCAGCGGAGGAGACCTCATCCGTCGAGTGTATACGACGCTCAAAGCAACGCCCAGCACAGCCCGGTGAGGAGCGCAGCGCCGACAAGGTTGAGGACGACACCCTCACGAACCATACGCCGCACGGTGACCCGTCCAGTGCCATAGATGATCGCGTTGGGCGCCGTGGCGACAGGCATCATAAAGGCGCAACTGGCCGAGAGCGCGGCCGGGATCATCAACAACGCCGGATCGAAGCCTGCGGCCAGCCCCGCTGCAGCCAGGATCGGCATCAACAAAGTCGTGGTCGCCGTGTTCGAGGTGACCTCGGTCAAGAAGGTCACGCCCAGGCACAGCGCCCCGATCATGGCGACCACCGGCCATCGGGTGACCCCCAACGTGACGAGCCCATCGCCGATGGCTGCCGACAACCCCGACGCATCGAACGCCCGCGCGATCGCGATGCCGCCGCCAAACAGCAGGAGCAGTCCCCAGGGGATCCGCTCCGCGGTCTGCCAATCCAGCAGCCGATCGCCGTCTCCATCGGGGATGACAAACAGCGCCGCCGCTGCACCCACCGCGATCGAGCTGTCCCCGACGCCGTCGGCGCCGATGAGTCCTGTCCACCCGCCGAAGGGCGCGCTCCGAAAGATCCAGAGCAGGGCCGTGACCGTGAACACAGCCAGCACCCGCCGCTCCGCCGGCCGCCAGGGAGGCAGCGCAGGAAGCACGGGGGGGCGGCCGGTCTCAGACAGGCCACGGGTCAGCCATGCCCAGATGATGGGGATCAACAAGAGGACCGCTGGCACCCCGATCCGCATCCAGTCCAGAAAGGCGACCGCGTTGCCGGTCGCTTCTTTGTAGATGCCCATGAAGATGACGTTGGGCGGGGTTCCCACCGGGGTGCCCAGACCGCCGACGCTGGCGGCATAGGCGAGGCCGAGCAGCAGCGGAACCTCGACCTCTTCCGGGGCTGCCTCCAGCGCAGCCATCGCCACCGGGAGCATCATCAACGTGGTCGCCGTGTTGGAGATCCACATGCTGCACACAGCGGCGGCGAGCATAAACCCGAGCACCAGCCGTCGGCTGCCCCCACCTACGGCCCGGACGATGCTCACCGCGAGTCGGCGATGGGCGCCGCTCCGGGCCATCGCCGTCGACAAGATGAAGCCGCCCATCAACAAAAGAATCAGTGTATGGCCATACGCCCCGGCGACGGCCTTGTGATCGAGAACGCCAAACAGCGGCAGCACGGCAAATGGGATCATCGACGTCGCGGGCACCGGCACCGGCTCGCTGACCCACCACGCCACACACCAGCCGGTCACCCCCGCGGTCGCCGCCGCGGCGGCCGACAGCCCCGCAGCCCAGGCCGCCACCGCCAGCAGCGCACCCAGCGCCGGCCCCGAACCCATCGCCAGAACAGAAGAAGTCGTCATCGCAGCAAACACTGTACCGCACGCGATGTGACCCCGCCCCAGGGAACAGGCCGCCAGCATCCAGGGGTTGAAGATAAGGATACGTATTCTGGGAACCGCAAGGGAGGCCGCTGCGTTGGTGGAGCTGATCTGGCCGGAGTCCGCCGCCTGGACCGCGTTAAAGTCTGCGTTGACACCCGCGCTGGCGGGGGTGTGGACTCGGCTTCAGGCGCCGCCGACCCGGCTGACCGCCGGAGACGCCGGCGGGCCCGCCCTCACGCTCACCGCACAGGGCATCGCCCTGCACCCCGATCTGCTCGGCCCCGACGTCTACGCTACACCGGACCGGTCCTGGATGGCGCAGGCCCCCAAAGATCTCGTCCCCCTCGCCCTCGATCGATGGCGACGCGCTGCGGGGCTGATCCTCGAAGGGCTGCTCCTCCGACAGCTCGCCCGAACCCTGGACTGCGCCCCGGAAGACCTCCCCCGACGGTGGTGGACCATCGGCTGGGCGGCCGAACAGGTCGATCGCCTGGACCCAGAGCTGGGGTGGATCTGGCCCGACGCCGCCGATCTGCTCTACCACCCCCAACAGAGCCTCGCCGCGCATCCTCGTCGGGCCGCATGGCTGTTCCGTTGGTTCCACCAAACCGATCGGCCGCTCCCGATCTCGGTACCCGAACCGGCGCCGACGATCGCAGCAGCGGACTGGGCCGCATTCGGCGCGTGGTGTCGGGATCCGACCCATGGACCCGCAGCGGCGGCGCCGCTGCCCCGCACCCACGCACCACCGGCGTCGACGCCGCTCCGGCACACCGCCCCGGCGATGTCGCACCACCCGGTCCTCGTCGTGGCGGGACCGGCGGGGCTCCGAATCGACAGCCCACAGCTCGCCGCACCTGCTACTGTGCTCGGCAATCGACGCGCCCTGGTTGTCCTCGGCGTACAGGAGGAAGGTCCCCTGCATCTCCATACCCAACCCGCACAACTCGTCGGAAAATGGAAGATGGCCAGCGGCGAATACAACGGCCGCGTCGGCGCCGCTCGCGGCGTCGAGCTGCGGCTGTCCCGCGATGGACAGGTCGACATCATCCTCGCCAACGCCTTCGTCGGTACCCTCCGCGGGGAAGCCCTCAAGCTCGCCCAGAAGTTCGGGGCCAGCGGCTTCGGCGGCGGACAGTGGGTCGTCACTGACCTCGAGCCCGAGTACGGACGCGGTGAACTGACCTTCAACGAACTCACCGTCGACCACCTCACCATCCACCCACGCAGGGGACTCAAGTTCGCCCTCCCCGGACAGATCTGGATCGATCGGATCCGAAGCGCACTCGGACGCGTCAACAACCGGCCCATGCGCTTCTCCCTTGACGCCAACAATGAGCTCACCCTCTCATGCAAAATCCGGGACGCCGACCTGATCCTGCGACTCATCCCAAGCGACGAATGACGCCCATCCTCCTGCTCCTGTCTGCGCTGGCCTGCCGCCCCAACACCCCCGAACCGCAGCCCCACATGTTGCCCTGGAACATCGCCCGGCAGGCGGACGGGTCGACCGTCGTGTTCGGCCTCACGCCCGGACGCAGCACCATGGCCGACGCCAGAGAACGCTTCGGTCCCAACATCGAAGGCGCCCTGTTCGACACCAAAGGTGCCCTGTCGCTTGAGGTGTACTTCAACCAGGTCACCCTCAGCGGCATCACCGGCAAAATCATCCTCAACCTGCGCGCCACCGACGACGCCATGGAACACATCCGCGCCGCCTCCGGTGAGGGCAAGCCCACCGGCGCCGGCGCCGTCCGCTATGAGATCGCCAACGAGAGCGCGGACGGAATGCTCCGCCTGACCACCCGCGCCTTCACCTTCGTGCCCACCGCAGACCTCGATGAGGCCATGCTCACCAGCCGGTTCGGGCAACCCGCCGAGCGGCTGCCCCAGGAGGCCGGTGAGCTGCTCCTCTACCCCGACAAGGGCCTCGGCATCCTCGTCCAGGATCCCGGACGGGAGCTGCTCCAATACGTCCACCCCGACGATATCGCGTGGCTGCGCGACCAGAGCCGGCCCGAACAATAGACAGCCCCGTGCGCCGCGACAGGGTACTCTGTTGACATGTCAATGATTCTGATGGGGCTGTTGTGGAGCGCCGAAGCGGCTGCGCTGGAAGGGATCACCGGCCAGTGGCTGCCCGGCGCCAGTCCGGTGGCTCAAGGGCAGGGCTGGGTCAGCGCCGGTGGCGCCTGGGACTGGCCCGGTGGACAGGGTGAGGGCGTCCTTGTCCGCGGTGTGGTCGGCATCGGCGCAAAGACCGCCCTCAACGCTGAGGGCCACCTGTCGCTCACCGACCCGTTCACCGACCTCAACCTGGGACTGCGCACCATCGTGCTCCGAAACGCGGGCGTTCAGCTCGCCCCATTCATACACCTGGGCTTCGGCGGCGACGGGCTGGATGGCACCGCCGGTCTCGCCGGACAGCTCAACGGCGATGCCATCACCGCGGATGCTTCCATCGGACTCATCGGGTTCACCGCAAAC
The DNA here is from genome assembly GCA_038520555.1 of Myxococcota bacterium. Classification (GTDB taxonomy): domain Bacteria; phylum Myxococcota_A; class UBA796; order UBA796; family UBA796; genus JBCBLB01. The sequence goes on along the minus strand of JBCBLB010000023.1, from coordinate 11,909 downwards.
GATGGCGACACCGGGGGAACCTTCACCCTGCCCCCAGAAGCGATGCGCGTCTTCGAAGGCGGCGTGGCGTTCGCGCCAGCGAAGCGGCAGGAGCTTCGCCTCGGGCTGCTGTCCCGTGACCAGGCCTGGTTCACTGTCGGGTACCGCTGGAAAGGGCCCTGGTGGCTGATCAGCGGCGACCTGCTGTTCTGGCCCGGCGACCTGGGCGCGCGGGCGATGGCCGGCGTTCGGTTCTGATCAACAAGTACACCACACCAAAACCCCCGACGAGCGGAGGTTGATGGGGCACAAGGGCCGCAGCCATTCGATCCGTTCAGCCGTCGAGGCCGTACTTCTTGCGGAAGCGTTCGACCCGACCTGCAGTGTCGAGGATCTTCTGCTTGCCGGTGTAGAAGGGGTGCGAGTCGCTGGACACGTCGAGCTTGTACAAGGGGTACTCCTTGCCTTCGTACTCGATGGTGTCCTTGGTCGACACGGTCGAACGGGTCAGGAACGTGAACCCGGTCGAGGTGTCCTTGAAGACGACATAGCGGTAAGATTTGGGATGGATACCCTGTTGCATTCTTTGACTCTCTTTGGCGCTGCGCACTCTGGGAACGCGGCCGTGTTTGGAGAAACTTTCGTCTCCTAACGGAAACCGCGCCCCAGATCCAGCTCAGAGTTTGTTCAACCCCAGCTCTGCCAGCCGCTCGTCGAGGAACCCCTGCGCCGTGATGTCCGGTGCTGGCGGCGGAAGGTCCGCTCTGCGACAATTGTCAAACACCCGCAGGTTGACCTCTGGGCGGGGGTGGACGAAAAACGGCATGCTGAACCGGTTGGTCGCCGTGTCATCAGGGTTGATCACCCGGTGTGTCGTCGCCGGCAGCACCGTGTTCGTGATGCGGCTCAGCATGTCCCCCGAATCCGCCACGATCTCGCCGGGTTGCGCGTTCACGTCCATCCACTCACCCTCATGGGTCAGGATCTGGAGCCCTGACGCCGTCGAGGCGATGAGCAGCGTGATCAGGTTGATGTCCTCATGCGCAGCCGCGCGGACGGCGCCTGGACGGGCCGGGGCGTCCTTGAGCGCCGGGTAGTGCAGCACCCGAAGGATCGAGTTGCCCTCCCGCGCCATGTCCGTCAGCGTGCTCTCCGGCTGCTCCAGGTACAGCGACAGGCCGTCCAGCAGGATTTTGGCACATGCCTCCAGCTCGTCGAACAGCGACAGCATCACCGATCGGAACTCCGGGAGCTCTGACGGCCAGAGGTTGGGCGGATACACCGTGTTGAGCGGGTGCGACGCCGACAGCTCGCGGCCGACGTGCCAGAATTCCTTGATGTCCGGCACATCAACGCCTTTTGCAGACTCAGCGTTCATCGGTGTATACCCACGTTGACCGGCGCCGCCGGGCACCAGGTAGCGGCCCTTCACCGACGGATCCATCGAAAAGAACCGCGCTGCTGACGCATACGCCGCCTTCATGGTCTCGGTCGACAGGCTGTGACCGGTGACCCGGACGAAGCCGAGCTGCTGGATCGCGTCACCGAGTTGCTGCACGAAAGTGTCGCGCTTATCGGGATCGTGAAAATCATTAAGGTTGACGAGCGGGACTCCTGTCGTCGGCATCTCCGTCCTCCTGAGCTGAGCCGCCGTTTTAACCCATCCAGGCGCCGTTGTTCATGTCGAGGCCCTGCCCGGTGACCCCGACGCCGTCTTCGCTGACCAGCCATGCGACCAGACCGGCGATCTGCTGCGGCGTCGACATTTTTCCCAGCGGCACCTCACTCATGGCCATCGCCCGCGCCTCATCGAAGCTTACGCCCATCCCCTGCGCCATCCCGTCGATGCCCTCTCGGGCCATCTCAGTGTCCACCCAGCCCGGGCAGATGGCGTTGACCTGCACGTTGTCGCCGGCGAGCTCCTGGGCCATCGCCCGGGTCAGCCCCAACAGCCCCGACTTGCTGGCGCAGTACCCGGTATACCCAGGCACGCCGAACCGCCCGAGGATCGACGAAGTAACAACCATATGGCGCGGATCCGGCCCATTTGCGAGGTTCCGTTGCGCCGCCCGCAAGCATGAGTAGGTCCCCACCAGGTTGGTCTGCACCAGATCGTCGAAGCGATCCTCCGGGCCCGGCGCATTGGGGCCGCCGATGCCGCTGTTGGCGACAATGCCGCGCAGCGGGCCGAGCGCCTGCGCTGCGGCGTCCACCGCCCGGTCCACCGAGGCCCGATCGCGGATGTCCGCTGCAACCACGAAGGTCGGTGTATCCGCAAGCTCCTGGGCGACCGCCTCCAGGCGAGACGCATCACGGGCCAGCATACTGATCGCGGCCCCCTCGGCGGCGAGCCGTCGCGCGATCGCCCGGCCGATGCCGGTGCCCGCGCCGGTCACCAGGAAGTGCTGCCCCGACTGTCGGGGAAGGGTCTGAATCGAAGACATCGATGCTCCAGTGCAAGAAAACTTGTCAGGTGCGCGGCTTGGAGATGCAGCGCTTCGCCATTAGACCATCATCGCTCACCCGAGGATGACCGCACGATGTTTCCCCTGTTGCTGACGCTCGCCTGTGCATCACCCGATGATGACCCCTCGACCCAGGTCGACTCTGATGTCGAGGAGGACGTCGTCCTCAACTTCCCCCCCGAAGACGAGCTGTTCGGGCGGTACCCCGACGAGCCGCTCTCGGCGCCAGCGTTCACGGCCGTCAACGACGACGGCGCCGCGCGCGACCGCGAAGACCTGCTGGGAGAGCCGACGGTGATGTGGTTCTTCCCCGCCGCCGGCACCGCGGATTGAACGGTCGAAGGTTGCGGGTACCGTGACCAATACGAAGACTTCCAGGCCCTCGGGCTCAAAATCATCGGCGTCGGCTTCGACAACATCTCCGTCCTGGACCGCTGGTCAGAGCAGCAGGAATTCCAGTACGAGCTGTGGAACGACGAAGACAAAACCCTCGGGCTGCACTACGGCGCCATCGGCGATGAGAGCGAACGGTTTTATGGCCGGGTCACCATGGTCCTCGACCGGGACGGTGAGCTGATCCTCGAGTACCGGAGCCAGGTCGTCGCGGGCACCCACCCCGCAGAGGTGCTGCAGGACTGTCAGGCCATCTTCGGCCAGCAGTGACGTCGAACCCCCGACCGATAGACCGGCCGGGGGTTCCCATCATCACGACTTCAGCGCGTCGCGCATCGCGTCGATGACCGCCTGGGGCTCGGGGAAGCCGTTGTAGGTCTTCTTCGCCAGGAGCGTCTCACCCAACCAGACGGTGAACTCACCGCGGTTGCCGGGCACGATCTCGACGTCGTTGAGGTCGCTGAATTCGTTTTTGAGTGTGTCCGCCAAACTGGCGGCGCGTGGCTTGTAGTTTCAAGACACGCAGTAACGGATCTTCACAGGTTCCATAGACTCCCTCCTTGCCCTGGACTTATCGCCCCCTGTGCGGATCGCACAATTGAGCAACATCGCTTCCAGACAGATGCTCCCTTCACCGACACCGCTGAGATACGCTATGCCCATGCTGCGCTCACTGTCCATCAAAAATTACAGGCTCTTCAAGTCGCTCACCCTACCCAGACTCGGGCAACTGAATCTGATTGTTGGGAAGAATAACAGCGGGAAGTCATGTCTACTAGAAGCTGTTCGTATCTATGAAGAAGACGGGGACCCCAACCTTCTCCGCAGGCTAATTCATCAGCGGCATGAAGACATTGAAGTATTAACAAGGCTCAGCAACGAAACATTGCCTCACCCGTCACTATCCGACCCGCTACGAAACCTGTTTCCTGAACACAAGTTTCCGAACGACTTTATCACCTCGATTCGCATCGGGGAAGCATCGAAAGGCAGCCGTCTGGTTGAGATACATCTGGGCGCGAACCGCCCGACCCAAGATGAAAATGGCAACCTCCTCGGACATCGGCTCTCTATGCATGAAGCATTAGACCTCATCGATGAGGCCCGTTTCTTCATTGAGGTTCGTGTCATCTCAGATGACGAGGTTGTTCAGAGAAGAACCGTTCGGCTGAAGCTACCAGGAAAAGCAGCAGACATGTTCTCTAGAACCAGCAGGGCTCGTCTCCTTTCTACACGCTATGTGCCTGCATCTGGATGGAACCAGAACCAGATTATTCAACTCTGGTCAACTGTATTGATTCGCCCATCAAGAAAGCGACAGGTGATCGACGCGCTCCGTCTGATTGACTCAGATATCCAAGACATCGCCCTGCTTCCTGAAGCCGTTCCTGTTGCGATTTATAGCGATGATTTCCAGCAGCCCCTAAGAGGAATGGGTGACGGAATGGGTAGATTGTTTCAGCTCGCCCTGGCAGTAGCATCCACAGACAGCGGCGTAGTCTTGCTTGATGAGTTTGAAAACGGGTTGCACTGGTCTGTTCAGAGTGATGCCTGGCGATTCGTCTTCTCGCTCGCGAAGGCGACAAACACACAGGTCTTCGCGACAACGCACAGCTGGGACTGTGTCCAGGCGTTCCAGAGGATCGACGCTGAACATCCAGATACAGATGGCATGCTCTTCCATCTGGGTCGGAGCGTTCGCACGTCCAATCGGGGACAGATCGTCGCGAATGCGTACGACAGCGAAGCCCTCAAGAGCATGGTCCAAGCCGATATTGAGGTGCGTTGATGAGCCGAAAATTGCTTCTTGTTGAGGGCGCCACGGATGTTGGCTTCTTTCGTCGACTGGTGCAAGATATACCAGCCATCGGCGATATCAACATCCGTCCGCCACGTGACTTCAATTATCCAAATACAGTAACCGTCCTACCTCAGCTGCTTCCCCAATTGATTGCGCAGTTGGAGGCGGGCCAGACGACACACTTCGGTGTCGTGGCTGACGCAGATCATGTCAGCGGCGGCGGGATCAAGGCCCGCTGGAATACACTGACCCATGTTCTACGAGGACATGGATATCGAGCGTCACAGACGCCCCCTTCACTCCCAAACCAGGGCAGTGTGTTCCAACACAACGATGGTCTGCCCCCAGTCGGACTCTGGCTAATGCCAAACCATCATCAAAACGGAATGCTGGAAGATCTGATCCTATCTTCCGTTATCCAGAACCCTCCGCAACCTGCTCTTCTCTCCCATGCCAAACGTTCCATCCAGGCTATCCCAGACGACCAGACTCTATTCTCGCCACATCAACACGCCAAGGCGCTCGTTTATACATGGCTTGCGTGGCAACAACGCCCCGGACTCGGACTTGGGGTTGCGCTCGGCGCGGGGCTTCTCGACCCTCAACAAGAGCCATATCGCGGTCTCCGAAGTTGGTTCGAGCGAACGTTCAGCTGAACCACAGCGTCACTCTCCCGCGTCCCTCCACCACTGCTTGAGGACATCTTCGGCCGGTTTGTTCATCGGGCAGTAGTCTTCCCGCTCACGGCCGTTGTCGTCGGTGAACCACTTCCACCAATAGATCCCCTTCAGCCAGTCCGCGTTCTCCGCAGCGGCCGCGAGGAGCGCAGAATACGCCTTCGCTTGAAGCGCATCATTCGGCGCCCCGTTTCGCGACGTGCTCCACGGCTCCTCCACCGAACCGGTGATCGATCGGTACCCCGCCTCCATAAACAACAGCGGGCGATCGTTCTTCTGGGACAGCCCCTTGAGATGGCGCAGATGCGGCGTCCAGGCCGCTTTCAACGCCTGCGCCGAGGGGTCTGGGGCCTCTGACAGCGGATAATAGGCGTTAACCCCAATAAAATCATACGAGGACCAGTCGGCGAAGGCGTCGACTTCCTCCCACCAGTTGGCCGCATAGGTCAGCTTTCCCGTGTACACGGTTCGACAGGCATCGGCGACCGCTCCCCAGGCGCCGGGGTTGTCCTGAGTCGCCTGGAGATACTCCAGGCCGACACACAACAACTCCGCCTTCGCCGTCTCTGCCACGCGCGCGTAGTGTTTGATGAAGCCGGTGTAGTGTTCAAACCACTCGTCCCATCGATCGGGGCGGATGTCCTGACGAGACTTGCCGCTGGTCCAGAACGCCCGGCTCCAGATGTGTGGCTTGATACAGACCGACAAGCCAACTTCACGGGCTTGCTGGGCCTCTTTGAGCAGGTCTTCATCCGTTAGCGAGCGGTCGAGCCGGCTTCCATACCAGATGTCCGTGGTCTGAACGTTGTCGACATAGCCGAACGGCGTGAGGGCGACGTGGGTGACGCCCAGTCCGCGCAGCCGCTGGAGCTGTCGCATCGACGCCGGCGATCCATAGCCGATGCCCCGACGATGGAGGTGGGCGAGGTTGAATCCCGCCTGAAAACCATCTTGTAAATAAGAATATTGCGGCGGTGGTGTCAGCAGCTCCGGCGGCGATGCCGTCACGGTTGGCTCCGCCTCAGGCGCGGGGGCCGCACGCAAGAACCCACAGCCACTCAGCAGCCCCGTCGCCGTCAGCTGTTCCAGAACATGCCGCCTGGAGAGCCAGGGTCTTCCATCTGATGTCACGGGTCAATCATCCTGGAATGTGGCCGCACGGTGCCGCCGCCGATCCACATGCAACGACAGCACATCGGGCCGCGCATAGTGTCCGACCGGGTTGAAGTTCTGCCGCTCTTCGTGAAGGCGATGCCGATCCAGCTCCGCCGTCCAGAGCCCCTCGACGTTGACCTGTGGCGGGACCAACCATGCGCCATCTGGACCCGCGATGCAGGAGCCACCGTCATAGTAGACGTCCCTGGGCATACGGGTTTGAAGGTCGGAGGGCAGGTCGGCCCGGCGGATGAGGTTGCTGGCCGAGATCACATAGCCGCGCATCTCTTTGGCGACGAAGGGGGTGATGTCCTCGGTCAGGCGTACGGCGCCGGGCCAGAGCATCACATGCACCTCAGCGCCGGCGGCATAGATGGCGGCCCGCGCCAATGGCATCCAGTTCTCCCAACAGTTGAGGCCGCTGACCTGGAAGCCCTGGACGTCATGGGTCACCAGCCCGGCGCCATCGCCGACGCCCCAGACCAGCCGCTCCTCGTAGGTGGGCATCAGCTTGCGGTGGATCGAGCCGATGACGCCATCTGCGCCGATGAACACCCGGCTACAGTACAGCGTGTTTCCGCGCTCCGCGGACCGCTCTGCGACACCGATAACGACCGCCATGCTGCGCGCCCGGGCCCGGTCACAGAGGACCTGAAGGTCGGCGCGGGTGACCGCCTGTTCGACATACCGGGCGAAGAGGTCCTTCTGCACCGGATCGTTGAACCGGGCGCCGCCTGTCGAGGACAGCCAGACCGGATAGGCGGGCACCAGCGTCTCGCCGAAGGCGACGAGGTGGGCGCCCTGAGCGGCGGCAGCATCGACCATATCGAGGACCCTGGCCATGGTGGCGTCCCGATCGAGCAGGACCGGGGCGACCTGTGCGACCGCGACCTTCATCGATTCTCCTGTGCGTCTCTCAAGACGGCGGCCAACGCCTGCCCCTGGGCGAGCGCAGAGGATGGACCGTAGCCGCCGGCGAGTACGATCAATAACGGGATCTGACGCGCCGCCGCGGCGCGGGCGACCATCCGATCGCGCGCGACCAATCCCTCCACGCTGACGGCCATCCCCGCGAGCGGATCATCGGCCAGGATGTCCGAACCGGCGACATGGATCAGCAGCCCGTACGAGTCCTGGTCGAGCACATGGGCGAGGTTGCCCTCCAAGGTCTCCAAGAAGGCGTCATCCCGGATCCCGCCGGAGAGGCCGATGTCCATATCCCCCTTCAGCTTGGGATGGGGGAAGAGGTCCTGTTGGTGGAGCGACATCGAATAGACCGACGGATCGTCTTGGAAGAAGGCGTGGTTTCCATCCCCCTGATGCGCGTCGGTGTCGACGATCAGGACGTTCTTATCAAACCCTTCGCTGCGGAGGACATGGAGGGCATAGGCGACGTCGTTGTAGACGCAGAAGCCGTGGCCCATCTCTGGCCGGGCATGGTGGTATCCGCCGCCGATGTTGATGCCCATCCCATGCTGGATGGCGCCACGTGCAGCCACCACGGTGCCGCCGACCGCGCGGCGGAACGGCCGAAGCACCCGCCGCTCTAAGACCCAGCCCGGCAACACACCGGGCAGGTCAACCTCGATGGCGCGGCTGAGGACTGCCGGATCGCGCAGCGCGGTCAGATACGCCGGATCGTGGACCGCGCCCAGCTGCGCGACGGTCGGCGCATCGGGCACGAAGAAGTCCGCCTCACGCGCCAGCCCCTCGTCTCGCAGGTGCTGGGCGATTTTGTCGTATTTGGCGATGTCGAAGGGGTGCAGCCGCTCGATGCCGAAGAAGCTGACCCGATACCCTGGCGAATACGCGATAACGACGTGACCATCGATCACCGCGCCGTCTCTTGGAGGAGGGCTGGGCGGAAGACGCAGCGCCCAGGCAGCACCCGCCGCCAGGACCATCACAGGGATCGCGACCTTCATGAACAGCCTCCTCATCGTTGAACGGGGCATATCTTCCTCCCAGAGCGCACCCACGAGAGGACTCAGAGCCGCCCGCGGAGGGCGTAGTACGCGATGGCGGCGACTTCGCGCAGGGCGCCCTGGGTCCGATCCGGGACGCGTCCGACGCTCCCGACGCCCGCCGCTCGTTCAAAGTATCGTCCGAACACCCGCTGCGCGCGGAACACATGGTAGCTGTCGGTCACCACGAGAACTTCGCGAAACGATGCGTCAAGCTGAGCGGCGTGCTGGGCGTTCCCCTCGGTCGACGTCGATCGTTCTTCGGTGCGGATCGCGTCCGGGTCGACCCCCAGCTGGATCGCATAGTCGGCGGCGACGCGGGCTTCTGCCGGCGGATACCGACCAACACCACCGGTGAAGACCAGCACCGGCGCCTGTTTCGCCGTCCACAGGGCGACCGCGCGCTCGACCCGTCGAGCGAGGGCGGTGCTGGGCTGCCCATCCGGACCCACCCGGCAGCCCGCGACCACGATGGCGTCCCAGTCTCCGGCTGGCGCATCCCGCTGCCCCCAGGCGTCGAGCCCAAAGGCCACCGCCAACCAGAGCACCGCGCAGACGACGAGTCCAATAAAGAAGGTGCGGATGCGCATACACGTCACCGGGAGGGGGGTTGTCTTCTCTGTCTGAGACCATGACGCGTCGCGCGGTTCCCGAAAGACTACTCATCTGTGAAGTCAGGGGTAGACCCCAGGTACACAGGAGCGGACGATGGCAGAGTCTCAGACCGATCATACCCACCTCCCCCTCAGCCCGTCGTTGCGCATCTGCCGGATCCTCAATGGCATGTGGCAGGTCTCCGGCGGCCACGGCTTCATCGACGCCCACCATGCGCTCGAAGAGATGACCCGCTACGTCGACGCCGGGCTGCACACCTGGGATCTGGCAGACCACTACGGCCCCGCGGAAGACTTCATCGGCGCATGGCGCACACAGACCGGCCGTGGCGATGACATCGAGGCGTTCACCAAGTGGGTGCCCCGCCCCGGCCCGATGCCTCGGGGCACCGTCGAGGCCGCCATCGAGGTCTCTCGGCAGCGCATGCAGACCCACCGCCTCGACCTGCTCCAATTCCACTGGTGGGACTACCGCGACAAACGCTACCTCGACGCCATGAAGCACCTCGCCGACTTCCAACGCGTCGGGCTGCTCGCCCACGTCGGCCTGACCAACTTTGACACCGTGCGCACCGCCGAGATCATCGACGCCGGAGTGCCCGTCCTCACCAACCAGGTCCAGTACTCGCTGCTCGACCAGCGCCCCGCTCAGGAGATGGCGCCGCTGTGCGCCGAACGCGGCGTGTACCTGCTCACCTATGGGACCCTCGCCGGCGGATTGCTGACCCGCCGGTTCCTCAACCGGTCTGAGCCCGCCCGTGGAAGCCTGGAGACGGTCTCGCTCCGGAAATACAAGCGCATTCAGGAAGCCTGGGGCGACTGGTCGTTGTTCCAGCGCCTGCTCCAGGTCCTCGATGACATCGCTCAGCGACATCAGGTCAGCATCGCCAACGTCGCGACCGCCGCCATCCTGGAGAGACCTGCCGTCGGCGGCGTGATCCTGGGCGCCCGGCTCAGCATCCGGCAACATATCGACGACAACCTCCGCGCCCTCGCCCTCCAGCTCACGGACGACGATCGCCGTCAGATCAAGGCGGTCACCGATCATGGCGCCGACTTGATGGCCCGCATCGGCGACTGCGGGGACGAATACCGACATCGATGGTGAATCCATGAAAATCGACTGGGACACGGTCCAGGGCTTCCCGCCCACGTTCTTCCACCGGCGGGATGACTTCGAAGATGACCACTTCTACCGGGTGCCCCGGCTCGTCACACACATCGACGATGAGGCCATCCGACGCGTCGGGCGGCTATACAGCCGGCTGGGCATCGACGGCGACGTGCTGGACCTGATGTCGTCCTGGATCTCGCACTTCGAGACCGCTCCCCGCCGACTGATCGGCCTGGGGATGAACCGCGCCGAGATGGCACAGAACGCCGCGATGAAGGACTTCGTCGTCCATGACCTCAACCAGGATCCGCTGCTGCCCTTCCCCGACGAGAGCATCGATCATGTCGTCTGCTGCGTCTCCGTCGACTACCTGACCCGACCGCTGATGGTGTTCGGAGACATCGCCCGGATCCTACGACCTGGCGGACTGTTCGTTCACACCTTCTCCAACCGATGCTTCCCGACCAAGGCCATCCATGGATGGCTGATGACCTCAGACGAAGATCATATGGGGATCGTCTCCGCCTACTTCCGGCTGTCCGGCGCGTTTCACCCCGCACACGCCGAAACCCTCACCCCGGACGATCACCGCGGCGATCCCCTGTTCGGCGTCTGGGCCCAGAAGCTTTCTGGATTGGCATCTGGAAGACCGCGCTCAACGAAGACGACGCGGTGAAGGAACATCGAGGAGGGCGACCCGCAGCGCTTCCCGATCCAGGGGCTTGGTCACGATCCGCTGCATGCCGGCCGCCAGACACCGCCGCGTGTCTTCGGGGAAGGCGGCGGCGGTGAAGCCGAAGATGGTGACATCCTTAAACGGAGCCGGCAGCTGGCGAATCAGCTGTGTCGCGGCGAGGCCGTCCATCCCGGGCATGTGATAGTCCATCAAGATCAAATCGAGGGATTCCTGACAGGCAGCGGTCAGCGCCGCCCGGCCGTCCTCGGCTTCCAGAACCTCATGCCCGAGCTTCTGGAGGAACAGGCGCACCACCCGCCGGTTGACCATGTTGTCGTCGACGACCAGGATCCGCATCGGCGGTCCATCTGGAGCCTTCGCGTCGGCATGCTCCATGGGCGCCGCGCAGGCCGGCGCTGGGACGCACAGATGAAACGTCGCGCCCGCGCCCAGGACGCTCTCCACCGTGATCGCACCGCCCATCAGCTCTGCGAGCTGAGCGCTGATGGCGAGGCCCAGACCCGTCCCTCCGAACTGCCGGGTGGTGCAACGCTCCGCCTGCTGGAACCGCTGAAACAGCCTCTCCATCTGTTCCGGAGAGATGCCGATCCCCGTGTCCTGTACCGACAGGCGCAAGGCGTCATCGGTCACTTGCAGATGCACCGTCACGCCACCCTCACGGGTAAACTTGATGGCGTTGCTGATCAGGTTGAGCACGATCTGTTGAAGGCGGTGGCTGTCGACGGTCACCCAGGGTGGGAGCGGTCCGTGAATGGATGCGCGCAAAAACAACCCCTTCTCATCGGCCTTGCTCTTCACCAACGACAACACCCCATCGAGGAAGGAGGACAGCGGCGTGGGTCGCGGATCCAGCTCCATCTGTCCAGCGTCCAGCTTGGAGAGGTCGAGCACATCGTTGAGGATGATCAACAGCGAGCGCCCGGAGCGTCGAATGGTCTGCGCGAGCCGCTGCTGGTCAGCATCCAACGCGGTGTCCAGCAGGGCGTCCGTGAGGCCAAGGACGCCGTTGAGGGGCGTGCGGATCTCGTGGCTCATGTTGGCGAGGAACTC
>JBCBLB010000712.1:0-4878 GCA_038520555.1 Myxococcota bacterium | reverse complement strand
GTTTCGGCGGGGAAATTTCAGCGGAGACTCAGGCCCGCGCTTCTCCACCAGCGGCCTTGGCGTTGCGACGGGCTTCCAGCTCTGCGCTCAGCGCTTCACGCGCCGCGTCCATGTTCTCCTTCCCCAGCGCAAGCTCCAGCACGTCTTCCATTCGTGAGCACAGGTGGAACGTCAGCTCCTCCTTCACCTCATCCGGAATCTCAGGTAGATCCTTGCGATTCTTCTCCGGCAGGATGACCTGCTTGATGCCCGCGCGGTGCGCCGCAAGGACCTTCTCCTTGATGCCACCGACCGGCAGCACCGCGCCACGCAGCGTCACTTCACCCGACATCGCCAGCTGCGGATCGACCTTCAACCCGGTCAGCAGGCTGACGATCGCGGTGAGCATCGTGACACCCGCCGACGGGCCGTCCTTCGGGATCGCGCCGGAGGGCACGTGGACGTGGATGTCGCTCTTGTCGAACACCTCCTCGTCGATGCCATAATCCACCGCTGCCGCCTTCACATAGCTGTGGGCCACACCCACCGACTCCTTCATCACATCGCCCAGCGAGCCCGTCAGCTTCATCGAGCCCTTGCCCCGCATCTTGGTCGCCTCGATGAACAGGATGTCGCCGCCGGTCGCCGTCCAGGCCAGACCGGTCGCGACGCCCGGGACGCTGGTCCGCTCAGCCACGTCGTTGAAGTACTGGATCGGCCCCCGGATCTCTTCGACCTTCTCCGGAGTGATAAGCACCGTCTCCTGAACGTTGTTGCTGGCGACTTCCTTCGCCACCCACCGGCACGACGCCGCGATCTCCCGCTTCAGCGAGCGGACGCCCGCCTCACGGGTGTACGACTCGATGATGAACCGCAACGCCTCATCGGTGAACTCCGCGTGGTGCTCCGTGATGCCGTGCGCCTCAAGCTGCTCCGGAAGGATGAAGCTCCGCGCGATCTTCACCTTGTCTTCCATCGTGTAGCCGGGAATGTGGATGGTCTCCATCCGGTCCAACAGCGGCGCCGGGATCGTCTGCACCGTGTTCGCCGTCGCGATAAACAGGACCTTCGACAGGTCGAACGGGACGTCCAGGTAGTGGTCCATGAACGTGTCGTTCTGCTCTGGATCCAGGACCTCAAGCAGGGCGCTGCTCGGATCGCCACGGTAGTCCGCACCAAGCTTGTCGATCTCATCAAGGACGAAGACCGGGTTGTTGGTGCCCGCCTTCTTCATGCCCTTGATGACCTTGCCGGGAAGGGAGCCGATATACGTCCGCCGGTGGCCGCGAATCTCTGCCTCATCGCGGACACCGCCGAGGCTCATCCGCACCATCTTCCGACCCAGCGCGCGCGCGACCGACTTGGCCAGCGACGTCTTCCCGACGCCCGGCGGGCCCACGAGGCACAGAATCGGGCCCTTCATGTCCCCCTTCTTCAGCTTCAACACCGCGAGGTACTCGATGATCCGCTTCTTGACCTTCTCAAGGTCATAATGATCTTCATCGAGGATCTCCGCGGAGCGAACCACGTCGATGTTGTCGTCGGTAGACTTCGACCACGGAAGCTCGATGAGCCAGTCGATATAGGTCCGGCTGACCGTGAACTCCGCGGCGCCAGGGCTCATCCGGCTCATCCGCTTCAGCTCTTTGAAGGCGACCTTCTCCACCTCTTTGGGCATCCGGGCCTGTTTGATCTTCTTCTTGAGCTCTTCGAACTCTTCCTGGCGATCGTCGACTTCGCCCAGCTCTTTCTGGATGGCCTTCAGCTGCTCGCGGAGGAAGTACTCCCGCTGCGCCTTGTCCATCTCTCCCTTCACCTCAGACTGGATCTTGTTGGACAGCTCCAGGACCTGAATCTCTTTGTTGAGAAGGGTGATGACCTTCTCCATCCGCTCCCGCGTCTCAAAGGTCTCCAGCAGCTCCTGCTTCTCTTCGACGCCGATGCCCAGGTTGCTGGAGACAATGTCGGCCAGAACACCGGGGTTGTCGATGGAACGGACCAGAAACGACGCCTCAGAGGGGATCTGCGGCGACAGATCGATGATCCGCTGCGCAAGCTCCCGAAGGTTGCTCATCTTCGCATCCAGGTCGTCAGGGTGGTCGCCCGGCTCCTCGAACACGTCCACCTCTGCCCGGAGGAAGGGCTCCGTCTGCTCGAACCGGCGCACCTTGATCCGCGCCAGGCCCTGGATGATGACGCTAAGCTTGTTGCCCGGCATCTTCACGCTCTTGAGGATCTTCACCACCGTACCAACCTGGTACATCTCGTCGGTGTCGGGGTTCTCATTCTTCGCGTCACGCTGGGCCAGGATCCCGAGAAGCTTACCGCTCTCCAGGGCCTGCTCCACAGCCTGCAGCGACTTCCGCCGGCCGACGTTGATCGGAAACGCGAGCACGGGGAAAATCACCGTGTTCCGGATCGCGAGGATCGGAAGATCAAGACGGCTGGGGAGGGTCGTGCCTTCCTGTTCTGGGTTCTCGAAGGACATCTACTACCTCGGGGTCAGGACGATAACGCCCATGGGCGCATGGTCGGTCTATCTTACAATTGCCTTATACACGTCATCTTAACAGGCAACCGCGCTCAGTGAGTTTGTTGGCTGGGCATAACCTCCTCTTCGGGACCACCCGATCGGCATTTAGGCAATCGATGCCTACCCCCTCAAACCCCACTCACTCCCGCAGCCGTCCGATGTCCCGAAGGTGCTCTTCATACGCCGGCATCTCCTCCGGATCCCAGGTCCGCGTCCGAAGGGACTCCGCCGTCGGACGCAACCCCTCCGGCGCCTGATCTTCAACCTTCAGATCCCAGACCACAAGGCTCCCCTCCACCGCCCATGGCTCCCCCATCCGCGCGATCATCGCATCCTGAGCCACAAACACCGCCCGCTGAAGCGCGTCTGCGTCCGCCGACCCCTTCCATCTGCGACGGAATTCGCTGTCCATCAGCTGACGATCAAGGACCACCCAGCGAAACCCCTCCGCCTTAAGCGTCGTCAGGCTTCCTGGACGAAACTCTGCCGGCGATTCGGGATCTCGCAGCAACGACTTCAAGAAGAGGATAAACGTACTGTTCTGACGCCTCCGAAACCCATCCGGCCACAGCACCGGGGCGTTCTCCCCCATCCCACCAAACACCGGCTGGCCATGCACTGGCTGGTAGGCGATCGAGATCCGCGAGATCCCAAACGGCGCCTCGATAAGCGCTCCGCCGCGGGCGCCGATCTCATCATAGACCTGTGGCGGCGTCAGATCCCGATGCATCAGCGGATAGGCGAGGTGCCGACTCTGCTCAACCATGGTCGTCAGCGCGAGCACCGCAGGCAATACCCACACCCACCGCTTCTCCTTGAGCCGGTGGATGATCGTCCCCCACCCAAGCGCGACAGCCAAAAACGTGATCCCAAGGATCCGGTACGGAAACCACAGCCGATCGAAGAACGGCAGATAATTGTACGCAGCCATATAATGGGGCATGACTATGGCCGGGTCGGTCGGGATCTGCGTACCCGCAGCGAACGCGAGAGTCACGAGGATGACCCCAACCCATCGGAGCCGGTCTCGTCCGAAGAGAATGGTCGCGAACAACCCCCCTCCCCAGACGAGGTAGGTGAACATCGGCTGCCCTTCGTTGCCCATCAAAAGGTACCCCTGGAGGGCATCGGGGACGTTGTTCGCCACATCAGCGGGTCCGCCAAGGATGCTTCCTTCCCTTGACAGTCCAGGAACTTTGCCTTTTTCAGCGAGCCGGCTCATCCGGATGGCGGCGGGCGAGATGGAGGCGAGGCAGACGACCCCTGCCCCGATCCAACCAAGGACCATGGCTTTCCAGGGATGAGCCTTGAGGATAAGCTGCGCGATGGCGAGCCATCCCATCGTAAAGGCGAGAAAGTACCCCATAAACCAGTAGGTCCACCCCGCGAGGCCGGTAAACACCCCACACAGAAGGACATCTTGCCACCGGCCTTCCCCGATGCGGAGGAACCGATACAGGGCAGGCGGAACAAACCACATCAGCGCCTGTGTAAACCGCCCGGTCATACACTCGAAGAGGGTAAACGGGGAGAGCATCCACAGCATGGTCGCCCCCCAGGCCGCCCAGGTCCCCTTCCCAAGAACATGGCCGGCGAGGTTTCTGGCGGCGATCGCGTTTCCAAACAGCACCGCCGCCACGAACGGGGGCTGGTACCGCGGGTAGCCGAAGATCCACTGGAAGGGCTGCGCGATCAGGGCATCGAGGAAATTGTTGCCGGTGTGGGCGAAGATGTCTTTCCCAAGGGGGAAGAAGAACAGCTGTGTCTTGGAGGGATCCTGCCACTCGATGAGGCAGTCCTGGATCCACCAATAGAACCAGAAGGTTCCGAACAGGTCGACGCCATCGCCGATGATATGCCCGGGGGAGAGGATCGCTGGGAGCACGGCGCCCAACGCCACGAGCGCGTAGCTGCCGATCTCCAGCCAAAGAGGGGGTCCGCTTCGAGTCATGAGGCCCACCCTATCCCACACTGAGCGCGGTTGACACCAGCCCCTCGCCGAGGTACTTGGCAAATCGTTGCCGAGATAGCTCAGATGGTAGAGCAGCTGATTCGTAATCAGCAGGTCGTCGGTTCAAGTCCGATTCTCGGCTCTCTCCCCTACATTCAAAATGGCCTGGGATACATCCCAGGCCTTTTGCAATTGTCGAACGAGAAATTCGAGCAGCGACCTGTGACCCAGGCGGCCTCATCACAATTGCCTTCATATCAACGCATTTGCCTTCACAAAGAATCAGCTCGGGCATTGGGATTCAGTCGATGCGCCACGGAATGGTGTACGCCTCAGAAGAAATTCAGGAAATTTGACAGGTCTGCCAATGGCATTCCCACCCCTGGCACGATCATTGCCCGGAAGAAAGAGAGCG
>JBCBLB010000564.1:0-6580 GCA_038520555.1 Myxococcota bacterium | reverse complement strand
GGTGACGGTTCCGCGGAGTTGGAAATCCTGATACCGCCCCGCCTCGATCGAGGAGTACCGCCCATTGGCGGCGACGTCGGCGTCAACGAAGCCAGCGTATTCCTCACCCGGTGCGAGGGGGATGACCTCCCCAACCTTGGAGAGGTCCATCTGGGTGCGGACGGTGCCGTTGATGAGGGGATCGCTGAGTGGTGTTGACACCGACAACGTCGAGACAAACGGCTGGCCAGCGAGGGCGCCGCGGGCATCGGAGACGCGGAGGATGGTGTTGTCGAGGTCGGGGCCTTCGGCGCGCTCGATGTGCGCGTCGACCTGGATGCCGGTCACGGCCCCAGGCAGGTTCGGGTACTGGAAGGAGCCGTCTTGGATGGTCAAGTCCATGGTGACGCCGGGCAAAACATTCTCACTCTGTTCACCCCGGACAGAGCCGGAGAAGGAGAATGCGCCGGTGGCCTTCACATCTGTGAAGTTGTGCTGGTAAACCATGGGGACCATCGACAAGATGTCCCGGAAGTCCGTCGCCGGTGAGCGGAAGTCCAGGTTGATGGCGATGGCCGCTTCGCCGAGGGTGACGTCCCCGTTGAAGACAAGGGGCAGGGTGTTGATGGTGAAGCGGTTGTCCTCGAGGGTGTACTGGTTGGTGGCCAGGTTGGCCACCACGTCGGCGCTTCCGTTGAGGGGTGCCTCACGGAGGTATCGGATGCCCCCGTAGTCGACATTGACCGCGTCGCTGTGCAACGAGACGGTCAGATCGGCGAGGTCGCCGCGGAGGGCGGCTGCACCGTCGAGGCGGATGCCAGCCAACCGGGCGTCGATCTCACTGCTCTGGTCGAGGTAGCGGACGGTCCCGTCGGTGAGGCTCAGCCGCTCCAGGTCGATCTGGAGGACGCTCGCTTCTGCGTCGCCCGAGGCAGGTTGCTCACGGACGATGTCCCAGTTCGCGGTCCCATCGGGGAGGACCTTGAGATCAACCATCCACCCCTGGGCGCTCACCGAGTGGACGATGTACTGTCCCTGGAGCGCTTCCCACAAGCCGACGGTGACGTCGACCGTATCCACATCGAGCAGAGTGACCCCGTCGAAGGCGTCGGCGCCGCGGATGGAGAGCCCGTCGATGTGGGCGGTCACTTCGGGGAAGTTGTCGAAGATAGACAGCTCGATGGTGCCGATGTCGACGGTCGCGGTGACATAGTCCGCGGCTGCGGTCTCCAGGGCGGCGATGAGGTCGTCCCGGAACAGCATCGGCACCGCGATGACAGCGATGGGAACGAGGATCCCCACCGCGCCGCCCCCAAACAGCAGGGCGCGGAGCAGTCGGCGAGGTCGATTGGGCGAGTTTCCCATTGGGAGCCTCCTGGGCTGGCTCATGGTGACAACGTCTCAGCAGCGGATCCCTGTCAGGGGTCTCGTTACCCAGAGACATCTATTCACATTCCGGATTTCACACTCCAGACAATTCTGGTCGCCAGAGCCGCCATGCAGGCGCCGGGACGGTGGCGCACCATCCTGTCGATGGTTGCCATGTATAGCGCCGGGGCAACCCCGACAGGTAGCGTGCCAGAACATAGGCCATCAGATCGAAGCCGGTCGCGGTCGGTCCACGACCCGTCGTCAGCTCCGGGATCATCGTCGTCCAGCGGTGCGCCGCCCCGGACTTCGCCCATCCTTCCATAAACGCAGGATCATCCAGCAACGCGTCGAGCGAGAGCCAGCCGTCGGGGGCGTCGATGATCCACGTCTCACGCAGCCGATCGAGGTGAGCGTCCGCGATCCGGAGCAGCTGTTGGTGCCCGGTGTGGTCGGACAGCGCCGATCGCGCCAGCGTCTGAAGCGGATCCGTGATGCCCAGGGTGAGCGCCCGGATCCGCCCATCCCGCCGACGCACAGCCACGAACAGCGCGGCGCGATGGACCTGCTTGACATGCGGGGCATACCGATCGAAAGGACGGAGCTGGACAACCTGAACCCCATCTGTGCGGGTGCGATCGCGAAGGTCTCGGGTGGATGCGGTGAAGCGGGCAAGCGCAGCGGCGTGATCATGACGCGCCTGCGCGTAGCGACGCAGCGTCTGGCGCCATCGCTCGGTCGTGTCTGCGGTCATTCGGGCGAGCTGGTGGACCTGGGGGCGGCAGATCGCGCAGTACAATGGTGGGCCGGACCATGCATCGATTGGGAGCGGATCGTCGGCGGTCCATGTCAGCAGCTGGGGGCTGCCCCGGGTCTCAATCCAGGGCAGCCGGAGGGCAGCCAGATCGGCGCGCTTCTGATCGGTGACCGCGCTGTGCACCCGCACTTCGAGCGCGGCCAGCGGTCGATCACCACGCATCAGGCTGAGATCGGGACGGCGTGCGCCGAAGCCCATCTCAACCGCGACCGTGTCCCACCCCGAGCGCCACACCCCCTGGACGGTGCCCTGACATCCCGACAACCCTGCGGCACAGGGCATGCGAATTGATAGACGCGCCCGCCCGCTCAGCTGCTCGGCCAGGTAGAGCTTACAGTTCAGATGTAGTGCCGACTCCGGAGCGGTTGCTGCACAGTCCTGGCCAACCCGGTGCGCTGCATGATGCGCCACCTGCTCGCCCAGTCGAAGCACCACAGGCCCCTGACATGCCGGGCAGTACACCGCCGGTCGCTGAGACGGCGCCAGACCGGCGAACGTGGAGACATGGCAGGCCCGTCCTTCCCACATCACCCAGGACAACTGGACGCCTGCGCTCATGACAGGTCCGCCCCGCATCCTGCGCATCTGTTCGTCCATTCCCCAGATTCCTGACTTACCGTCGGCGGCGGTGGGGGCGGCGGTTCGTCCCCCGTCCAGCAGTATCGCGGAACAGTCGCGTTACATGCCCCGCACGAAACCACCGTGGCAGTGTAGGGTCCCCAGGGAAGCGGAAGTGACCACTGTGTGGTCACTTCACGTAGGCGCTGCCACGCCGCCTGTTCAGCCCGCTGCGCCGCTTGTCTTGCTTGAAAATCTACGATGAATGCCCGCAGATGGTCTTCGACCATCTCTGCACAGACGTCGCATTGTCTACGCGGAATCGCCAACCAGCAGCCATCGGATTCCAGCACGGCGCGCGGATGAAGCCAGATGTGTTGAGCGTTTGCTGCGTCTGCACCCCCACCAACCCGCAGCGCCCAGCCCGCCCCTGCCCACATGGTGTCCGAACCACCCGGCCCGCCGTCCTGCAACGTGATCTGGGCGACGGGTTCCGCACAACAAACACAACGATCCCACAGCTCCGGCCAGGACCCATCACCACATCGGGCGCCGCTCAGCACAGACAAGCCCCGACGCCATGCCAGCGCGGTTCGGATCGTCGATGGCGTGCACATGCCGGCTGGATGGTGATAATGACCATTTGACCATGATAACGACCGTCGGCAACAAGGGCAGCGGGCTGGTCGATCTTCCCGCGCTGTGCTCACCCGACCATCAGCCGCATCTACGGCCCATGAAAGCGTAAACATCAACTCTCCGGACTCAATTCACTGACATTGTATTCAGTGATGGATGCAGTGTCTTGCATTATTTTGGACATAAATTGTCCAATCTGTAAGATGACCCGTGAGGGGCGGCGGTGAGATACAGTCTCCCGCGGAGGGCCCGTGCAGCCGACCAAGACGACTGATGCAGATGGCACCATCAACCTGGATGAGGGATGGGTGCGTTTTGGGGGGCTGCAGATTCCACTGACCGCACCTGAGCGACGTCTTGTGGGGGTGCTCCTCAACGGCGACACGATCTCGGCGGAGAGCACCGATCTCGCGGAAACGGTCTTCCCCACTGCCCTCAACCGACTTCGAGAAATCCTTCCATCGCTCAAGCCTGCCGCGGGTGGGGGCTATGCGCTTGTACAAGGTGGTTTGGAGGGTGGCTTCGTGCCTGAGACGTTCATTGGACGTCAGCGCGAGCTGGATCGGATCGGCGCCATGATGAACCAGGGGGGGCGGCTTGCGACCCTCATCGGCGCTCCGGGGATGGGACGAAGCGCCCTCCTTCGAGCCGCAGTGGATCGATATGGTGGGCAGTTCAGCGGCGGTGTGATCGATGTTGACCTCGATCTCGTCGGTGGTAGCGATGGCATGCTCGAAGCGATGTGTTGGGCTGCGGGCGTACGCGCAGACGCTGGCCTGGATGCCATCGTTTCCTCACTCGCCAGCCGTGGCGCCACCCTGATCGCGATCAACGGCTTTGAGCGTCTGGGGATGATGGGTTCGGCCACTGTCGGGCAGCTGCTGTCCGCGGCCCCAACGGTGAGTCTGTGGCTCACCAATGACGATCGGTTGGGCCTTGCCGGTGAGCAGGTCTTCGTCCTGCGGCCCTTGATGACCCCGACGCGGGCGGCATCTTTGACAGACGTGGTCGCAAAGCCCGCCGGGGCGCTGCTCGTCGAGCGCGCCCGCCGGGTCCTCCCCGACCTCGCCGATACGCCAGACGTCGCGGCGGCGATGGTCAGCATCGCCCGCTCCGCTGGCGGTTCTCCCATGGGACTGCGGCTGCTCGCGGGTCGCCTCGCGGATCTCTCTCCCCAGGACCTCCGAACGACGCTGCAAGGCGCCCTCCATCCGATCGATCAGATCCTCCACCGGCTCTGGGACGCGCTCCTCCTCGAACATCAGAATGCCCTCCGAAGCTTCGCGGTCTTTGAGGGGCGGTTTGATCAAGAGGACGCCGAAGGGATGGTCTCGGGGGCACCGGTGCACGATCTCGTGGATCGGGGGTGGTTGGATGTGGTCTCGACGCGGATGGGCTGGGGCCTCTCTATGCCCATGATGATCCGGCAGTTCGTTCGGGCTCAGGGTATCTCCGCTGCTGCTGTCGAGCATCATCAACGTTGGTGCTTGCAGATGGACGACGCTGTGTTTCAGCATGGGTCGCGGATCGATATCCTCCGGCGGCTGACGCGCCCGCCGGAGCTGCGCGCCGCCATGCAACACACCCGCGATCCGACACAAATGGATGCGTTACGGCGGTCGCTGGCGACGATTCTGGTGCAGACCGGGCCGCTGTCTCGTGCAGCGGACGCGCTTGGCCCGCCGCGGACCCCTCCACAGCTCCGCATCGCTGCAGAGATCGCCCTCCATCGTGGACAGGTGGAGGCGGTTGAGGGGCTTCTCGCCCAGCTGGACATGCGGGCGCAGACGCCGGAAGACGCGTTGATGCGGGCGAAGTTCGCCTGGCGGCGGGGTGACCCGGTGGACACCATCACTGGCGCAGAGCAGGCCGGGATGCGGCTTCGGCCGGACGCCTCGCCCGCGCAACATGCCGCCGTCTGGCTGTATCGCGCGCGCGGATCCGCCCTGGAGCGCGACCAGGACGGCGAAGAGGATGCCCTGCTGCAAGGGATGATGGCGCTGGACACAGCGCCTGCCGCTGCGCTCCGGGCCGACTTCCATCGGGCCCTCGCCAGCCTGCGAAGAAGACAGTGCCAATACCGTGAGGCCCTCGACCACTACGCCCTCTCCATCGCCGCGGATGAAGAGCTGGGCCGTTGGCGTGAGGCGGCAGCGGGGCACCTCAACCGATCGCTGACCCTCTGCGACCTCGGGGACTATCAGCAAGGCGCCCACGAGGCGGAGCGGGGCGCACAGATCGGGGCGCGGCTGGGCGACGCGCGGCTCGCGGCGTATGGCATCGGGTACCGTGCGAACGCCCTGTGGCCCATCGGGCAGATCTCCACTGCGCGCCGGCTCGCGCGGGACGCCCACCACCGACTGGAAGAGATCACCTCAGACGCCGAGCGCAGCTGGCTGCAGGTCATTTTCGGCATGCTCGAAGCCGAAGAGGGGCGGCTGCGGACGGCGCTGGAGTACTTCCAGCGCGCCAGCGTCGCCGCTCGGGAAACCCGCCTTCGTTCGATCGAAGGGCAGTCCTGGATTGGTCGGGGGCGGGCGCACGCGGCGGTCAGTGACTACACCAGCGCCCGCGGCGCCTTCGACGCAGGCGTCCGGATCCTGGAGCACGCCGGGGATCTGCCCAATATCGCCTGGGGTCGGCATGAGCGGCTGCGCGCCCTGCTCCGGGTGATGCCGGACCGGGCGCGGGACGACCTTCACTGGCTCCGGCAGACCGTGCCTGATTTCGGCGATCGGCTCGATGCTTACGAAGCGATTATCCAAGGCCGCTGATCAGCAGGCCGCCGCAGGTCGGGCATCGGGGGGCGCCACCATCCGCCTCATAGTGGGTCTCACACCGGGCGCAGACCACGGGCTCACGGAACATGCGGCCCTGCTCTGCGTCATACAGCGTCCACCCGGTGACGCCGCGAACCACCTGGGCGATTTGGTCTTCGGCGGACTCTTCTCCTTCGTACCGGACCTGTCGGGCGCCGATCTCCAGCCGCTCGTCTGGGGTCTCCACGATGACCATGGCCGCGGAGACGATCATCGACGGCGGTTGTCGCCACCACTGCTCATGGATCCAATCCAGCGCTTCGCGCCGCTCCTGTCGCCAGGAACAATGCAACCGCCACAGCCGCCACGGCAGGCCCGGGAAGTCCCCATATACCCACTGAAACCCCGGCACCGTCGGCCGCTCTGGATCGTCTTGTGGGGGCTCAGGCGGCGCCTCGAT
>JBCBLB010000795.1:0-4085 GCA_038520555.1 Myxococcota bacterium | reverse complement strand
CTACAGATGCGCTGAAGATCATTTTGGAGCGGAAGTCATGGGCAAGAACCCCTTTATCGACGCCGACGCCCCCCCGCCGCCCACGAGCGCCTACACCCTTCGGGTGAAGGTGCCCGACGGCGAAGACATCGTGATTCCAGTCGACCCCCATGACCTTCCGTCTGGAAATGAGGGCCATGTCGGCTCCGTCCTCAGCATCCTGATCGAGCATGACGTCGACATCGACCACACCTGTGGCGGTGTCTGTGCATGCTCGACCTGCCACATCTACGTGCACAAGGGCCTGGACACGTCCCCCGATCCCATCGAAGAAGAAGAAGACCAGCTCGACTTCGCCCCCGCCGTTCAGGAGAACTCGCGGCTGTCCTGCCAGTTCGTCCCGGACGGCTCGGAAGATGTCATCGTCGAGATTCCGGCCTGGAACCGGAACGAAGTCAGCGAAGACCACTGACCCCACGTTGCGCGCTACGAATCACCGGGGGCGTCGGAGAGAACGGGCGGAACAGCCCCCGATCGGCCAATGATGTGTAGCAGCCCGCCCCGATGATCAGATGGTCGAGCAGCTCGACGCCCACCACCGCGCCCGCCTCGGCCAGCCGCCGGGTGACCGCCAGATCCTGTGCCGAGGGCTCGGCGTCTCCGCTGGGATGGTTGTGGGCCACAATCACTGCAGCGGCGTTGCTGCGGACGGCGCGCCGGTAGACCTGGCGCGGATCGACGATGGTATGCGCATCGTTGCCGACGGTGAGCTGCCGGACAGCCAGGACGGCCTTCCGTCGGTTCAGGTAGATGGCATACAACATCTCCTGGGGGCGACCGCTCAGCTGGGCGTAGAGCAGCTCATAGGCCTCTGCAGCGGATCGCACCTGGGGCTTGTGAAGGGTGGGCAGCATCGACCGCTTGCCAACCTCCATCGCCGCCAACAGCTGCACCGCCCGCGCCGGGCCCAACCCCGGGACTTGAGTCAGCTCCGAGACGTCTGCGTCTGCCAACGCAGACAGATCACCGAAGCGCGCCAACAGCGTGCGGGCCACGGCGGCCATGGCAGGGGCGCCGGCGCCGATGATCAAGGAGAGCAGCTCGGCGTCGCCGAAACGGGTGGGTCCGAAGCGGGTGAATCGTTCTCTGGGTTCCAAGGACAACCTCCGGTGAGGGGAAGGTTGTTCCATCAAGCAAAAAGTGTTCCGCCCGATAAGAAGCGTTCGTCCGTTGTCAGACGCAGGAGAGTCGTCGAAAATCGACGACTCGGGCCGAAGACCCTACGGCAGGTAGGAGACCTCAACGACGAAGGCGATGTACTCGGCGCCATACAGCGGCGTGCCGTCGCTGGAGCCGATGGTGAAGGCGCCCATCTGTGACAGGGCGTTCTGGACCATCTTCGCCTGATCTGGCGGGACGATGAGCTGCACCCGGGCGTAGCTGTCTTCGTTGGTCAGGGTGCGGATGTTCACCGCCTCCCCGTCGGTGCTGAGCAGCCGGCCTCCGGCGCTCTTCGCCAGCTGTCGCAGGGAAAACAGCACGTCTGCGTCGCGAAGGTTGAGGCGGTACTGATACGGCGTCGCTTCACGCGTCGGGATGCCGTCGTACATCTCTCGTGGGGTCACGTCAACGCCGTAGCCGGTGTTGGTGGCTTCCCCCCCGAACTCATCCAGGCGTGGGAGCGCTGGTGTGGTGTCCGGCTGATTCTGCGGGGCTTCCTCCAGCTCAGGCCCCATCTGCTGGGGATCCATCTTCTCCCACTCCGCGACGTAGGGCTTCTCTGGGACGGGAACGGGCGCCCGCTTGACCGGTGCCGGCGCGTTGGTGTTCTTCCGGGGGGCAGGCCGCTGTGGCACCAGCTCGGTGGCTGGGGCTGTGGCCGGTGCGGCGGAGGGGATGGAAGGCGAGGGGAGCCGAAGGTCGTGGTTGGGGGCCGGCGCGGCGGCGGCCCCCTTGAGATCGACCGGTGGTGACGATGGGGCGAGCGCGTCGATGTCATCGCCGGGGTTGGAGAGCACGACGACGACCAGCATCGCCGCAGCGGCCAGGACGACGGCTTCGACGGGGATCTGGCGAGCGGCCGCCCGGACCCGGGAGATCAGGGTGAGCTTCGGTTGGGCTTCGGCGGCGGCGAGGAGCCGGGCGTGGAAGCCCTCTGGCGCACGAACCGGACCCCGCTCGCGGAGCAGGGTGACGGCGGCATGCATCGCGTCGTACTCGCTCCGGAGGGCGTCGTCGGCGTCGATCGCGGCCTCGACCTCAGCGGCTTCCTGCTCGGAGAGCTGGCCGTCGAGGTACGCCGAGAGGCGATGTCTGGCGAAGAAGGGATCCATTCTGAGGGTACCTTATCGGGATCGGGGCACGTTATTCGAAGACATCCTTCTTCGTCAGGGTGCGAGAGACGATCCGGGCGAGCTCTGCGCGCGCCCGGTGGAGCCGACTCTTGACCGTGCCGCGGGGCAGATCAAGGATGTCCGCGATTTCGTCGTACGACAGATCTTGGATGTCGCGAAGCAGGATGATGGTTCGCTGGGCCTCATCGAGGCTGTTGAGGGCCTCTTGGAGGATGACTTCTGCTTCTGACTGCTGCGCCTTGCGATCGGTTCCCGGTCCTTGATGCGCGATCTGGCGAGCGGGCGCGTCATCGTCCCGGGGGTTGCCCTCGATCGGTTCGTGCCGGTCGACTTTTCTGCGGGATCGATACTGTCTGCGATTTTTGCAGTGATTGACCGTAATTCGGTAAATCCAGGTCGAGAAGCGAGACTCCCCGCGGAAGCGGGGCAGGGCCCGGAAGACGGCCAGAAAGACATCCTGGGCCACTTCTTCGGCGATGCGGGGGTCGCCCATCCACCGCAGGCACTGGCTGAAGATCCGGTCCTGGTATCGGGCGACGAGGACGCCGAAGGCGGCGTTGTCCCCCCGTTGGAAGCGCTGGACGAGCACGGCGTCGCTCTCTTCGGCGCTGCCGGCGGCCATCGCCAG
Organism: Myxococcota bacterium; assembly: GCA_038520555.1. Lineage (GTDB taxonomy): Bacteria > Myxococcota_A > UBA796 > UBA796 > UBA796 > JBCBLB01. The sequence goes on along the minus strand of JBCBLB010000795.1, from coordinate 1,124 downwards.
AAGCGAAGCCGCCAACAACGGAAAGAGGGTTGCCAGGGTCAGTCCGAGCACCGCCGCTGTCAGTCGATGTCGAAGGCGGCGGTCATCCGGATCCGGTGTCCCGATCGGACGGCGCTCTGGACGTCGTCCATGGACAGGATGTGGAGCGGGAAGATGGCCTTGCGGATGCGGGCGCCGCGGATGCTGCACCCGTCCAGGTTGCTGAAGTCGAGGTCCGCCTCATCGAGGGTGGCGCCGTCGAGGATGGCGTCTTTGAGGTTGGCCCGCCACAAGCTGGCGCGGGCGAGGTTGGCTTGTCGGAAGGTCGAGCGGGACAGGTCCGCTTCGGCCATTTTGCATTCCTTGAGGTCGACACCGTCAAAATTCAAGCCCGAGAGGTTGACCCGTCGGAGGTCGGCGCCGGCAAGGCTGTGTCCCCGACGCAGGGCGTCTTGCACCTGCTTGCGGGTCAACGTGCCGGGCACCCCGGAGCATTCATCATAATCGGTCGTCGACCGTCTCCTCTTTGCCATATTGTGTGCTTCCTGTTGGGGGGTTCCGGTTCAGCAGTCAGGTCAGGTGAAAAACGATGCGGTCTGCCAGGCGGGGGCCGGGCGTGCTGCGCAGCAGCTCGGCATAGTGGACCCCTCCAGGATTCAAGGTGTTCACTTCGACCAGATAGCGACCAATGACATCCAGTCCGGCGATGCGTATCCCGTTTCGATCCAGATGGGGACCGACCGAGGCGGCAAGGGATAAATCTGACGCAGTGACGTCACATGGGTGCGGCGCGGACCCTTGCCGCAGGTTGTGGCGGAAGTCTCCGCGGCTGCGCTGGCGCAGATAGGCCCCGACCACCTCGCCGTTTGCCCAGACCAGCCGCTTCTCACCCATCTCCGCCTCCTTGAGGTACTCTTGAACGACGAAGTGACCGTTGTAATACAATTGATCCAGGGCCCGGTCCAGAAGATCCGGTCGGCGGGGAGGGATTCGGTGAACGCCCCGGCCACCGCTGCCGGACATCGGCTTGATAATCACCGTCTCGCCCAGCTCGCGCATGAACTGGTGCGCCGCCGCACGGCTTCGGGTGATCAGCGTCCTGGGGCGCGAGACGGTGGACAGCGTCGCCAGCCAGGCCTTCGATG
>JBCBLB010000804.1:0-4028 GCA_038520555.1 Myxococcota bacterium | reverse complement strand
GTTCAGTGGCCGTTCTTTCGGTCCTTCTTGTAGTTGGGTGAGTCTTCCAGGGAGCATTCTGACAGCGCTCGCCCGGTGGCGGCGGAGATGAGCTGCCGGACGTTCTCGGCATACAGGCTTGGGTCAGCGATCTCTGCCGCGCTCGGGAAGTAGGTCGGTAGGATCTCGGCGGTGACGGGGGTCTGAACACGAGAGAGGAGACGGTAGATCTGCATGAAGAGAGAAGACTCGGTGCGGTTCCAGAACGGGACATAGTCGGGGTAGCGGAAGATCACCGGGGTGATCGGATGGCCCGCGGCGAAGGCTCCAGATTTGAAGCGGATGATCGTGTCACCGTTGGTGAAGGTGCCCTCAGGGAAGATGGCGTGTCGGTAGTCGGTGGTCTCAAGGGACTCCCGCAGCCGCTTTACGACGTTCCCCCCCTTGCTGCGCCCGACGTAGATGGGGTCGACGGCCGCGATCACGCGGTTGAAGACCGGGATGGTCTTGACGAAGGCGGCGGCGAGCGGACGAATATGGCCGACGATGCGAAACATCATGATGGCTTCAAACATGAAGATGTGGGGCGCGACGAAGAGCTTCGCGTGATGCGACGGGTCCGGGTTGTGATCGATGACCCGCATGCGGACCCGCACCGCAGCGATGAGCGTACCGGTCACGACCTTCGCGAGGGCATCGCGGAGCTTGCCCGCGAGGAACGGGAACAGGGGGACCAGGGTGATACAGGCGATGACGGCGAGGAACACCCCGATGAGCGTCACGGGAAGCATCAGGAGGAAGATCGGGAGCGACCACCACAGGGGCGCTTGCGGGGCGACCGCGAAGGGATCGTTCTGGGGAAGCGTGATGTGTTGGGTCTGTGGCATGGCGATGGCGGCCTCTGCTGGTGTGCAGTGACCACTCAAGCAAAACCCGGGCCATGAGTAAATAAATAAGCTTTAAGTATTGTTATTGTTAAATTTGGGCTCAATATTGGTTTCCGGAGACGGCTACCATGTCACCGATCATGGACGTCTGGCGCGCTGGGGGGCAACAGCCGTTTACGACGAGGCACGCATCGTGGGCGTCAGCTCAGCGATAAGGTTGCCGTATTCGTCGGCGCAACCGCGTCCGACGCCCCGGCCCATCCGCAGCAGCCCGATCGGATCCTGCATCAGGGCGTCGACGACGGTTTTGTCGAGGTGGTTGCCGGTCATCTCTTCGATGATGAGGAGGACCTTCGGCAGGGGCATCCCGGCGCGGTAGGGGCGATCGGTGACCAGGGCGTCGAAGACATCGGCGACGGCGATGATCCGAGCGTTGAGCGGGATCTCCTCGCCCTGGAGGCCACGCGGATAGCCGGTCCCATCCAGCTTTTCATGGTGGGCGCCCACGTCTTTGGCCAGGTCACCCGCCCAGCTCAAGTGGCAGAGGATGTGCTCCCCGATCTCGGCGTGGCGCTCGATCGCCTTGCGCTCTTCGGGGGTCAGGCGGCCCGGCTTGTTCAGCACACCGTCGCAGATCCCGATCTTGCCGATGTCATGCATCAGCCCGGCGAGCCGAACCGCTTCCTGGATCGGCTCGGGCAGCCCCATCCGTCGGGCCAGCTCCTGCCCATACAGGCTGACGTTTTCACTGTGGAAGCGTGTATAGGGATCCCGCGCTTCCAGCGCAGAGTTCAGGGCGGAGATGGTGTTCAGGGCGTCTGTTCGTTCCTGGGCGGTTCGGGCCCGGAACGCTCGGATGTTGAGCAGGACGATCAAGATGGACAGCCCGCAGATGAGCGATGCGGCGAACAGGGTGGCCCGGTACGACGCCTCCATGGGGGCGAGGACGTCGCGGCTGAAGGCGGACACGCCGATGACGGTGTCGATGCCAAAGAAGGTGAAGGTCTGATACCCTGCAGTCCGTTCGATGGGAACGCCGTCTTCGGGCCAACAGTAGCGCGCGGTGCCGGAAGTGTTCGGGGGGGCGTGTAGGACTCGCTCGAACGCGTCCAGACATTCGCCAGACGCTGCGCGCAGGTCTGTCCCGATCCACTGCTCATCGAGCGCTGCCAGCAGCTGTCCGCCATCCTGGGTGGCCCACCAGACGTGGCTGCCCTGGCGGGTCAAGCCGAGCTGATCGCCGATGGTGATCAGGGGAAGATCCAGATACAGCGCCCACCCCTCATCGCCGCTGGGGATCTCCGCGCTCAGCGGTAGGATCTTGCGGTCGATCAAACAGGTCGGGCAGTCGCGGGGGGCCAGCGACCCGAGCAGGCGGGCGTTGGGGGTTCGGAGCGCCGTGGTGAGCGCATACCGTGAAGGCAGGCGCGCCTTCAGCCGCTCCAGGGCGGCCTCAGGGTTGGACCAGTCCACGGATTGGTCCCACAGCTCTGATGCGATGGCGTCCCGTATCTGTTGCTCCAGATCGGCGAGCCGCTCTGCGGCCTGCTCCGCCTGCTCCTGTTGCTGGACCATGAACATCTCCAACATCGCGACGCTGGCGTTCAGAGCGCTGCTGCGGAGCGCCCACAGCACCGCCGCAGTCGTCCCGGCGAGCAGAAGGACCGTGAACCGAAAGTGAGATGGGAGGGGAGCCGATGCCACAACCGTATGGAGCCTGGAGTTATCGGGACCACCGTCGGCGCGGCCCGCATCGTGTGGGTGTTCGGACGGTCTGGCCTGGGGAGTAAGGCCTTTCTCTCAGGCTTCGTGTGTTGGTGTGTTCGGTCTGGATGAACCCGGGCCCGAACCCATCATCGCGATGAGCCCCCACACAGGCCCCACCGCGAGCGCCGGGACGGCGATGTCCAGCGCACCGATCGCCTCTGTGACTTCGATGCTCACCACAGTCAACGCGAAGCCGATGCTGGTCACGATCGTCAACCCCGAGCCCAGCAGCTCAGGCGGGCAGGCGCGCGCGTTGAGCGCAGAGAACTGGGGCGAGTCACCGACCACCGTGATCCCCCAGATCAGGAGATACCCGGCAAAGATGGGCGTGGGGGTCTGGAGCATCAGCGGAAACAGCAGACAGCAGGTGCCGCTGATCAGCAGCTGGATGGCGGCGACGTTTCGGCTGCTGAGCCGGTGGGTGAGCCATCCGCCGCCGACACAGCCCACGGCGCCGGCGCCGATGATCGCCGCGGACCACGCGGACACCGAGAGGTCGCTGGTGTGGGCGGCGAGCATCGCGGGGATAAACGCCCAGACGGTATACAGCTCCCACATGTGCCCCCAGTATCCCAACGCTGCCGCGCGGAACGCCGGCACTGCGAACACTTCGCGCAGCGCGCCGGCCGAGAAGCGGCGCGCCGGGGACAGATGAGGTCCATCGGGCACAAAGGCATAGAGCAGCATCCCGCCGAGCACCGCCAACCCGGAGGTGCTGAGCAACACGATCCGCCAGGGCAGCGCGGCGCCCAGCCCACGGATGAAGTGTGGGAACGCGGTCCCCAGGACCAGCGCCCCGACCAGCCACCCCATCGCCCCCCCCAGGCCGCGCTGGTACCATCCCGCAGCGATCTTCATTCCGATCGGGTAGATGCCGGCCAGGCACACCCCGGTCAGAAACCGCGCAGCGGCCACCGCCTCGGGCGTGGGGGCGATGAGGACGCCGAGGTTGAACAGGGCGCCCAGGAAAGCGCTGATCAGAAACAGCGTCCGCGCCGAGATCCGATCGGCGAGTCCGGAGAACGCTGAGATCAGGGTGCCGACGATGAAGCCGACCTGGACGGCGCTCGTGACGAGTCCCAGCAGTCCGTCGACACCGAGCGCGTCTTGCAGGTCGGGCAAGACCGCGTTGCCGGCGAACCACAACGATGCCCCCGCGAATTGTGCGAAGACGATGACCGGCAGGATCCAGGGAGGGCGCTCCACATGGGGAGGATACTCGCTCCATCCAGGGGGCGAAACCAGGGATGGTCAGAAGACGAACAGCGAGACGTCCAGGCCAACATAGAAGACGACCTCCGGCCGAAGGGCGCGCTGGTCGGCGGGGGTATTCTGGCCCAGGTTTCCGTCGTTGTTGGGGATCAGATAGGCGGCCATCCCACCCTCCAGACCCAC
>JBCBLB010000835.1:0-3794 GCA_038520555.1 Myxococcota bacterium | reverse complement strand
GTAGGCGCAGCTCTTCGAGGGCGGACATGTTCTGGAACAGTTTCAGGTCGATGGGCCGGGTGCCGGCGCACAGTTTGACGCGGCCCGCTACGGAAAGGCCATCCTGGCGTACTGCCCCCTGAAATCGCTGCAACTCTCGGCCAGCACCCGGCCCATCGACCTGAAACTGTTCCAGAACATGTCCGCCCTCGAAGAGCTGCGCCTACACGGCTACGACGGGACGGACCTGAAGCCGTTGGGGCGGCTGACCGGGCTGAAGGCCCTGTTCATCAGCCGATGTCGGCGGTTGACCACCCTTGCAGGACTCACGAAGCTGACCAACCTGGAGCGGCTCAACCTCGACGATTGTCCCTCGCTGTCCAACATCAACGCCATCCGAAGCATGACGGCGCTGAACACGGTGTCGATGCGCTACCTCGGCGTGCGCACCCTGAAGCCGCTCGCGACGCTGGAGAACCTTGAGGCGCTCACCCTCAACACAAAGAGCCTCGCCTCACTCGCCGGCCTGACGAACCTCAACGGCCTGAAGACGCTGGACATCCACGAAGCGGGCGGGCTGAAGACATGGAAGCCCCTCACTGGGCTGACCGGACTGACCACGCTGAGCATCTCTCATGGCGCGCAGACCGCGGCGCCGGTCGGGGACTTTCCGAACTTGACGGAGTTTTCGATGCACTATACCCGGCGCATGCGCGATATCTCCGGTGTGGCCGGGATGCCCAACCTGTCCAAGCTGTCACTGTGGTATTGCCCGGTGACCGACCTCACCCCGGTTCAGAAGTGTGAAAAACTCGGCACCGTGGAGATGTACGACTGTTCCGCGCTCGCGGACCTCTCGCCTCTCCAGAACATGCAGCGGCTGCATACGCTCAGCATCACCAGCGCGCCCCATATCACCGACCTCGCCCCGATCGGAAGTTGCACCAGGCTTCGCTTTCTCAACATGACCAAGAACGGTCCGGTGCAGGATCTCGCGCCTCTCGCCAGGCTGACCCAGCTCCAACAGCTGCACCTGTCGGGCACCGTGGCCGACACGGACTATGCGTTCGTGTCGGCGATGACGGGGCTCCATCAGCTGCGTCTGGACGACCACACCGACCTCACGGATCTCCGCTTCCTCGAACCGCTCACCCGTCTCAATGAGCTGTATCTGATGGGATGCACCGGCCTGAGAGACCTCTCGCCGCTCACAAAGCTCCCCGGGCTTCGAAGCATCTGGCTGGATCGCACCACCGTGACCGACCTCTCACCGCTGTTGGAGATGAACTCGCTGGGGTTTGTGGGCTTCAGCGAACGCAACCTCCGCGGCGTCGATCTCGAACCGCTGAAGGCGAAAGGCATCCGGGTCCGGACTGGATGATTCCATGATGGGCGGTGGCGCTGGGCGCCTACCCGCTGCGTGGATCTGATCGGACCGCGATGGGGGCGGTTGCTGTCCCGGGCCGTCGCCGACTGGTCCGGCACATCCTGAGCAGCGGTTGATGGTCGAAGGTGTCTGGGGTATCCGTCCCCAGCCATGCTTCACGGGGGTGGGATGAAGACCTCTTCCACACGAAACGAATACATCGCCCGCATCAACCGCGTCCTCGATGTGATCGATGCGAACCCCGATCGGCCGTTCGACGGCGCGGACCTGGCTCGGGTGGCGGGGTTCTCCCGGTATCACTTCCATCGCGTTTTTGTAGGCATCGTCGGGGAGACGCCCGGACGATTTATTCAGCGGGTGCGGCTGGAGCGCGCCGCCCATCAGCTCCGCCAGCGTCTCGGGGTCCCGATCACCACGATCGGTTTCGATGCGGGCTTTTCATCATCGGCGACCTTTGCCCGCGCATTTCGAGAGCGTTTCGGCGTCAGCCCCAGCCAGTGGCGCGCCGGAGAGGGGGACGATCGCAATCTCGGCATGACGATTCGCAATCCGGGCGCAGCAATAGACGTGTCTCGGGGGCATCCTGATCCAGCCACACACCACTGGACCTGGAGAGTCACCATGGCATCAGAAGAGCATATTCAAACCATTGTTACGGTTCGCGATCTCGTGCCGGTCGAGATGGCCTATGTACGGCACATCGGCCCATACGCCCAGCAGCCTGCGGTGTTCACCGACCTGATCGGACGGTTGATGCGGTGGGCGGGGCCACGTGGGCTCTTTCGTCCTCCAGAGACGAAGCTGCGTTGCATCTACCACGACAGCCCGCAGATCACCGATCAAGACAAGCTGCGGATCAGCCTCGGGATCCCGGTCCCCGCGCAGACGCCCGTAGACGGCGAGATTGGCCGAATGACCCTCGAAGGTGGCGCCACAGCCGTTGCCCGGTTCGAGATCTCTGGCGACCAGTATGGAGCGGCGTGGCAGGCGGTCTATGCCGGCTGGTTGCCAGAGAGCGGCTATCAACCTGACGATCGGCTGCCCTATGAGGTCTACCTCAACGATCCGAACGCGCACCCGCAGAAGCGCCACCAGATCGAGATCTGCGTTCCGGTTCGTCCGTTATAGCGAGACCGCCAGCAGCGGCAGACGCTTCAGGTGCTGCGTGATGTAGACCGTCTCTCGTGCCGCACGCGCAGCGATCGCGAAAATCAGCGCATCTTCAGCGCATCTTCAGCGCATCTTCAGCGCATCTTCAGGGGGCGGCCTTCCCCACAAACCGACGCGCTGCGGGCCCTGCCTGACGTTGTCCGGGTGCTTCACCGACGCGCCGTGATCGAGCCGCGGATGGTCAGTCGTAGCTGGGCAGCGGCTGTCCGTTGACGCATGCGACCACTTCGGCGTGCATATCGGTCAGGGCCCGCTGCATCCGCTCCAGGTCCGGTAAGGTGACGTCCTGTTGTTGGACGATGTCCAGCGACGTGACCCCGGGGGCGTGGACTTCAGCGACGATCGAGCCACGGATGGCCCGCATGTAGGGGTTGCCTTCGGTGAGCTGCGAGGCCGAGATGGTCAACAGGATCTCGTCGGTCTCTTCGTCCCGGGTGCTGCCATGGCGCCAGGTGTCTGAGAACGAGAGGTTGATGATGTTCTCGACCTCGATGTCCAACCGATAGCTGTGCTCGTAACCGTCCTCGACGTCGTCGACGCGGCTCCACCGGGCGACCTCTCGCCGATCGACGTTGATCCGGTCATCCTGAAGACAGGTGTAGACGTCTGCGATGGGGGCGTGGACGTAGCCGCGGGCGTGCGCCCAGGTGAAGTCGTCCGCCTCACCAGCTTCCGTGTCGATGGCCTGTGCGGCATCTGCCGGCCACCGGGCCTCGTTTTCCTGGTCGAGCGGCGCAAGTCCAGGAGGGAAGGAGACCGGCGCGGTGCCTGCGCACCCCATCCAGATGATGATTGTCCAGGGCATGCAATCACCGCATCTCTGCGTGGCGTTTGGCCGGCGATGTCTGGGGCGGCGCCGGGGTCCACAGCAGGTAGGGATCGGGGCGGAGGGTGTAGCTTCGCCCACCCCACCGCACCGTCGCATGGGTCAGGAGGTCGATCGCACCGCAGAGGAGCAGGCCGCCGGTGCCCAGCGCGCTCAGTGGCCACAGCAGGCTCGCCCGCAGCGGCAGGCCGACCGCGCGCCACAGCGCCGCCATTCCCAGCCCGCTCCCCAACAGCGCCAGGGCGCTCCATAGAACCAGCGACTCGGAGAAGAGTCCGAAAAATGTGACCACCGCGAGGCTGCCGAGGAGGAGGTAGGGGATCGCGGCCAGCACCATCCAGGCGGGGCGGCGGTGGTACATCTCGACCAGGATCCGGCGCCATCCGCGGTGGAAGGACGACCAGTCGCTGTACATCTCCACCTGGGCGCCGC
>JBCBLB010000768.1:0-4360 GCA_038520555.1 Myxococcota bacterium | reverse complement strand
CACCCCGTTCCATCCCGTCCCAAGCCAACCGGTTGGGGCCGGAGATGTTTGGATTGAAACTGATTTATATGACGCGATCCTCTCTACCCACCATGATAACGAGTGGAGATTCGCGTCATATAAATCAGTTTCAATCCAAACATCTCCGGCCCCAACCGGTTGGCTTGGGACGGGATGGAACGGGGTGATGAGCGGGAAATGACGAACCACATCACAGATCAAACACTCACAGATCTTCGCGTCCTGATCGTCGATGATGACGATTCTGTGCGAAAGATGGTGGCCCGCGTCTTGAACCGATTGGGGGCGACGGTGTGGACGGCGCCGTCTGCAGAGCACGCGCTGAACTGTGCCTCGGTGTGGAAAGTCGACGTCGTGCTCAGCGATGTGATGATGCCAGGCGCGACGGGCCATGAGCTTGCCGCGCGGCTCGGCGCGCTTCGCCCCGAGCTGCCGGTTGTGTTGATGAGCGGCGCGGTGAGCCGCTCTACGGTGACGATGTCGAGTCACCACAGACAGCGCCAGCTGTTGAGCAAGCCCTTCTCCCGGGATCAGCTCCTGTCCGCGCTGCGCCCGTGTCTGCCCTATCCAGAGACGTCGGCATCTTCTGTGTGAAGGGGCAGCGCTTCGAACGCTGTCTGTGGTTGCTCGGTGAGCGGCAGGGTGATGATTCGCCGGAACCCCCCGGGCCACGGCGGTAGCCCTGGGATGTCGATCAGGGTGAGGCTGTCGCGGATCACGTCTTTCTTCATCGCCGCATCTCGTGCACATTTTGCAGACATGTCCGGCCCCTTGTTGCATTCCAGCAGCCAGGGCGTCCCATCGGCCCCGAACAAAAAGTCCACCCCGAAGAACTGAAAGGCGGGGTTACACGCCAACCCCCATGCCGCCTGAAGCTTGGGGGACGTCGCCTGGATCATCTTGCAGAGGGTCTCATCGACCTGTTGTTGATCGAGGATGGGATGTTGGGCTTTGAGCGCTTCCCAGGTGAACGGAAGTCCTTTGGGCAGCTCATGGCTTCCACGGCTTCGGGTCAGCCATGCATCCACCCCGGTGGCCTCGTGAGCGGGTTTCAGGGTGTAGATGACCTTGGCGATCCGATGCACCCAGGCCGACAGCTTCTGCCCCTCGATCACCACCATGAGATACATGCGCGCATGGAAGCGGTAGCCGGAGACGAGCAGCTGATCGGTGATCAGCCGTTGGGTAATGATGAAGCCATCATCCCCTGCAGCGAACGCCTGCTGTGGGGTGTCGAACAACTTCAGCCCCTGACGGCGCTGAAGCCGAGGGTTCTTGCTGATGAGCTTGAGCGCCGGGGTCCAGATGTCGAGCAGCCGCTTTCGTTGAGGTGGCCGGGAGACGCGCCATGTCTCCGGCATGATGGTGGCGGCGACGGGGCGGGTATGCTCGCGAACCAGGGCGATCCAGAGGTTGGCTTTGTTGCTGATCCAGAAGCTGTGGGGCAACCCGCCGATCCACTGGTCGATGCGTGCGGGGAGGAGCGCCCGCATGTCGTCCTCATACTTCGTGCCGTAGTCGGGGAAGTAGAGATCCCAATCGTCGAGGAAGTCCCGGGTTTCCTTCATCCCGGCGGCTTCCATCTGGGTTCGAAAGGGTCGATGGATGGGCCCGTTGGCGTAGAACAGCTTCATCGCAGCTGCAGTGTATCCCACCCGCGTGGAGCGGTTATGCCGCCCGAGCACCATTAGAGTAACCCTGTCCCCCTCTCAAGAGGCGAGATGAACATCCTGGTCTCCGGAGACGATGAGGTCGCGCTGGCGATCGCCGAATCGCTGATGGCGCGCCATCAGGTGGTGCTCATCCATCCCCGGGGCTGGAGCGCGCCGCGGCTGGATCGGCTGGACATCGACCGGATCGCGGGGTCTGCGTCCAGCCCGGAGGTGCTCGGGCGGGCGAACATCGATCGCTGCGAAGCGTTCGTGGCCTGTACGTCCAACGATGAGGTGAACATCGTCTCCTGCCTGGCCGCCCGCCACCTCGGCGCTCGCCGAACGATCTGTATGCTCACCCGGCCGGGCTTCTTCAACGCCGAAGAGAACGATGAAGAGCTCGCCCGCTACCTTGGCGTGGATGTGGTGGTCCGCCCCTGGGAGCAGCTCGCCCGGGAGATCCTTCGGATCGTGACCATCCCCGGCGCGCTGGACGTCGAGTTTCTGGCCGACCAGCGGGTGGCGCTGCTCCGCTACAGCATCGAAGAAGACGCACCCATCACACGCGATCCGATCAAACACACCCCCCTGCCGCCAGATGTGACCCTGGTGATGGTCCGCCGGGAGACCATCTTCATCCCCAACGGCAACACCCGGCTTCGGCCCCATGACAAGCTCACGGCGATGGGAACGCCGCATGGCATCCGGGAGCTGTTGTTCAAGCACCTGCGGGCGCCGACCCACCGCACCGACCGCCGCTCCGCCACCATCGTCGGCGGTGGCGTGGTCGGGTTCATCATCGCCTCCGGGCTGGAGAAGGCGGGATGGTCGATCAAGATCATCGAGATGAGCCGGGCGCGCTGTGAGGAGCTGGCCCCGCGGCTGCCCCGATCGCTGGTGCTGCACGGCGACGGCAGCGACATGGACCTCCTCGAAGAGGAACAGATCGGGGAGGCGCCGGTCCTCATCGCCGTCACCAACAATGACGAGAAGAACCTCCTCGTCTCGATGCTCGCCAGAAGCCTGGGTGTCAAGCGGATCATCACCAGGGCCGACCGGCTCACCAACGAGCGGCTGTTCGACCAGATCGGCGTCGACGTGGTCCGATCCGCCCACGGCGCCGCGATCCGGACCGTGGTCCGCGATGTGCTCGACCCGCGCCATGAGATCCGGGCCGAGCTGGAACATGGCGACATCCACGTCCTCGAGCTGGAGCTGCCAGATGACTACCAGCCCGTCCAGCTCAAAGATCTGCACACCAACCTGTTCTCTATCGTCGGCGCGGTCGTCCGGGGCCGCGAGGTGATCATCGCCCGGGGCGACACCATGCTCCAGGCCGGCGACCACCTGTTCGTCTTCTGCACCCAGGCCGACGAAGAGAAGAGCCGGGAGCTATACCTCGACCCGCCCGCGTCAGCGACGACCGATCCCCGTGGGGACATGGACGCCGTCGACGCCGCAGACGAAGCGATCTGAACGATGCGGCTGCTGCTGGTCTCGTCGATCATCGGACAGCTGCTCCGGTTGTTCACCTTCGCCTTCCTGCCTCCCGCCCTGTTCGCCCTGTATGAGCAGGATCTCTGGTCGCTGGCGTCGTTTGTGGTCAGCGGGCTTTTGTGTTGGGGGATCGGAGCCATCGCCAGCCTTCGCTTCGAGCGGCCCCGGGTGTTCTACCGGGCAGAAGCCCTCGCGGTGGTGGCGTTCTCCTGGTTGACCATCTCCGCGGTGAGCGCAGTCCCCTATCTGTTCGATGGCTTGAGCCTCGAAGATGCCCTGTTCGAGTCTATGAGCGGGCTGACCACGACCGGCGCCACGATCTTTACCGACTTCGACCACCCCAGGCCGCTGTTTCTGTGGCGGAGCATGACACAGTGGGTGGGTGGACTGGGCGTCATCGCCCTGTTTGTGGTCATCCTGCCCCGACTGGGCATCGCCGGCCGGCAGCTGTTTTTTGCAGAGGCGTCGAGCGCACCAGGAGAAGCGGTCAGCCCTCAGGTCCGCCAGGCCGCCCGATACCTGTGGCTGCTGTATGTGATGATGACCGCCTTGTGTGTCATCTTGCTCGTCTGGGCAGGCATGAGCTTCTATGAGGCGGTCTGCCACAGCATGACGACCCTGGCCGCAGGCGGATTTTCACCCAACGGAGAGTCGATCCTCGGCTACCACAACCCCACCGTCGAGTGGATCCTCACCGTCTTTATGTTCCTCGCCGGAGCGAGCTACCCGCTGCAGCTGAAGGTCTACACCGGCGACCTGCTGGGGTTCTTCAAGGATGGCGAGTTCGTCTTCTACATGGGGGTCAACGTCGTATGCATCTTCCTGCTCTCCCTCATCCTGGTCAAAGGGGGGGCCGGAGACTGGGCGTCGCTTCGCCTCGCCGCGTTCCAGGTCACCAGCCTGGGATCGTCGACCGGATTCGCCAGCATTGACTACAACCTGTGGTCGGACGCGGCCAAAGCGATCCTGGTGTTGATAATGTTGGTCGGTGGGTGCGCAGGATCGGCGGCGGGCGGGCCGAAATGCATTCGCGAAGTGCTTGTTTTCAAGCACATTTTACGAGAATTTAAGCAAGTACTCCACCCACGGGCGGTGCTGCCGCTGCTGTATAAGGGGTTGGCGGTGCCCCGGGATGTGATGCGCGCGGTGTTCACCCTCGTGGGGTTGTATCTGACCGGCTATCTGGGGCT
>JBCBLB010000337.1:0-10396 GCA_038520555.1 Myxococcota bacterium | reverse complement strand
TTCCCAGGCGGGGTCTGGTTTTGTGACCTCTCTGAAGCCCGACAGCACGATGCGATGGCCTATGCGGTCGCACGGGCCCTCGATGTGCCCCTCGCCAACCGCGATCCGATCGCCCAGCTCGGCCACGCCATCGCCAGCCGCGGCCGCTGTATGATCATCCTCGACAACTTCGAACAGCTCGTGGCGGTCGCCCAGAAGACTGTCGGGCAGTGGCGGCAGCGGGCGCCCCAGGCCACCTTCCTGGTCACCAGCCGGCAGCTGCTCGATCTGCCCGGCGAGCAGATCTTCTCATTGGATCCGCTCGACCGGGACGCCGCGGTCGCCCTGTTCATCTCTCGCACCCGCGCGCGCCGGCGGGGCTTCTCTCCGTGCGACGACGAGATGACCGCGATCGGTGAGCTGGTCGGCCTGCTCGATCGGCTCCCGCTGGCCATCGAGCTGGCCGCGGCGCGCGCCCGGATGCTGAGCCCCCGGGCGATCTGCGACCGGATGGCCAACCGGTTCGCCCTGTTGAAAGCACGCAACCTGCCGCCACGGCAGGCGACCCTGCGCGGTGCGATCGACTGGTCCTGGGAACTGCTCGATGAGGCCGAACAGCTCGCGTTCGCTCAGCTCAGCGTCTTCGAAGGCGGCTTCACCATGGCCGCCGCGGAGGCGGTCCTCGACTTCACAGCGCTGGACGAGCCGCCGTGGCTGCTCGACCTGCTCCAGTCCCTGCTCGACAAGTCGATGATCCGGGTCCTCCCCGCCAACGCGATGGGTCAGCCGCGGTTCGGGATGCTGCTCAGCTTGCAGGCGTATGGCCGCGAGCAGATGACCGACCCCGACGCAGTCCAGCGGCGCCACATCGACTGGTTCTCCGCCCTCGGCGATCGCGCCAGCATCCGGCGCCTCACCACCGCCGACGCCGAAGATGCCTGGCTGTCGACCATCACAGAGCTGGACAACATCATCGCCGCCGCCCAACGCGCCATCAGATTGGGGATGGCGACCGCCGCCTGCCAGGCCGCGATCCTCGCGGCCCTGATCACAGAGCAGCGCGGCCCGCCCCGGTTCGCCATGCCCTTACTGACAGCTGCCGCCGAGCTGCTGGTTTCCCCCGATGATGACCGGGTTCGCGGACGAACCCGGCTGTACCAGGGGCTGCTTCAGCTGCGCAGCGGCGAGAACCAGGCCGCCCGAGACGTGCTCATCGAAAGCCGTGCGCTGGCCCGGACAACCGGTGATCCGGTGTTGGAGATATGGTCGGAGATATGGCTGGGGGATATTGCGCACACCCTCAGCGATCAAGAGGACCTGAAGACACACTACCTGCGCGCCCTCGACCTCGCCGTACGGCACGATGAACCACGCGCGATCGCAGCAGCGAAGTCCAGCCTCGGGGTGATCGCCCTCGAAGACAGCCAGCGCGCAGACGCAGCACAGCTGTTCGAAGAGAGCCTCATCCTGGCCCGAGAGATCGGCGACCGCCGTCAGGAGACGCTGTGCCTGGGCAACCTCGGAACCCAACACCGCCTCAACGGTCAGCTCGATCGTGCCCAGTCCCTGCTGCAGGAAGCCATCGACCTGTCCCGCACCATGGGTGACCTGCGCCAGGAGGGGATCTGGGAGGGCAACCTCAGCGCCACGCTTCACCTCAGCGGACAGTTCGAAGCCGCCCAAGCCCACTACAACCGATGCCTGAAGCTGATCCGACGGATCGGCGATCGTCGGCGAGAGAGCATGATCCTGGGCGACTTCGCTGACCTCGAAGCCGCGATGGGCCGGGCCGAAAACGCCTGGGCGCTTCGCCAGCAAGCCCTCACCATCGCGCAAGAGATCGGCGACCGACAGCGAGAGAGCATCTGGCTCGGCAACTTCGGCCATGCATCGCTCCAACGCGGAGAGATGGAGAACGCAAAGACTTATCTGACCCGCGCCCTTGAGATCGCCCAACAACTCCGTAACGAATACCTGTCGATGATCTGGCGGGGCAACCTGGGCGCTGTATCCCTGGTAAAGGGCGATCTCGACGACGCGATGGCGCACAACCGCCACGCCCTGCGCGAAGCCATCCACCTCAAGGACAAGCGCCTCGAAGGCGTCTGGTTGGCTCAGCGTGGAGAGATCCTCGCCGCGCAGGGACACACCGAAGATGCGCGCCGATCCTTCACCGAAGGCGATCGTTGTCTGGAGGCCGTCCTCGACCCCCTCCAGCACGCCCTGCTGCTGTGCCGGTGGGCATTGATGGAGGCCCAGACCCATCAACGGGCAGCGGCGGCGGCGCTCTTGACGCGGGCACAGGCGATGGCCACCGCAGAGATGGCCGCCCCCGGCTCAGAGCTGACGCAGGCGATCGGGGCGGTCAACACGATCCTCTCTACCACCGCTGGCTGATCAGGACTTCGCCGCGATCTCATCGAGCAGCCCGCGGGCGGCGTCGATCTCCGGATCGGAGATTTCATGGTCGCGTTGTTCGAACATCGTGTACCGAAGGTCGATCCCGGACCGCTCCATCCAGGCCTTCGTCTCACGGACGCGGGAGGCAGGGACCCAGGCGTCGTTCTCCGCAGAGACAAGGTAGGCCGGCATGCCGGACAGCGCGGGCCGGTCGGGCCACGTCGTCCCCTCCGGACCGATGAGGCCGCCGGTGAAGAAAAGCGCTCCGCCGATGCGACGCGGGCGGCGGGCGAGCCACTCGGCGATCAGGCAGGCCCCCTGAGAGAACCCACCGACGACGAGACGCTCTGCCGGCGTACCCGCGGCGATCGCGTCGGTGACCACGGTCTCGATATGGGTGATCGCAGCGGACAGCGCAGGCTCGTTGCTGTCGAAGTCGGCCATGAAGCCTGCGGGGTACCAGGTCTTGTCGTCGGCGCTCAGCAGCAGGTAGCGCGCCGGGACGTCCAGGCGGCGCGCGACCCTGGCCATGTCTTCGGCAGCTCGGTTGCGGCCATGGGCCATGATTACGGTCAGCAAGGCATCGTCACCGAGGGTGAGGACGGTGGGCGGTTGGGTATGCAGAGACATCAGCGCATCCAATGGAGAGAAGTGAAATCCCCGCTGCAGCATCGTGCAGCGGGGACAGGATTGCGTTTAACGCCCATTTTCTCGCTGTCAGCACACGTACGGCGCGTCAGTCTCGTTGATAGCTGATGAACAACGCGCCGGCGTCGGGGTCATCGCCGAACCGCCGGTCCAGGCCGGGGTCGCCGATGATGAAGTCATCATGACCGTCTTTGTTGATGTCGCCGGGCAACGGGCTGATGGCAGCCCCAAGGCGTTCCTGGTAGGCCGACGAATCGCCGACCACCAGGGCCGTCGTCGTCGTGCCGAAGGTGTAGTCCCCGTCCGGCGCATCGCTGCCGAGGATGACCACCCGACCCGCCGCGCGGCCATACCGCGCCATCCCAAACGCCATATCGGAGATGCCGTCGTCGTCCCAGTCTCCGGCGAGGCCAACGTTGATGGCCCCCGGATCGGTCCGCGGGGTGCGGTACCGGCGCGCATAGACCGCGCCGATATCCAGCTCCGCGGTCCGCAACGCGTCGCTGCCGGCGACCATATAGATGCCCGAGTCCTGCCCGGACGCGTCGACGACCTGGACCCACAGCTCCGCCTTTTTGTCGTCGGTATAGTCCGGGCTGATGCCACAGATCCGGCCCATCTGCTGGTTGGTTTTCCCAGAGAAGACGAGGGTTCCGGCCTCGCCGAGGTCTTCGCCGACGGCGTCGTCGCGCTCGCCGGCCCCCCAGAGGATCCAGACCTGGCCGCCCTGATCTGCGTCCTGGGAGCAGAAGACGACGTCTTCATAGCCGTCTCCGTCCAGGTCATCCGAGGGACCCATCGCCCGCTGGGCGATGGCCGCGTTGTCGTCCGCGGTATAGGTCGCGTCCACATCGCTGACCCCATAGGCGCCCAGCTCACCGCCATACTTGAGCCACAGGGCGTGCCGGCCGGCGTCGTAGTAGTGCCCAAGCAGATCGGTGACGCCGTCCCCGTTCAGCTCCACATCTGAAGCCAACCCGCCGCCGACCTGCTGGCCCGCACGCTCGCCGACAATCTCAAGCTCTGCACGGCCGAGGTCCCGGTTATAGTAGACCTCATTGGTCATCAACCAGACGGCGCCCCGTCCGTCGTTCGCAGACGACGCCCCGAGGCCGACGCCCAGATGCCCGCGAACGTTGATGCTCGGGTAGAACGCCACCGCGCTGCCCAGCCCGTCGCCCTCAACACCGCTGAAGCGGTTCTGCTGCTCGGCGAAGGTCAACGCGCCGCTGACTGCCGATGTCCGCTCCCCATCGAAGACCATGATCTCACCAGCGCCGCTGAGAGAGCCCGGCGAACCCACCAGGATGTCGTCATACCCATCCTGGTTCAGATCGGCCATCAGGAGCGCATGGCCAAACCGCTCTCCAGCCGCCGGCGCGGTAAACGACGCGTCGCTGTTCCAGCCCGGGACGTCCTGGTCGATGCCCCCGTCGCAGTCATCGTCCACGGCGTTGAGCATCTCGAAGGCGGCGGTGTTGATCGTCGCATCCCCATCGTCGCAGTCCGAGCCCTTGCCGTACGCCAGGGCCCCGTATCCGTCGCCGTCCTGGTCAAAGTCATTGGCCAGGTCACAGTTCGAGTCGATGCCGTCGTACCAGACCTCGTTGGGGTTTGGGATGAACAGCGGATCACCGCTCACATCGGTCCGGTTGAAGTTGATGTGGTCAGGCCAGATGGTGTCGTTGTTGTCCTGGCAGTCGCCGCCGCCCATCCTCTCCCCCGCATAGATGTTCGGGTCGGCGTTGAACGGAGCCGCCACGAACCCATCATCATCCTGATCGAAGTCGTTCGCCCCGTCGCAGTTCTGATCGACGCCGTCGTACCAGATCTCGTCGGCGAGAGGGTTGATGCGCGGATCGCCGTCGTCGCAGTCGTCTCCACCCACGGCGGCTGAGATGAAGCCGTCGCCGTCCTCATCAAGGAGCATCTCACACCGCAGCGAGATCCGAAGCTCTGGATCGTTGGCGGCGTCAGAGCGGATGACCGCCTCTCCCGTGTACGGCTCCGTCGAGGGCAGGTTCGGGGCACAGAGGAAGGAAAGCGGCTGCGGCACCCCCGGCAAGACCATGAACGCACGATCAAGCAGCGGCCGAATCTCCCACCCTTCGGGCGGAAGAGGCTCGATCCGCACAGACGTGACGGTGACGGGCTGACCGCCGTCATTGCGCAGGTTGATGGATCTTGACGCGCTCTCCCCAGGCGGGATCTCTCCGAATCCGATCCCGTAGGCAGACGGATCTATCTCGCCAGGTGGCTCTTCAGCCGTAGAGAGGGGTTGTGTTGGTGTACTGCATCCCGCCAACGCGAGATACGCAGCGGGTAAAAGCAACGCTCGTTTCATGGTTTTTGTCTCCGGACGTGGGGATCAGAGGATACCCGCCTGACCCTCTGGCCGCGCCCACAAGGCGAAGACTTCGCTCAAACGCCTGTTGTCAGGTCCAATCTGACCACGAAGGAGCAGGTCCTTCGCCGATCATCCCGGGCCGCGAGCAGACCGCGAGCGCTTCATTCCGCTTCAAGGCGAACCTCAAAGAAGAACCAGTCCGCTTCCGACACGAACTCCGACTCCGGGAGCCGCTCCCACCCCGCCCCTTCATCGATATAGACACGCTCTCCGTCGCCGCCGACACGAACCGTCTGTCCTGCCAGCTGCCCATACTCCGACGACGTGCACCCCTCGTCGTCTTCCTCAAAGATCTCGGGTTCGCCAAAGGTCAACGAGAACGCAACAGAACACCCGTCGCAGTCGTCGAGCGGCTGATTGTCGACGATCGGGTACTCCATCTCGCAGAGGATCTGCCCGTCGGCGGCGTGAAAGTAGCCGCCGATCTGCTCTTCATCGCCGATCTCTCCCCAGAAAAACCGGCCCTCCGGCGCCTCGTCATCATCGTCTTCTTCATCGTCGTCGTCTTCATCATCGTCTTCATCGTCGTCTTCAACCGGGCCGACCTCCCACCAGTAGGGTCCGCCCGCTTGTGGGTTTTTGGGGGCTGCACACCCGATCGACAGGATGGTGACCGACAGCAGCATCTGCGCGCGTATCATCATGGATTGTCCGACGTATTGGGGGAAGGGGATGTAACCAGCTCAGTCGCGCCGTTTGGCCCGAGAGATCTGCCGTCCGCCGAAGTTGGCGGCCAGGCCGAAGAACACCTGCCCCTCATACAGGAGCGAATTCATCTCATCGACCTGCACCAACAGCAGGTTGCCTCGAACACCGGCCTCTAAGCCGAAGACCGGCCCGATCGGCAGGTGTACGCCTGCGCCGACCCAGGCCCCTGGCACGAGCGCCTGGGCGTCATAGGTCTCGTAGCCGTCGATCTCACCGTCCTCGAAGTCCAGATACTCGAGCTGTTGGGAGATGCGCATCCCCACCAACCCGCCGCTCACCGACAGATCCAGCCGTGGCAGATGCCGCTCGCCGCTGACCCCCACGCCGACGCGCTGGTTCCCGGTGGTGATCGCAGCGATGCCCTCGTCCACCTCGTCTTCGCCGATGCTCTGGCCGTAGAACCCGACCACACCGAGCCCCGGTCGCATCAGGTACCGGGCGTTGAGGGTCAACCCAACCGTCGACGGCGTCCCCGAGACCTCTTCGTTGCCGCGAACGATCGGTGTCCCGGCGTTGCCATACAGCGACAGCCGCATCGGGCGCAGGTTCCAGCCGCCGCGGGCCAGCGGATCGCCCAGCGCCACGGCGTTCATCTGTGCGTCCTCCAGCCATCGATCGCCGCCCCAGGCCAGATCCACCTCTGCCAGCAGGACGTCCTGCTGGCGCACCTTCCGCACCAGATACCGCCCGATCGGCAGCGCGAGCCGACGCGGCTCCCCGGGCGTCTTCTCGATCCGGGCGACCACCTGGCCGTTGCTCACGGAGACGACCGTATAGACCCCCTCCAGCTCCTCCGGAAAGATCAGGCCCGCCGCTCGGCTGGGGATGCGGGTCAAGACGACGTTGCCCATCCCTTCGATCTCGTAGCGGTACTCCGGACGCTGAACCGTCGTGGACAGGGCGGCGGAGCCCACCACCGTCTCCTCTGCCGAGTACCGATAGGCTTCGTTCAAGGTGATCTGTCCGTCATTGTCCAGATCGGCGCTGCCCCGAAGCCCGCTGATGAGGGCCTGGCTGAACACGCCGCCGCCAAAGCTTGCGGACTCCCGGGCGACCGACACCGGCCCCGTCGAGGTGATCACGGCGAGCCCGGAGACGGTCAGCTGGTCGTCGACGACGATCTCGACCGCCTCAACCGGTGTCCCACCGCGAGAGCGGGCCAGCGAGCCCGACTCACAGGCATCGACGAAGGCGACCCGGACCTGCGCGGCGCTGCTCTCCAGCCACCGGCGCACCTCGTTGAGCGGCAGCAGTCCACCGCTGAGGTGCAGCCCATCGCTGCTGGCGTGCCCCGAGTAGAAGAACACGAGCATCACGTCATCGCCGCGGGCGCCGGCCTCACGAACCATCGCCTCGACCTGGAGGATTTTCTGACGCACCTCGAAGGCGCGGGGACCTTCCAGCAGGATCGTCCGATCCCGCTCCATGGCCCCCATGCTCTGGAACAGCCGGGCCATGTCGCGGGCTTCTTCCTCGGCGTACCGAAGCGGCGCGTCCGGGCCCAGCCCGATGTTGTTCCCAACAAACAGGCCGATGCGGACGGTGTCCGCAGCGGCGACGCCCGACCACGACAGCAGCAGGGCGACCATCACCATCAGCGACCGCATCATGGCGCCTTCACGATGAGCACCGAACGCTGCTCGATGAACCGGACCGGGAGGACATCGAGATCCGCGAGGGGCGACTGATACGCCTTCTGGATGGCGCCCTCGATCTGAACCCGGGTGATGGGCGCATCGTCGAGCACGAAGAAGATCCGCTCGCTTCCCTGGTAGTCATCGAGAATCACCGCCCCCTCCACGGTCTCCAGCATCTTGACCGGGCGGCTCTCCAGATAGACCTGCAGCGCTCCGTTGTCCTGGAGGTTGTAGACAGCCATATGGAGGTCGGGGGCCGGCACAGAGACAGCGTACTGGATCCGATCGCCCTGCTGGGCCTGGATGAGGGCGTCCTGGGGCGCGACCACGCCGTTTCGGACGCGGACGACCTCAAGCTGCATCGGCGGGTTCATGACGCCCCGGGTGCCGACGTAGTCGTCGTCGAGCAGGCCCGGGCGCACGGCGATGAGGGCGAGCGCCAGGGCGATTCCGACGGCGAGCAGGGCAGGCGGCCGGACGAGCTGCGCCCACAGCTGCGCCCAGAAGGATGGCGCCGCCGATTCTTCCGGCAGGCGCAGCGCAGGCATCCCGATGGAGGCGGAGCGGATCTCGGCCTGGACGCGGTCCATCCGGGCGCTCAGATCCGGATCGTGGAGCCGCCTGGCTTCGAGGAAGGCGGTGCGCTCGTCAGACAAGGTGCCCGACGCCCACTGCTCAAGCTCCAGGCGGCTGATCGTCTCCGTGTTCTCGAGGGAAGTCATGGGTCTGCTCGTTTAGTCTGATGACGCCGTCGCTGCGATGGGTTCAGGGACGTCGAGGATCGCTCGCGCCCGCTTCTCCAGCCGCTGCAGTCTGCGCCGGATGGTCCGTTGGGAAGTGCCGAAGTGTTCCGCGATCTCATGGATTCGCCAGTCCTCACCGAGGCGCAGACGAAGCATCACGGCCTCTTCAGCGGGGAAGCTGTCTAAGAGTCGTTCTACGTCTACCGATGTGCTGGGCGCGGACCGCTCGGGAGCGGGCACCTTGAGCCACACCAGGGGGTCATCCTTCCACGGCTTGCGCTTTCGGAGGATGTCGAGCGCGGTGTTCCGCGCGATGGTCTGCAACCAGGCGAGCGGGTAGCGGCCATCGAACCGCCGCCGCGCCTTCCAGGCCCGCAGAAAGGTCTCCTGCAGCGCCTCATCGGCGTCCGCCTCGTTGCCACAGATCGCCCGGCACCGCGCCCGAACCGCGGGGCCGTAGCTGTCATACAGATCATGGAGCTGCCGTTGATCGAGGCTCATCGTGCGCACCCGTCCACGATGCCCTCGAACGGGAAGCCAGAGAACACCTCCCACTCCACATCCGCGAGCGCGTAGCTCGTCGTCACCTCGAGCCCATACTCTTCGAGCTGGATGCCTTCGTCTTCGCTCAGCGGATACAGCGCGCCCTGGACTTCGCCCCGCAGCTCGACGAACTGCGGCAGCATCCCCAACCAGAACCCATCGATCTCATCGAGCTCCTCGACCAGGTCGACAGGGAGCGAGAACTCACGGGCGAGCGCCTCCATGTTGCCCTGCCCATACAGCAGCACCCGCTCCGGAACCACACCCCAGACGCCGTCATCAAGCTCCAGCGACGCCGCTTGACCTTCGAAATCCGCCGCCTCCTCATCTTCTTCGACGTCTTCCTCTTCCTCTGGCGCGTCCTCTCTGAACGCGGTGATCTGCTCTGCGTTGACGAGGGTGACCAGTCCCACCGCCCAGCGGACGCCTTCTTCTTCGTTGATGTTCCAGACCTCTGGCTCAGGGGGAGACGGCTCGACCGCGAACACGCTGTCCCAGGAGTCCTGGGGATCGAAGACCTCTGCATCGAGAAGCTCACAGCCGACCACCATCCCATCGGGTCCGATCCACCGGATCTGCCAGGCCGGATCCGCAGGGAGCGGAGGCTTGGCATACAGCCGCTCCAGCTCGCCTGCGCTGAGCAGGCTGCCGAGATCGCAGCCGTGGAGAAGGACGAGCGGGAGGATGGTTCGCATCAGGGCGTGTTGTCTTCCGAAAGAGGACCGTGAAACGTCCCCCCGTCGTTTCTGGGGCACCTTTTTTCGTCGAACCGTCATGACTGTCTCCCCTCATCCCCAAAACCCCCGATACGAGGGTCATCATTCGTTAACGTGGCCCTGCGCCTGGTTCCCACAACGCTCTGCTCTGACATCGGCCTCTCCCGGAGTTGGATTCAGCGACGGGTCCGCCCTCCTCTGGGGGTACGACAAAATGACCTGTGAAGCGACAGCCTGTCTATCTGGGCCTGCGACAGACGGATACCCGGGTCAGATTCGGTCACGCGCCCAATTACAGTCGCCGGCACCATTCACAGCGCCCCGATCGCATGCGGTACAGTCGAAGTTCTCAGCGGAGGATTGCACGTGAATGTAGATGAGTCCCGGATCGAGGCGCTCCTTTCCCAGATGAACCTGGCCCAGAAGATCGGACAGATGATGCAGCCTGAGCGGGCGTTCATCACCCCCGATCAAGTCCGGGACTACCATATCGGCTCCGTGCTCAGCGGCGGGGGGTCGTACCCCGGCGACAACCGTCCGGCGGACTGGGTGGCGATGAACGACGCCTACTGGGCTGCGTCGATGGAGACCCCGCTGGCGATCCCGCTGCTGTAC
>JBCBLB010000264.1:0-12004 GCA_038520555.1 Myxococcota bacterium | reverse complement strand
CTCGCCTGGGTGCTCGACCATCGCTCGGACACGCTGCTCGGTGTGGTGGCGGTCTGCTTCGTGACCTTTGTGGTGCCGGTGAAGGCGGTGGGCTGCCAGGATGAGGCGGACGGCAACATCAGCGAGTTCTCCATCGTCTACCGGTTCCCTGGCGACTTCACCTACAGAGAGCGGGTTGAGATCGTCGACACGTTTGAGGCGTACGTCGAGGAGCGTCGCGAAGCGTGGGGCGTCGAGGTGCATCGCAGCCGGCTGCGGTCGACCAGCTCGAACGGCCGCACCACGGTCCACCTCCAGGAGGAGCGGGCGGAGGGGATGATGAGCCGTGAGGCGGTCATCGCCGAAGCGCGAGACACGCTGCCCCAGATGCCTGGCGTGGACGCCCAGATCGGATGGAGCGGTCGAGACGGCGGCGAAGTGCCGCAGTTCACCCTCTACCTCCGCGGCGAGGACACCGCGACCCTCGCAACCCTGGGCGAAGAGGTGCGTCGGGTTATCAAGAACGTCCCCGGCGTCCTGAGCGCGCTGCCTGATCTGGAAGAAGAAGGCGGCGAAGAGATGCGGTTGCGGATCGATCGCGAGTCAGCGGCCCGGTACGGGGTGCCGGCCCAACGCGTGGGGCAGACCGTCTCGTTCGCGCTTCGGGGGACGTCGCTGCCAGAGTATCACGATGATGGCGCAGAGATCGATGTGTTTGCCCGGTTCCGGCTGGAGGATCGCGAGAACATGGAGCGGCTGATGGACTTCCCCATCTTCAGCAACACCACGTTCACCAGCGTCCCGCTCCGATCCCTCGTAGACACCGAGGTGGGATCGGGGCTGGGCACCATCCGCCGCACGAACCGCCAGACCTCATGGCCCATCACCGTTGATGTCGATCCGGACGCTGACATGATGCAGGTGCGGGCCATGGTCGATGCCGCCCTCGGGCAGATGAATTTTCCGCGCGGATATTCCTGGAACCAGCCATCGCGGATGGACAATCAGGAAGACGATCAGGCCCGGAACCTCGCCCTGATGCTCAGCGTGACCATGGTGTTCATCATCATGGGCGTGCTCTTCGAGAGCTTCCTGCTCCCCCTGAGCATCATCACTACCATTCCCATGGCGATGTTCGGCGTATATTGGACGCTATACCTGACGAGCACCCCGCTTGACGTCATGGGCGGCGTCGGGCTGGTCATCCTCGTCGGCGTCGTGGTCAACAACGGGATCGTGCTCATCGATCTGGTGACCCGGCTCCGAGAGACCATGCCCAGAAAAGAGGCCCTCATCGAGGCTGGCGGGCGCCGGATGCGGCCCATCTTGATGACAGCGTTGACCACGATCTTCGGGCTGCTGCCCATGGCGTTGGGGGACTCGACGTTCATCGGGATCCCGTATGCGCCGATGGGCAAGGTCGTCATGGGCGGGCTCATCGCGGGGACCATCCTGACCCTGTTCTTCGTCCCCTATCTGTACTCTGTGCTCGACGATATGCGCGACAGCGCCAGCCGATGGCTCGCCTGGGTGTTACGTCGCCCCGAAAGCAAACCGCAACCCGGAAAATAGGACATTGATGTGATCTGGCTACTGTGGGCTGGCGTCGCCTCCGCCCAACAACTCTCGTTGAGCTATGACGAGGCAGTGGAACGTGCGCTGGAGCAGAACCCGGACCTGATTCGAGCACAAGCGGATATCGTCTCCGCAAGAGGCCGCGTCATGGCATCTCGCGGGGTATTCGACCCTCAGTTGACCAGTTCATACTCGTTTAGCCGATCTTCGTCCCAATCCTTCGTCCAGCAGCCTGGATCGTTTGACTTTGTCTGTGCATTTGATCAGATTGAACCCGCCATTGTTGATGCGATCAACGGTGAAGAACCGGACATTGATGTGTCGGGTTGCAATACAGGTGTTTCAAACTTTCTCTTGGATTCTGCTTCGAGCCGCGCGGAGTATAATCTTGGTGTCAATGGATTCCTCCCCACAGGGACGACGGTTGGCGTCAGCCTGTTTGGCTTGGAGCAGATCAACGAGCAGAGCATCAGTGGCGCAGAAAGTACCATTCAGCAATCGTACACGACAAACGCAACACTGAACGTTCGTCAACCCTTGCTACAAGGCTACCGCACAACCTTCAACCTATCGGGAGTACGTTCTGCCAAGCGGAACCTGACACGTACAGAAGCAGCGGAACTGGAACGACGGCAACAGACGCTGGCAGATGCTGCAAATGCTTATTGGAATCTTTTTTATCAGCAGATTTTTGAGAACATCTCCAAAGAGACAGTAAAGGTAACCCAGGAAGAGCGCCGGATCGTAATTGCGCGTATCGAGCAAGGCGATCTGGCCCCGGTTGAACGTTCTCGTGTGGAAGCCGCTGTGTTGGATGCACAGAGTAATCTGCTTACCGCACAGAATACAACCCAGGATGCAGAAGACGCCCTGTTGCTGTTGTTGGGCGAGGAGCCTGGTCAGGATGTGGCCATTACATCGACTCCGGCGTTGATATCCGTAGGTGGATTGGATGTGAATGCGGCGATTGAAGACGCGTTACAAAATAACGCCAATCTGCTGCAGCTTCGCGAGACGGAGTCCCTGGCTGAACAAAGTCTGGCAGATGCGAAACACACCCTTCTTCCTGAGCTGACGGGTACAGGATCTTATGGTCTGTCCGGCGCGGATGAAGAGGGGTTCGCTACGTCCATCAGCGAACTTACGACTGGTGACCTGCAAAATTGGTCTCTGGGACTTGAGCTGAGCATGCCACTGGGCAATCGAGCAGATCGGGGTCTGTACCAACAACGTGTCGCCGAGCTGGAGAGCGCACGCGTCAGCCGAGAATCTGCGGAACGTGGATTGCGTCAACAGGTGCGAGCTCAAGTTCGTTCTGTGCGATCTGCTCAGCTCCAGATTGATCTGGCGCAGGCGAACCTTCAGGCAGCAGAGCAGACGCTGGATGCGGATCGGGCGCTTCGGGATGCGGGAAGAGCGATTGAGAAGGATGTGCTGGAAAGCATCCGTGACGTCGACAATGCGCGGGTGGCGCTGGAACGGGCGAAGGCGGACTACAACCTTGCCCTAATCGAATTGAACCGGCTGCGCGGGGCTCTGTGACGAGCTTGGGTATAGACTCGGTATCACCGGAGCCCCTTGCAATGTTCCGCGTGGGGTATCGTAGAGCCCACACCGGAGACACCCTCAGATGCTGTTCGCCTACATCTCCGCCCTTGCCCTGGGTGGAGTCCTTATCGCTGCCAGCGTGTTTCTTGGCGGCGGTGACCACGACGCTGACGCTGATGCGGACGCGGATTTTGATGTCGACGCCGACTTCGACGCCGACTTCGACGTTGACGCGGATATCGACGTTGACGCCGATTTTGATGTCGACGCAGATATTGATGTTGACGTTGACGCGGACATGGACCTCGACGCAGACGTTGGCATTGGGGCCGACCACGACCTGGACATCGAGCTGGAGTCGGAGTCCGAGCTGTGGCTTCCGTTTTTGTCGATGCGGTTCTGGACGTTCGCCCTGGGCAGCTTCGGGCTGACCGGCGCGTTGCTGACGCTGCTTCAGGTCGGGGAGCCGCTGTCGGGCATCACGTCGGGGCTGTTGGGTCTATTCATCGGCTACTCGATCGCGTACATGTTCCGTCTGTTGAAGAAGAACACGATCAGTCAGGAGACGGGGACGGCGCAGCTGCAAGGGACGGAGGGGACAGTGCTGCTGTCCATTGGCCCGGAGAAGCGCGGCAAGATCCGGGTGCAGATCGGTGAGCGCCGGGTCGACCTGATGGCGGTGACCCGCGACGCTCGGCTTATCGAGCGCAACGAGAAGATCCTGATCGTCAATGTCCACGACGGTGTCGCAGAAGTGACCCGATACACCTCGCTCGACGAGGAACGCAACAAGGCGCGTCAACGCGCCGCTCAACGCAAATCCCTGGAGTCTTGATGGAACAAATCATCGCCAACATCATCGGAGCGGCGTGCTTCGGCGGTGGGATCGGCATGGGGTTGCTGGTCCTCATCGGCCTGGCCCGTCAGTTCTTGTACATCGGCCGTCCGAACGAGCTTCTCATCTTCTACGGTCGGGGGCAGAGCTCTCAGCCGATGCTGGGCGGCGGCCGCCGATGGCTGATCCCGGTCCTGGAAAATGTAGAACGGATGCCGATGAATACCATCCCCATCGACGTTCAGGTGACCAACGCCTACTCTCGCGGTGGCATCCCGCTGGATGTGCACGCTGTCGCCAACGTGAAGATCTCCAACGAGCCGAGTCAGGTCAACAACGCCATCGAGCGGTTCATGGGCCGGGATCGTGAGGAGCTTCGCCGGGTCGCCAAAGAGACCCTCGAAGGCCATCTCCGCGGCGTCCTCGCGACACTGACCCCGGAGGAAGTGAATGAGGACCGTCTGAAGTTCGCCAACACCCTGGTGGAAGAGACCGACGAGGACTTCGACAAGCTTGGGTTGTGGCTGGACACGCTGAAGATCCAGGCGGTCAGCGACAGCGTCAACTACCTGGAGAGCATCGGCCGTAAGCGCATCGCAGAGGTCATCCGGGACGCGGAGATCGCAGAGTCTGACGCAAAATCGGCGGCAGAAGAAGCAGAAGCCAACCAGCGCCAGATCGGCGACGTCGCGGTGCAGCAGTCGGAGACGGCGATCGTCGAGCGTCGAAACGCCCTTCGTCAGCTGACGGCACAGCTTGAGGCAACCGCCCAGTCGGAGGAAGAGACGGCGCAGGCGGCTGCGCGTCAGGCGCGCGCGACGGCAGAAGCCGAGCTTCAGGAGATCCGACGCGAGCTGGAGCAGCTCCGCCTCCAGGCCGATGTCGTCCTCCCCGCGCAGGCCCAGCAGGCCGCAGAGGCGCTCCGCGCGGCGGGTGAGGCGGCCTCGATCGAGGAGCACGGCCGCGCGCAGGCGCAGGTGCTTCAGATGATGACCGATGCCTGGCTGATGGCCGGCGACGATGCCCGAGACATCTTCCTCATCCAACAGCTTGAGGACGTGCTGCGGAGCGTGGTCACCCAGGTCAAGGGGCTTGACATCGACGAGGTCACGCTGCTTGACGGTGGCGACGGGCAGGCGTTGCCGCGTCACCTGGCCAGCTTCCCCGCGACCGTCCGTCAGATCCTCGACGAGCTGCAGACATCGACCGGGATCGATGTGACCGGAATCCTCGCTGGCGCTGCCCGGGACGCCTCCAAGAACACAGAGGGGAAGTGACATGGGCGCCATCTTCAACCTGCTCTTCGTTGTCCTGGTCGTCGTTGGCGTCTTCGGCGCCGCCGCGGTCTTCATCGCGCGCAACCTCATCTACCTCTGCGGTCCGAACGAGGTGCTCGTCTTCTCCGGCGGCCGTCACCGCCTGGATGAGAAGCGCACCGTCGGCTACCGCCTGATCCAGGGGGGGCGGGGGCTGCGGATCCCATTGCTGGAGACGGTCGACCGCATCGACCTGACCAACATGATCATTGAGGTCACCGTCCACAACGCCTACTCGCTGGGCGGCATCCCGCTGTCCGTCTCGGGCGTCGCCAACGTCAAGGTTGCCAGCCACCGGCCAGCCCTCGACAACGCCCTGGAGCGGTTTCTGGGCATGCGCCGAGAAGAGATCATCCGCATCGCCAAGGACACCCTGGAGGGCAACCTTCGTGGTGTCCTCAGCCAGCTGACGCCGGAAGAGGTCAACAACGATAAGCTTGCCTTCGCAGACAAGCTGCTCGAAGAAGCGGATCACGACCTGGGCAAGCTCGGCCTCGTGCTCGACACCCTGAAGATTCAGAACGTCTCCGATGATCGGGGTTACCTCGACTCGATCGGTCGGAAGCAGTCTGCGGAGATCATCAAGAGTTCACGGATCGCAGAGGCAGAGGCCAAGGCCCAAAGCACCCAGCAGGATGCAGAGAACACCCGGAAGGCACAGTTGGCCACGATCAATGCCAAGATGCAGGTCATCAAAGCGGAGACTGAGCGCCGGATCAAGGACTCACAGACCCGCCGTAAGGCGATGGTCGCCGAGCAGATCGGGGAGGTCAAGGCCCTCATCGCACGCTCCAAGGCCGATGTTGAGGTGCAGAAGGCCCGCGTCGAGCAGGTCAAGCGGCGCCTGCAGGCAGACGTCATCGCGCCGGCGCAGGCCGAGATGGAGGCTGCCCGGGCCCGTGCGAAGGGGGACGCCGCCAAGGTCATCGAGGACGGGAAGGCGACGGTCGCGGT
The DNA here is from genome assembly GCA_038520555.1 of Myxococcota bacterium. GTDB lineage: Bacteria > Myxococcota_A > UBA796 > UBA796 > UBA796 > JBCBLB01. The sequence continues at coordinate 5,797 of JBCBLB010000264.1, read as the reverse complement.
CCTTGAGGACATGATCGCGACCTGGAAGAACGGCGGCGAGAACGCCCGCGAGATCTTCCTGATGCAGAAGCTGCAGACCTTGATGGAGAGCCTGGTCAGCACCATCTCTGATGTCCAGATCGACAAGGTCACCGTCCTCCCGCCACAGCAACAGGGCGGCGGTCCGCGGACCGCCGTGCAGGCCGTCACCCTCGTCGAGGAGCTGAAGGGCGCCCTGGGCGTGGATATCCCCCAACTGATCGAGCAGGTCGCCGATCGCCGGCAGCTGACAGACCGCAGCTGATCGTCATCGTAAAAACGCTGCGCCGCATCTGCCTGGGTGCGGCGCTTCTGTTGAGGGTATGCTACGCGTTATCCAAGTCTTTGGCGCATGGAGTGTATTTTGTCTGACAACCCCTATCTCCCACCTTCTGCAGACATTCGTACAGAGGAGAGCGAGGACGAAGGCCTGGCGATCGGTCCATATGGGGATCTTGAGCTCGCCCTGAGCGGTGAAGTTGTGGTCGATGTGTTTGAAATCTTGCGGGAGACCTGGCGTCTGGTCGAGGGGATGAAATCGACCGTGTTGTTGTGGATGATGGTGGTCGGCGCTGGGTTTGCCCTGATGTTTGTGTTGGATATGGTGATCATCGGCCTGCTTAGTGGGGTGTGGCCGTTATCTCCCGAGCTCTTCGAGGTGTTGGGGCCGCAGCCCTGGGCGTCGGTGTCGAATCTGGTCCTCTCGCCGTTCAATACCGTGGTCACGTTGAGCGCGCTTCGCATCGGGATGCTCCGTGCGACGGGAGAGACGCCGACCATCACCGATCTGTTTACCACCCACGCCTTTGGTCGGATCTGGTTGTTCTCTGCTCTGATTCAGGTTCTGGTGATGGTCCTTGGTCTTCTCCACCCATACGCGCCCATGGCGATCTGGCTCGTCACGATCCCGACCTTCTGGACATCGGCGCTGATGTATGAGCGCGACTGTGGGATCGTCGACGGCGTACGGTACTCGGCGATCCTGATGTGGCGATACATTTCTGTGCCGATCGCATGCTGGATTACGATCCTCGCAAGTTATGTCGTCGCGACGCTAACCTGTGGGATCGCGCTGCTCTGGGTGATTCCTTATATGCTCATCTTCGTCGGGGTCGCATATCGAACCCTGTGTGGGATCCGCGATGTGCCCTGATCAGGGCACATCGAAGACATCTGTGACCGCCTCCGCGTCGAGCAGCGCCATCATCCACTGCTCGATTTGATCGATCGTCGCGGTATCGATGCGAGCCCGGTACGCCGTGGGGACATCATCAAAGCGTGCCATCAGCATTCGGAAGAAATGCGCCCGGTTTCGGGCCAGTGTTTGGTTGAAGGCCTGTTCGAGCCCCTGTTCGAGCCCCTGTTCGAGCCCCTGTTCGAGCCCCTGTTCGAGCCCCTGTTCGAGACCGCTGGCCATGCCCTTCTTGAAACCCTTCTCCATGGCGATGGCTTCGAGTTCTCTGAATGTGCTGGATTCCATGACGACGTCACTCCGTAGGAGTTTGCGAATGGTGGGCGCGTTAAACCGTCGCCCAGCCGTAATGTAAAGCGCTGCGAGAAGTTCGGGTAGCTCATCACGCGGCGCCTTTTGCATGATTAGGTCCCGTGCATCTTTAATATGGTTGAGGTCGACATTCTTGGCGAAGGATACCAGCGCTGCCTGCGCAGGCGTCTCCAGAAAACGTTCCGGTGGAAGATCGGCCAGCCGGATGACGCGGAAGCGGTATCGCGCGATCTCTTCTTCACCATGCTTCATCACGAAGACCGGCTCCATCTTTGGGAGCCGATCTTCGAGCAGAATGAGGGTGGAACGAACTGGATATTTGTGATCGGTCATCGCGACGAGTAAGGCGCCGTAGACAAACATTCGGCTCGGCATCACGCGCCCATCGGGCGCCGTCTCGAACTCGACGTGTTTGATGTGGATGCCGTGCTGGTCCTCAACCAATGCAACACCATCAACCGATCGGCGGATCGACATCGGGCTGTCATCCAACACCTTGACCAACCGCACCGCGTCATCGCCTGCGGCGAACCGAATCAGATCCTCGGGGCGGGTCTGCCAGAGGGCCTTCATGGTGATGTCCAGTGCGTCACGCGGTGCGTTTCGGAGCACCATATCAGAAGAAGAAGACACAACAATCCTCCATAATAAGGGAAACAAACACACTCATAAATCAGCGGATGTTCTCGTATCCACTTCCGGTAGCGCACAGGTCGTTGTTGCCCAATCGTGACCGAGCGGAACCGGTTTTACAGATCTGTTGATGGAGTGGCTTAAAAAGAATCATCGAGGGGCCGTTATGCACCCATGCTGTTTCTCTTGACCCTGCTGTCTGCCCATGCAGACTCTCTTTCAGAGGGCGATGTCATCATCACTGAGCTGATGATCGCCCCCTCGGCGGTGACGTGGTACCGCGGCCAGTGGTTTGAGCTGACCAATACGACCGACGATGACATCGAGCTGAAGGGCCTCGAGGTGTCCAATCACCTCGGGGAGTCGGTCACGGTGTCCGCCTCGCTGACCGTCGAGGCGGGCGAGGCTGTCGTCTTCGCCGTCCGTGACGATATCCGGATCAATGGTGGGGTCCTCGTGGACCGCCGCTACTCGCTGCTGGATCTGTCTCTCAAGGCACGCAACGGCGCGCTGACCCTGAGCATGGACGGCGACGAGATCGATCATGTGTCCTGGTCGGTCGCGCCGAGCGGTGCGAGCTGGCAGCTCAGCCCAGAGGCTTTCGACGGTGATGGCGAGGGCTTCGGCGCATGGTGCGAGTCGATCGCGCGATTTGGCGATGGGGACTACGGCAGCCCCGGAGCGACCAACGACGGCTGCGATGAGGATGATGCTGACGAGGACGGCGCCTCAGCCGCCGAGGACTGCGACGACGAAGACAGCGATCGGTACCCCGACGCGGACGAGGTCTGTGACGGTATTGACAACGACTGCGACGGTATCGCCGACGGCGATCCCGTGGATGGGACCACGTACTACGCTGACGTGGACTATGATTTATACGGGGATCCGGACGCCGCAGTGGTCGCCTGTGTCCGCCCCTGGCGGCACCGAACCAACGGCCGGGACTGCGATGACAGCGACAGCAGCATCACCATTGAGTGTGAAGCCGATGAGACGGAGCGCTGCGCGGAAGACGAGAAGCAGCGCTTCTACGCCGACGTGGACTATGACCTCTACGGTGATCCGGACACCTCGGTCTGGGCGTGTGAGCGCCCCCGCGGGTGGCGTCGAAACGGACTGGACTGCGATGATCGGGATGCAACCCGGACGGTGGATTGCGACGCGGCGTGTCAGCCCGCGCTGGTGACGATCCAGGCGGAGACCGTGCTGGCCATCGATGAGTCCGATGGCAGCGATGAAGAATTCGCAGAGACCGGTAGCGGCGTCAAGCCCAATTCGGTGGCGGTGCGATTCGACGGGCGAATGATCGCTCAGAAGAACGACTGGACCTTGTATGAGGTGGATCTCTGTGAGGAGACGTTCACCAAGCTCGGTGACCATGATGGCGGAGACCTCTGTGGCATCGCCTTTGACAACCGCGGGCGCCTCATCGGACTGTCTCGCACCGATGATGCCCTCGTCGAGGTTGATCTGGACACCCTGGAGGTCACCACCCTGACCGAGTTGGACTGGAACGTCGGCAGCTGTGGGATGGCACACGATCCAAAGACCGACACCCTGTACGGCGCCGATGCGAAGTCGAGCACCATCTTCGCCATCGATCCATACACCATGGAGATCGAAGAGACCCTTGAGCTGGAGATGGGCGATGCGCGGACGGTGGGGCTGGCTTGGAACACTGCAGAGGAGACGCTCCGCGTTAGCCTCGATGACACCCTGTTCGCCATCGACATGATCGAGGGGACCATTGATGACGGCGTCGAACTTGAGGCCTCGAAGGTCGATGACCTCACCTACCTGAGGAGCTGCGACTGTCAGGAGGACTGCGCCGTCTCTCGCTGGGTGCCAGAGGATGAAGACGATGAGGATGAAGACGATGAGGATGAAGACGATGAGGATGAAGAGATCGAAGCATGTGATCCGCCCTCTGGCTATGTCCTCGCCGAAGAGGATGACGATGAAGACGGTGATGAGGACGAAGACGATTGAGTCCTCGCACGGGCCGCGTGCGCTGGTGTTACGCTGGAGGTATGCGGTACTTCCTCTTCTTTGGTCTCTTGCTGGGGTGCCCTGAGTCCGAGACGCCCTCTCAACCCGGACAGATCCAGGACTCGGGCGAGTCGCCATCGATAAGCGGCCAGCTCGCGTTCCCTCAGGGGGACGCGTCCATCGATAACCTCGCGGTGGGGTTGGTGCGGTTGGACTTCGGCGATCCGCCGCGGTTGGATGGTACGCTCCAGTCGATGCCCATCACTGCGGCAGATGCGGACTTTGTCTTCGAGCTGGGCCAGCGCCCGCCGGAAGATCTGATGGTTGAACTCGAACCCACCCTGCACCCGGGGATGATCGGTCTGGTGGCGGTGGGGTTGGTGTTCAATGACCAGAACCTCGACGGTGAGTACGTCGAGGGGGAGCGAATCGTGGGCGGCAGCCTGTCCCGACTGGCCATCTGGCTGGAGGGCGACGTTCCGGAAGCGTGGGCCGAAGGGTGGAACATCTTCGATACGGGGATGTCTGGGCGGTATGAGACGGGCAACTGTCTGCTCAACACGACCCGGCCCATCACCTGGCGCAGTGAGTTCAACGGCAGCTACCCGATCGTCTATGACCTCGATGAACCCATGGATCTGTCGGTGCAAGGTTTGCCGGTTCCGCTCCCTCTTGAGGGGGAGATGGTGGGGTTGCCCGATGATGTGCAGATGACGCTGTTGCCGTTTCAGACAACCTACCGCGACCCAGAAGACGATCCGGAGACGCTGCCTGGACCGCTGGCCGCGTTCTCTGTGGTGGATGGGCGGTTTTTGCTGACGTTGGATGAGGCGCCCTCGATGGAGGCGGACCTGTCCGGGGACGTTCAGTGGAACTATGTCCTCGGGATGGGGGTGACGTACCAGGACGCCGATGAGGATGGGGCCTTCACCCTGGGGGAGGAGCTGGGGACGGCGACGCTGTGCGCGGACAGCCGGACGGTGGGGCTCCGGTATACCGAGCCGGTGCGGGGGTATCGGGGCTGGCGGCTGATGGAGTGTTACGGCGTTCGTGGCGGATGGAGCCTGGTGGGCGCCGAGCCCTCGGGGCTGTGGATTGTGCCCCGGACGACCGAGACGCTCATCGTCGATCGGGCGGAGTGCGAGCTGTAGCGTTATCTTCCCGCCCCGACGACGGGACAGCGGGAGCGACAATGTCCCCAGAGTCCTCATTTTCAGCAGCACAATCGGCGCTGTTTCTGGAGCTTGCGGAGGCGCTTCACCGCTGTGGGATGTCCGCCCATCGCCTGGAAGACGCCATGGAGCAGGTCGGCCGGGTGCTGGACATCGATGCAGAGGTCTTCGCCACCCCGACCATGCTGTTGGTGTCGATGAACCAGCAGACCCGCCTGATTCGGGTCACACCGGGCGACATCGATCTGGGTCGGCTGGGGGCCGTCGATGAGATCGCGGTGTGGTTGGGGCGGGGCGTGCTCACCCCCGATGAAGCCCTGATGCAGCTGCGTCGGGTGATGTCTGCGCCGCATCGGTACAGCCGACGCGCCGTCATCGCTGCGTTTGGCGTCTTATCGGCCACGGCGTCGGTGTTCTTCGGCGGCGGCTGGGCGTCGATGGCGGTCGGTGGGGGGTTGGGGCTGATCGTAGGCTGGGG
>JBCBLB010000655.1:0-5404 GCA_038520555.1 Myxococcota bacterium | reverse complement strand
GACGACGCAGTCGGGGAAAAAAGGAATCGCATCTCTTCTGAATGTTGGCCGCTCTGCCCTCGACCTGCTGCATACAGCCCGCTTTTTCCCTGAGTTACGGCAGCCTCGATCTAGAGCAGATGCAGGTCCTGAACGCGGCGTCTCAGCCGCTGTCTCAGATCGAGCGGGATCTGCTGGCGTATCTGGCATCGCGTCCGGACCGGCGCGCCGCGGATGGGGATTGGGAGGCTGCGCGTAACGCGCTCGATGCCGTCATCGTGATCTGCCAGGACACTCATGGGCTCTCTTCACCGGACGTTCTGGCGCTAACGAAACACGGTGACTGGTGGCTGTTTCTGAGTTTATGAACCCCCTGATGAGTCGCGCGATCCTATTCGGGGGCTGGGACTGGCAGCGTGTGATCCCAGTGACACACGGGGTTCGGTTGGGTCATGGACCGGGTTGATTATAGACGGTTCAAGACACCAGAAGATGATAATTCAAGTCAACAAGCAACAAGCCAGATGAAGGAAGCAAACAAGCAATGGGTCATGACTAACCAAACGCAAGGTTATTTTATGTGCGCCCTGGTCAGGACTGTTCCACCGACGAGATGGAGGCGTTGGTGCGCCGGGCCCTTCCTCCAGACATGTCCATCCGGCGAACTCGTGAGACGAGAGTGTAGTAAATTTTGTGTATGAGCGTCATTCTGGTAATTCCTCCACAACGAGGAGATCAGGATGCCCCGAAAGCCGAAGAAATCGCCCCCCAGCGCCGTGGACCAGCTGGTTGAGGAGTTGCTGAAACAGAGTGAGGATCCCGCAGAATTGCTGGGGAAAGATGGCTTGTTTCGCGAACTGAAAGCGCGAGTGTTGGAACGGATGCTGCAAGAAGAGATGACTCACCATCTCGGCTACGGTCCCGGAGAATCGAAGCCTTCGGGTCAGAGCAACGCGCGGAACGGTACGTCGAAGAAGACGGTGCTGACGGGAGATGGTCCCGTTGAGATCGCCGTTCCTCGCGATCGAGAGGGGGATTTCGAGCCCATCGCAGTGCCCAAGCACACGCGCCGCCTGGAAGGCTTCGATGACAAGGTGATCTACCTGTACTCGTACGGGAATTCTCAGCGGCATATCGCCGAGCAGATCCAAGAATTCTATGGCGTCAAGGTGAGCGCGGACCTCATCAGCACGGTCACCGACGGTGTCCTCGACGAGATGAAGCGATGGCGGAGCCGTCCATTGCAGGAAGTCTACCCCATTGTCTACTTCGATTGCCTGTTCATCCCCATCCGGGCTGGTGGCTGGGTCCGTAAACACGCCGTCTACATCGCCATGGGCATCGATATGGAGGGCCACAAGGACATCCTGGGGATGTGGATCGAAGAGAGCGAGGGGGCCAAGTTCTGGTTGAAAGTCTTTAACGAGTTGAAAAATCGTGGCGTTCAAGATATCCTCGTCGCCTGTTGTGATGGTCTCAGCGGCTTCCCGGAAGCACTCCAAGCTGCCTTTCCACATATCGTGGTCCAAACCTGCGTCGTTCACCAGATTCGAAATGCTCTCAAGCGCGTCGCCCACACTGATCGAAAGGCTGTCGCTACCGACCTCAAACCCATCTACAAAGCCCCCACCGCGGAAAGCGCCCTCGAAGACCTCGAAGCGTTTGAGGAGAAGTGGGGAGAAAAGTATCCTTCTATCGCCACATCCTGGCTCAATCACTGGGATACGCTCTCCCCGTTTTATTCCTTCCCTCAACCCATTCGACGATTGATCTACACGACCAACCCGATTGAAGCCTTCAATCGGCAGCTCCGACAGGTCTTCAAGACGAAGGGACCGCTCCCCTCTGAACAAGCAACATTCAAGCTGATGTATCTCGCAATACGCCGAATCAGGAAGAAGTGGACAAAGGCACTCAGAAATTGGAAGGTCGTCATTCAACAATTTGCTATCTTCTTTGAAGGTCGTGTTAAGCTATGAGTAAATCGGAATGCCCAGAATGGCCATACACAAAATTTATGACACACCCATTTCGAGGGTCGAAGCCGGCAGCTACGCTGGTTTACATGAGAGAGCTCGCCCCTTTAGATGAAGATACATTCTTGCTCCGAGATCACTGGTCGGCGATCGTCGCCTATGCGAACGGTGGCGATCGGCGTCTGCTTCAAGCAGAGATGGCGAGATGGAATGAGCTTCAACGCCATCTCGGAGAGCATGAGTCGTTGCAGCAGATGACGCAGGTGTGGCAGGCGCTCACATGGCGTAATGCATATGGTGAGCTGTCGCCCTATGTCGAGATTGAGCACGGCATCATCCGACACCACTACCCGACCAGGTACGTGCTCGATGTCGAGAGCATCGCCAACATCGAATGTGTTCGATGGACAGATACGTACCGTTCCCCTTCAATGTCGCTCTTTCTGGAAACCGGCGATCGCGGATTTCGAGAGCTGGACTTTTCGCTCCACCCGGTACCGGTGACGCAGAAATTCAGTGATGCATCCACACCTTCAATCGCAACCCTTCAAGAAGAAGACCTCTGTCCAACTGCAAAGAATACCGACTTCTTCCAACCTCACTTCCATCGACAGGGGTTCTTTTACGCAGAAGATCTCTTTGAGAGCCTGAAGCCTGGACGCCTCGCTCGCATTGGAGACAACTGGAACATCTACCATGACGAAGCGACCGTAAGCGGAGATCGACTCATCAGGAGGGTCGCCCATATCCGCGAGGGGGTGTATGTCAACGTCTACACGATCGAGTATATCCGTTTCGCACGAATCGGTGATCGATTTCTTCGGTATCCGAAGGCTCGCACGGTCGAAGCTCTCCTGGCACAATATGACACCATCTCAACACCAAGGACCAGGGCGAACCAAAAGAGTATTCATCAGGTCACATCTTCAAAACAGCGCCAGGAAATCAAATCCTTGTTGAAACGCATGAGCCTGGACAAAGTTCGCCAGGCCTGTGAGCTGATCTCGTCGCTCGATGAAGATGAAGAAGTCTGGCGCCATTATGGGGTCGGCTGCGGGATCCTTGAAGATGGGCAGCTCACAATCGGCGCCCGAATCGCAAAGCATGTCTATGAAAAACATCACGCTTATGTGACCTTATACTTCCTGAAGCATTCCGGGCTCCTACAACAACAGAAACACCTCGATCTGTCGCATCAACACACCCTTCAATCGATCGATGTGCTACAGGATTGTCTTCATCTTGAAGAACTGGATCTTGGTGGCGTTTCTGATGTCAAGGATATCTCGCCGATCGCGAAGATGACGAAGCTGAGAAAGCTCTCTCTGTCACCACAGGAAGGCCTTATGAACCTACGCCTGCTCTCAGGACTTCGTCAATTAACATCCTTCACGCTTATTAATGAGAAGATAGCCTCACTCGATGGGTTGTCTTGCCAGGACACGTTACAAGAGTTCTGCCTCGCTGGGGGCGACAGTCTTCAAGACTCTCAGGCACTACGTGAGATGAAGAGACTTAGAAAAGTTGATATATATAACTGTTCCTCTCGAATTCTCGACGACCTTTCATCTGTAACATCATTAGAGCACCTGACCTTCTATGCTGGTCCACCCGTCACCGATCTACGAAGCTTAAGCAGGTTAACCGGTCTGAATGGGCTTCGCTTATCAAGAGGAACCGACCTTCATCTCTTTGAGCCGCTGTCTTCACTGAGGCAGCTTGAATCGATAAGCCTCTCAACGTTCCAGTCAACAGATGGCATCTCAGCCATGTCAACGTTGACGGGGTTGCGTTCCATCTACTTCACCGCCATCGCGAACCCGATTCACATTCCGGCATTGGTGGAGGCGTTTCAACTCCTTCCAGCGCTCTGTGAGCTGGGATTTGGCACCGTGACCTTCGTTGGAGATTTGATGGCGTTCGCGGAACTCCAGCAGCTAGAGTCGCTATACTTCGACGAGATAGCCAACATCGATGACGAAACCGTTCAACAATTGAGGATGGCGATGCCGACTTGCACCGTTGGTGACCCGCTGCTCTGAAACCCGCTGCGGGGTGTACACCTTCCATTCACGTCCACAAGACCCGGGAACGAGCGTAGTGCGCTCTGCCGTACGAACATCATGAAGTCCTGGCAACAGGATGAGAGCCGAGGCTCCTGCGCTCGCGTTCGTCGTAGGTGATGGTGTCGAAGAGGAAGGCCTCGACGCGGCCCATCGCTGATGAGCCGGATGATCAACCTGCTCAACCTCGAGCACCGTCAGGCATTCAGCCTGAAATCCATGGTAACGGCTTAATCATCCGAACAGCCTATCGGGTTTACTCACAGAGGATGGGCGGGATCGATATCCTGTTGTTGTCCTCTCGACGCTCGATAATGGCATCGCCCTCATCCACCTGCGCGACGAGTGGTCGGCCCCAATGCGCGCGGGGAACCCGCATCGCCGCTGCGGGAATCTGGGACTCCGGAGGAACCGCGTCAAGGAATGCCTCTCCGACGGGTTCGAGGCCATCTTTCGTCTCTGAATAGAGGCGAAGCGAGGCCCCCGAAGCGACCGCACCGTCTCCGATGTTGGCCACCCCCAGCGCGATCCGCGCCGGCCCGTCCTCACAGGACGCGAAACAATGATCGCCGGATACCAGCGTCAGATCGGGAATAGCTGGAAACGGCACATCCGCGACAGGGCGAACGCGGATCAGGTTATCGGCCAACCACGCCGGCTCAACGCCAGGCCGTCCGTCCGCGGTCAGGTTGGTCACCGCATAGTCGTGCTGAGGCCAGGTTCGGCCGGTCCCTGCCCACCGACCGCTCGACTGCCCAAGGACATGAACGCCCGAACGCGCCAAGAGGTTGGAGGTGAAGAGGATCTCTGCAGCGCCGTCTGCGTCGAGGTCCACGATAATCGGGGTGCCAAACGAGGTCCCCGAGCCCCGCACGACGCTGTGCAGTTCTTCGCCGCTCTTGCCGTCCAGGATCCACAATGTGTCCTGGTCCCCATAGACGACCTCTGCGATCCCGTCCGCATCAAAGTCAAAGCCAGCACAACCCGATGAGCCCGACCAATCATCGATCGGAGCCGTCCACGCCACCGAGCCGTCCATCTCGAAGAGATACAACACCGTCTGGGCGGGAACCGCGATTTCGTGAGCGCCGTCTCCGTCAAAGTCTGCGAAGGCTGCGGGCCCCGTGATCGGCTCCGAGATGGGGACATCCTTGATCAGAACGCCATCATGCTCGAACAGGAGCATCCGACTCTCCAGCGCATCGCTCCGAAGAACCACAAGCTCACCTTCTGGATCCCCGTCCAGCTGAACAATCGCGAGGAACGACGATCCCATCGCATATAAACCAGACCCAAATGACCAGAGCAGCTCGCCGTTCTGATCGTACAAGCCGCGACCGTAGGCGATCTCTGAAGCACCGTCCCCGTTGACATCGCCGATCGCGG
>JBCBLB010000160.1:0-15638 GCA_038520555.1 Myxococcota bacterium | reverse complement strand
CAGATCGCCGCTGGACTTGTGGCCGCGTTCCTGAAGCGCGACGATTCGGTCGAGACGCTGGTGTACAGCCGTACAGTAATGGTCGTAACGCGCGATGGTGACGATCGCGCTGGGCACGGTGGTCTGCTCGCGGTCGGAGGTCATGGTGAAGAGGTCCGACGAGAACAGGGCGGGGATGAGCGCGCTGAAGTTGAAGCCAGAGGCCTCAAAGTCTGCAGCCAGGGCGTCGACGGTCGGGTGGTTCGGGTCGCAAGCAGCCGAGTTGCCCCACTGACACAGCTTCAACACCCACGCTTCCGCGAAGCCCGGATGGTTGATCGTCGCCTCCGCGAAGTCCTGCAATGTGTAGATGGACTCGTTGTACCCTTGGAACGAGAACTCAGCCCCGGGCGGGTCGATGGGGTTCTTGGGTTCGCGCGTATACAGCGGGTCATATTCGCGCTGGAAGGGCGCGATCATCCCCTCCATATTCTTGTGGCAGCCGTAACACTCGCTGCCATGGGGGAAGACATCGAGGTCGATCGCGGCGTCCCCTTCGTAGCGCTCGGTCGTGTCTCCCGGAGTGAACGTCTTGCCGAGCGCGATGAGCATTGTTTGGTTGAGGGTGACACGGAATTGGTTGTCGGGGTTGGTCAGCCACGTCTGGAAGAACGCGGGCTGCGTAAAATACCCCACCCGTGGCGCGCGCAGGGTGATGCTGCCACCGTCTGGGATCGAGCGGAGGTAATTGGGGAACTCGGGCTCCTCAAACTCGTAGGGATCGAGGTGATCGGTGGAGCTGTCGTCGTGAATCAGCGTAACCGTTCGCCAGTCTGAGATGTCATCGCCCTTGGGCTTCCAACCCGTCTCATCGATGCTCAGAAGGTACTTGATATCGTTGCCCGGGTAGTTCTTGCGGTTGCGGTTGGTCTGCACGCCGTTGTCGGTCATCTTCAGCACCAACAGCATCAACGTGGTGACCTCCCACTCGTTGGTGGTCACGATGGTGCGGAAGTCCTCGTTATTGTCGATGATGCGCTCGGCTGTGCGCACCGCGCTGTCGCGCATGTTGCGGACGATGCCGCGCGTGCTCGCCACGTGGGTGTTGCGCAGCTGGTAGAAGTAGTCGGTATCGGCTGGCGACTGCTGCAATGACAAGCGAAGAAACGAGCGGCGCTTGGCGCGGTATTCCGGGGTCTTCATCCACGCTTCGATGACCCCCTTCAGCCCCTCCTGATCGATGCTGCCGTCCGTCGCGGTGATGGCGTCGAGCTCATCGGTGGTGACCACGTCACCGTTGAGGACATACTTAAGCTTGGTCAGCACCGTGAACGGGCTGGCGGGTATGGGGACCTCGGCGTCTTCGATGACAGGCTCTTCAAGGTCGGAGATCCAGTCTTCAATACAGGCCACATCTGCGTCGGAGACCGGCTCGCCGGTCAACGGCATCGGCGACGGCACACAGCTGGGATCGCCGAAGCCGGCGTAACGGTCGGGTGCGATTGTGCGCAGCAGCATCGACGCGCCGGGTTCCTCGATGTCGATAAGCACTTCATCGGGGCAGGTGGGGTTTTGGGACGGGTGCCCAATCAACCGAAGCGCCAGATCGCCGCTCATCAAATCCACACCACCACCCGTCAGATCCGGCGAGTCGGAGTGGCATGAGACGCAATTGTTGCGGACAAAGACCGCGCTGGCATCGCAGCCGCTCGGCTCTTCGACCACAACCCCATCATCTTCAACCTCTTCATCGACATCGACGTCGTCCTGGTCGATGTTCGGAAGCGACTGATCGGTTCTGACGGTGGTGGAATCAGTCTCTGTAAGGTCACAGGACGTCAGAAGTCCCACCAACGACAACACCACCGGTACAGGCAAGATGCGCATCACCAGACCCTCCGATGAGAGAAGCCGAACAACACGTCACCAGCCGGCAATCCCGATGTGGTGGAGGGGAAGGAGCTGTGGTGTGATGCACAGCCACGAAGTGAGCAGGCGCTACTCATCGGCACTCCGATGGAATAACCAGTTTGGTTGGGTTCTTTCACCACTCAGACTCATATGGTGAGAGCGGTGATGATGAGGTCAGAGATGAAGATTCGCTTGTTTAAAATTCTGGATATTAAATTAATAAGGTAAAAGCTTGTTTATGGTGGAAATTTGTTTTGTTGGTTTGCGTTTTATGTGCGACTTGATGAGTGAAGTGTAGAGAAGGCTGTATATCGCACCTATCTTCATTCTCTGTTCCTGGTCAGTCGTTGTAAAGAGGGCATAAGAAACAGGTAATACTCACTTGTGATGATTGGATCGCGACAACGGCGATGGTCCTGATGGACTCATCGACCAGCGCGTGTACGATGGCGGAGATGATGCTGGGCGATGTCGCTCAGGACGCATTGGATGAGGTGGTGCGATAGCCCTGCCGTGACAGGTTGGTGGCAACTTCGTCTGGGTCCCCCCTTGGAGAGGCTGCGCACAGGGGGATTGTCTGGCTATCGCAGGGTCACACGACGGACATCAGTCCAGGTCTGAGAAGCCTTCCAGGACGGTCATCAGTTTGGTGCGTGGGCCGTCGTCCATCGGGCACAGTGGAAGGCGGAAGCGGTCCAGGCACAGCCCGCGAGACGCCATCGCGGCCTTGATGGGCAGCGGGTTGGTCTGGATGAACAGCGCCTGGAAGAACGGCTGCAACCGTGCGTTCATCGCGCGGGCTTCGTCCATCCGTCCCTCACGGGCGGCGGCCACCATCGCGCTGATGGTCTTCGGTGCGAGGTTCGACGCCACCGACACGCAGCCCACGCCGCCCAGGGCGATGAGCGTCATCGTCGTGAAGTCGTCGCCTGACAGCAGGCCGACCCGCCCTTCGACGCGGCGGTATACCTCTGCGCCATGGGCCATATCACCGGTCGCGTCTTTGACACAGGTCACGTTGTCGAGCACCGACAGCCGCTCTGTCGTCTCCGGGGCGACCTTGACCACAGACCGTCCCGGGACATCGTAGATGCAGACCTCAAGAGCGGGGACGGCCTCTGCGATCGCCTTGAAGTGGCGGAATAAGCCCTCCTGAGAGGGCTTGTTGTAGTAGGGCGCCGTCGCCAGCACGCCCTGGGCACCGGCGGCCTGGGCGCGGTGGGCGTTCTCGATCGCGGTGCGGGTGTCGTTGCTGCCGATGCCGGCCAACACTGGCACCCGGCCCGCCGCGACCTCTGCGGTCACCTGGATGACCCGGGCGTGTTCGTCCAGGTCCAGCGTCGGTGCTTCACCGGTGGTGCCGCACGGGACCAGCCCGCCGATGCCGCCAGCGATCTGGCGCTCGACCAGGGCACGGAGGGTCTCTTCATCTACCGCGCCGTCCGCCGTAAACGGGGTCACCAACGCGGTCATCGCTCCTTCAAACGTCATCGATCCTATCTCCCATGTTCCGTCGTGTTCCGACCCTATCTCCTCTGCTCACCCTCGGCGAGGAGGCGGTTATCGACACCTCATGAAACAGATCCCGGCTCTCGTCGTCAGCGGTTTTCTCGGTAGCGGAAAGACCACCCTCGTCCGCCACCTCCTCGAAGCCGCACAGGCCGAGGGCGCCCGCGTCGCCTTCGTCTCCAATGAGCTCGGCGAGCTGGGCGTCGACCAGGCCCTCATCGGCGAGGGCGAGGAAGCCTTCGTCGAGCTGGCTGGCGGCTGCGTCTGCTGCGCCCTCAACGATGAGCTCTATGAGACCCTCATCGCGCTGCGAGCGCGGGTCGACCCCGATCGCATCGTCATCGAGACCTCGGGCGCTGCGATCCCCCATGACGTCCAGATCACATTTTACCAGCCGCCCATTCGGGACTGGATCAGCGAAGAGGCTGTGGTTACCGTGGTCAATGCGGATCAGATGGCAGAAGGCCGCGACCTCGACGGTGCCTTCACCGAACAGCTGGAGAGCGCTGATCTGGTCCTCCTCCATAAAGTCGATCTGCTCGACGAACCTACGCAACAGATCCCCGAAATGACGGCTCACATCCAGCAGATCAACCCTGGCGTACCGGTCATCACCGGTGTCCGCGGTGATGTCGATCCGCGGCTGCTGTTTGGGACGCGCTCTCCTCGTCGACCACAGGCAGATGACGCTCCGGCCCACCATCACGCCGATCATACACACCTGCATGATCAGTTCACGTCCACGATCGTTCCGATCCCCGATGGGATGAGCGTCGAAGCGATCGAGGCGAGGCTCCGTGAAGAAGGAGGGCTTCGGGTCAAAGGGTTCGTCCAGAGCGATGTCGGGCTGATGGTCGCTCAGGGCGTCGGCCGTCGGATGGAGATCGTCCCGGCTGATACGATGCCACCCGCCGAAATGGTGGGCCGGGTGGTGGTGATTCGACGGCTCTGAGCCCTGAACCACAACGCCGAGAACGCCCAGATGGACACTCTGGTTGCCTCCAGAACACCATGCTTCGCTGGTTGAAACGCTCCCCGATACGACGACCCGATCGCCCGCGCCCGTCAGATCCCGCCTGTCAGCTCCCGCCCATCGAGATCTATCTCGCGGACCCTGATGCACCGCCCACCGGCGTGGGAGAGGTCGGCTCACCCAGGGTCATGACCGCCATCAACAGTTGACTGCGTTGATGGCGGTGAATCAGGAAGGGAATGCAGCGTTTAATCGTCTGCGGGGTTCAACAACGTGTCGATGGAATCCACGGTGAGCATCCGCAGCGTCCATGTGTCGAGCGTCTTCTTGGTGGCTACGCGGATCGCTGCGGTCAGCCGGGACTGATCTGTGTTTGAGCGGTTCGGGAACTTCAACGCGACCATCTGTTGCATGCGTTGGCGGGCTTCCTGAAGCGCACGCTGTTCGGCTTCTTCCCGCCCTTCTTCCCGCCCTTCTTCCCTTGCCTCTGCCCTTGCTTTGTCAAGATCGGGTTGGATGAATTCCAAGTAACTGCTGGACATTCTCACCTCCGCTTCATCAAAAATAGCGTAGAGCATTCTTCGCGGCACGTTCCTGGCCACTGCCAACAGTGCGAGGGCGCCCTGGGCTTCAGCGCGCTGTGGGTCGGGGAGGGCGAGCATGCTCTGTCTCGCCTTGCGGAGCAGGCTTCCGCGGTTGTCTTCGGAAAACCCAGCGCCCAAAGGCGTCAATGCCGCTGTGAAGGGAACATTTGCGAGTTGTTGAGCGGGAAATTCGTAGAGTCGGACGACCTCAAATCGAAAAAACAGCGTGGTTCCCGACGGGTGCGTCTCTCGATACTCGGGTTGAAAGCCAGCCGCTGGGGCGCGGAGTAAAAACACCACCGAGCGGATTCGGCCGACAGAAGGCAACACTGCGCGCAATCCGACATTGTAGACCATCACTTTCTGTGGAAGGTCCGCAGGTGGGATGGCTTCAAACTCACCATGCAACACATCCCGCTTCTCCCCACGATCTGGGCCGAGCCAATACAAGGCATCCACCTCACGTTTCAGACTCACTTCACGAGAAGATATCGGCTCCAGCTGGGACAGGTCCGGCATCTGCTCGCCAAGCAAACACAGCAGACTCTCGGGAAGGAGACGACTCAACGCACGCAATGCATGATCATATGGCTTGCTCTCCAACGCGCTCATCCAACACCACTTCACAATTTTAAGGAAAAACGAGCATCATTCTGTGCTTCTCTCGTAGCATGTCCTCTCAGATTGCGGCGGTGACAGATTGGTGGCGAATGGGGTGGCGCGTCGCAGGCCTCGTTTCGTGATGAGTCTCCGGTCATGGAGAAGGAGGCCGCTGTCCTGATTACGCCGATGGAGCCGATGCGTTCGGCCATGGCGCGTGGCTGAGGGGGGTGGGCCCGTGGATCTGAAAATGGGTTATGCTCGCGATTGTTGCGACTGGAGGCACACCCATGAAGCTCACCGGGCGGATCCTGACCCTCTCTGATGACCCCACGTTACTGGAACGACAACTCAACGGTGAGGTGGTGGTTCCTGGTGCGCCTGCGCTTCATTATGGCGTCAACACCGATGCGATGATCTCCGGGCGCGCCTGTACGCTGGGATACACCCCAGAGATCCTCGGTCCGTTTTTTCTGGAGAACTTTAAAGAGGTCATCTCTGCAGGGGATATCCAGCACGGTGGCTTCCAGGTGGTGGTCGGTGGGGACGCATATGGATCCGGCTCCAGCCGTGAGGTTGCGGTGGTCGCCCATCAGGGCGCCGGTATCGAGTTGGTCGTCGCACGCAGCTTCCAGCGTATCTTCCAGGAGAACATGGTCTACGCAGGGATGCCGTTCACTACGGATTTTTCGGTCCTCGGGCGCCTCCAGGCCGGCGAAGAGATCGACGTCAGCGAGTTCCATGACGCCCTCCCCGCCTTCTTCCGGCAGGTCTCCAAGGCTGGCGGCCTGCTCCCCTACGCCAACGCATGGCTGAAGGGGGACGTGGAACCTTCCTATGTCACAGAACGGGATTCCAGACCGATGACGGTGGTGGAGAAGATCATCGCCTGGAAGGCGTGGTCTGGGGGGTCTCCTGCAGATGAAGCGGGGCCGCAGTTCGGCATCGCCGCCGTCGAGCCAGGCGATCAGGTCCTGTGCCGGGCCGGGTTTCGGGGCATGCACGAATACACCGCTGGCATGTGTATGGCGTTGTATGAGGAGGCCTTCGGCAAGACGCCCGTACATGAACCCGACCAGGTCGCGGCGTTTGAGGATCACTTTGTCCTCATCGGCCATGAGACCGTGCCCGACGCGGTGAAGGGATCTCGGTTGGGGCCCGCGCAGCGTCTGGCGGCAGAGATGGTCGCCGCCTGCGAAGAACATGGCATTCGGTTGCATGGCCCCGGCCGCCCTCTGCAGGCTGGCGTCTGCCACCGCATCGTGGTCGAAGACTACGCCCGCCCGGGGGACGTGGTGGTGTTGACCGACTCCCACTCTCCGACGGCGGGGGTGCTCAACACGTTCGCCTTCGGCGTGGGCAGCACGGCGATGACCTATGCGCTGCGGACCGGGCTGATCCCGGTCACCGTGCCCAAGACGGTGCGGGTGTGGGTGACAGGGGATGCCAAAGGCGTGCTCTCTCCCAAGGATCTCATCCTCCATATCATCGGCGATCCCTACTTCCGCGAGGAGCACTGGCGCAGCTCGCCGACCGACACCTGCGTCATCCAGTTCGGTGGCCCCGGCCTGGAGCAGTGGAACGTCGATGAGCTATCGGTCCTCACCAATATGACGGTCGAAGGGGGGTTGATGACCGGCGTGGTTGAGCCCAACGCGTCCATTCGGGCGTTCTTGAAGGCGCGCCGGGGCGACGACTACGCCGATCAGATGGTCGACGCCGATGAGGGCGCGCAGTATGAGCGGGTCATCGAGATCGAGCTGGACACGGTGCCCCTGACGGTCGCCACCCCCGGCGACTCCCGCAACCGGAAGCCGCTCGATGCTGTCGATGATATCGCGATCCAGAACGTGGTCATCGCCTCGTGCACCGGTGGCTCCCTGGCAGATCTGCGGGCTGCGGCGGCGGTGCTCCAGGGGCAGACCCTCGCCGAAGGGGTGCGGGTGACCGTGACGCCTTCATCGGCAACGGTCGCCGCACAAGCAGAGGAAGAAGGACTGCTTTCACTGTTTCGTTCACTGGGCGCCGTGGTCAGCGAGCCGGGCTGCGGCTCGTGTATCGGCAACGGTCCCGGCGTCCCGCTTCCCGGGGAGACCACCGCCAGCACGACCAACCGGAACTACGATCGTCGAATGGGAGCGCCTGGCCCGGTCTATCTGGTGAGCCCCGCCGTCGCCGCTGCGAGCGCGATCAAAGGCATCCTCACCGATCCCCGACGGCTCTGAGCCGCTTATTGGGCTGCTGGCGCGGCCTTCACGCTTCGCCACTGTCGATCCCGCCGAGGCAAGCTGGTGCATTGGTCGACAGAGGTGAGGATCCGCTCCACGCGACCCTTGACGTTGGAGAGGGGGACAAAGCCCCACCTTCGGGAGTCCGACGAGTGATCACGGTTGTCGCCCAGGACGAACAGGCCATCGTCTGGGACCGTTTGTGGGGGGAAGTCGTTTGCGTCGGCGAAGGTGCGGTCGTGCGAGCTGCGCCAGATGCTCCACTGTCGATCCCCTGCGGTCTCAACGTATTCGACCACGGGATACTTCTGGCACTGATCGTCGATGAAGGCATCTTCGGCGATGCGGGTCTGTGAGAGCGGCTCGCCGTTCACAAAGACAACGCCCCCCCGTATCTCGACGGTGTCGCCGGGGAGCCCGATGACGCGCTTGATATAGTCGAGGGTCGCGAAGGGTGGGATGGGGAGATCTGCCCACTCTGCGGGCGAGCCCTCGTCGCTGCCAGGGTAGACGAACACGATGATGTCTCCCCGTTCTGGGAGGATCGCATCGCCCATCGGGATTCGCGTCATCGGAATCTTTGCCCCATATGCCCATTTGCGGATCAGGATCGTGTCGCCGATGAGGATCGTCGGCGCGGCCGAGCCAGAGGGGATTTTAAAGGGCTCGAAGGTCACCGAACGGAGGACGAAGACCAACACGATCGGGAGCGCCGACAGCATGCTCAGTGCAGCGATGAGTACCCAGACCCTTCGGCCATTGTGTTTGGATTCTGGCTCAGGCGGATTCAGAATCGACATCATATCGCTCTAAAGTAAAGGTTTCATTAATCATAAGTCATATTCCATCGCCTGGGCATGAGCGCGTGATGAATAATTGTTCTCTGTGAGGCGTCTACAGAGGGTCCACGAGACGAGGAGCCCCCATGCTTTCTGCCCTCTTGATGAGCACGCTGGCGATGAGCCCGGATGCGCTCGCAGATGGTCGCCGTGTCGAGCTGGTCGACGATGGACCGACCCTGATGCATGACAAGCGGGAGTACCGTACCCTGATGACGCCTGGGGTGATGCTCGCGACCCCTGGGGTCAAGGTTCGAATGCAGCGGCTGGTGACCGACAACGTCTCGGTCATGGTCGGTGGTGGCATCGGCGGCGGCGGGATCAGCAGCTGCGACTGCGCTGGTCTGTCCTGGGCTCGA
The DNA here is from genome assembly GCA_038520555.1 of Myxococcota bacterium. Taxonomy (GTDB): domain Bacteria; phylum Myxococcota_A; class UBA796; order UBA796; family UBA796; genus JBCBLB01. The sequence goes on along the minus strand of JBCBLB010000160.1, from coordinate 6,656 downwards.
TGGCAGGCTGTCGGTGGCATCGATGTCCATCCCATCGGCAACGGCTTCCATGGGCCGTATCTGGGACCGCGGGTCCTCTACCGCCATGGGGATGCCCGGTTCGGCCTGTTCGGCGCAGACGCAGAGACTGCTCGCGATCTGCTCGCCGTGCGCGGCATCGTCGGCTATCGGTGGGTCTTTGACCCGGGCCTGTCCGTCGCGATCGGCGTCGGCGGCAGCCACCGGCAGTCCCTGCGAACCTACACCGTCGACGGCGAGCAGACCGGCGCGACCGTGGCCAACCTCGTGGTCCCGGCCGCAGAGTTCAACCTCAGCTGGGCGTTCTGACCCTCCCATACCGGTCGCCGGCGTGTCATACTCGGAGCAACCCTCCGAGCTGATATGCCGCTGACCGAATCTGAACCTCACGACCCCCCGCTGATCATTGGTCAGGGCCCCCTGCTCGATGCCCTGGCCGCTCGACTGCCTGGCGCATCCCGGTTGACGGACCCGGACCGCCTCCCTGTGTCGCATGGGCCGATCCTCTGGAAGCCGCGACAAGGCGCGCTCATCAAGATGATCGCTGCCTTGCAGCCCATCGCTGCATCGGCCCAACGGCGACATCAGCCGATGCTCCTCCTCAGCCGAAGCATCGTCTATGGCAACAATCCTGCCGATCTGAACGAGGCGGCGACCCGCTGTCTGGGCGTCGGTGCCTCTGGTGATGATGCCCTCAACCTCGCCGCTGTCGAACAGGCGGTGAGACACGCCAGCCTGCCACGCGTCTGCGTCGCGCGGCTGTTTCCAGTCTATGGTCCCGGCGTCAACGATGACCTCATCGCCGCGATGCGCGATGAGCTGAGCACCGACCTTGCCATCCGGAGACCCGACGATGTGGTCTCCCCCTGCTATATCGACGACGCGGTCGAAGGGGTCTTGAAGCTGCTTGAGCGCCTCATCGGATCCAATGGGGGCATCCTTCATCGACGGATCATCAACGTCGGGCGGCGGGATCCAGTCTCCGTGGGAGCACTCGCCAGAATGCTGCTTCGGTTGACCGGCCTGTCCGGTCGGTTTCAGGACGCCGAAGGCGGGGGCCGCCATGTGCCAGATGTCTCTGCGCTCACCGCGGTGACGGGGTTTGTGGCGCAAACAGACCTGGAGACCGGGCTGCGGAAGACCCTGGGGATGCCGCTCGGGCCGGGGACAGCAGCCCGTCCGGTGTATGCGGTGCACCCTCGGCTGGCGCCGGACGAGCGGTTGGGGCGGCGGGTGTTGACGGTGCTCCACCGTCGACAGCTCAGCAATCATGGACCGCAGGCGCGGGCGCTCGAACACCGCATCGCCGAGCGACTCCAGGCAGAGGCCGTTGTTGCGGTGAGCAGCGGGAGCGCTGCCCTGTTGCTGTCGTCGTTGGCGATGGGGCTGCAAGGGGCCGCCGTCCTTCCCGCGTTCACCTTTATGGCGACCGCCGCAGCGGCGACCCAGGCGGGGCTCCAGCCCGTCTTCTGTGACATCGATCCCGATCGCTGGACCATGGATCCTGACCATCTGGAGCAGATCCTCGCGGAACGCGAGGATGTGTCCCTGATTCTGCCGGTGACGGTATATGGGACGCCGCCCGAGCTGGGACGAATCAACGCCCTCGCTCACCAGGCCGGTGCCGCCGTGATCCATGACGCTGCCCATGCGTTCGGCACCGTAGTCTCCGGCCAGCCGGTCGGGAGCGCCCCAGGCGTCCACGCCTTCAGCATGCATGCCACCAAGGTCCTCAGCGCGGTCGAAGGGGGGCTGGTGGTGACCGATGATCGGGCTTTTGCCGCAGAGGTGCACCGGCTCGCCAACCACGGCTTTCCCCAGGATCGCCTTCAGGCAACCCCTGGGTATAACTTCCATTTTGATGAAGTGCGTGCAGAGATCGCACACCACAGCCTCGATCAGATCGATGCCATCCTGACTCGCCGCCGTCGCAGCGCTGAACGAATCCGGGCGGCGGCGGAACGGTTTGCTCCCCAACATATCCCCGACGCCGTCCGGTCGAACTTTCAAGAGCTCGGCGTCCGGTTCCCCCAAGCCCGTGAGATCGGGATCTCCGCGGTCCTCGACCAGCTCCGCCGTCATGGCGTCGAGGGGCGGCGCTACTTCTATCCTGCCCTCCACCACACCGCGGGGTTCCGTGCCCTGGGCGCTGATCTGCCCATCACCGATCGAATCGTTGAGCAGGTGCTCTGCCTTCCGCTTCAGAATCATATGCCGCCAGCGTTCGTGGATCGGGTCGTGGCTGCCCTCAAGGGGATGCCATGATCAGCGTGGTGGTGCCCATCTACAACGAGGTCGCTGTCCTCGATGAGCTGGAGGCTCGAATCCGCGCGGCGCTCCCCGGGCCGGCTGAGATCATCTTCGTGGATGACCAGAGCACCGATGGCAGCACCGAGACGTTGTCTGCGATGGCGCCACCGGTCCGGCACCTCCGTCAGACCACCAACGGCGGGCAGTGGCAGGCGACCCGGGCGGGACTCCAGGCCGCAGAAGGTGACATCGTCGTGGTCCTCGACGGCGATCTTCAGGATCCGCCCGAGCTGATCCCGGCGCTGGTCCAGACACTGCGAACCGCAGAGACCGACGTGGTCTTTGCGACCCGGACCGCCCGCTCGGAGCCGCTGTGGTTTTTGGTCGGTCGGCGGGGATACCGCCTCCTGCAGTTCGTCGTCAACGCGGGCAACGTCGTGCCCTCCGGAGTGGGAAGCTACTGTGCGATGCGATCTTCAGTGGCTCGGCGGGCAGCCCGGGTGCGGCTGCGACACGCCAACCTCGCAGCCGTCCTCGTCTCCCAGCGGGTGTCCTGGGCGTCGGTTCCCTATCGCCGGGATCCACGAGCGGACGGGCCATCGCGGGTCGGGCTCCGCGGGCTGGTGAGAGAAGCCCTGGGTTCGTTGTACATCCTCTCTCCGCTGAGCCGGGGATGAGCGTCGCTGGGATCGGCGCGCTCCTGATCGTCTTCGGGCTCGCCTTCGCGCTGCTGTCGACCCGTCTGCGGTTGGATGAGCCCTCCGTGTGGCCCGAGCTGGTTGCCTATATCGGGACGCCGGTGGTCCTGTTTCTGACTCCGGATGGCCTGCCCGCCGCCTGGGTCACCACCCTCCAGGAGGGGCAGACCGATGGCGCCGTCCGTCGCGCCACGGAGGGGGTCTTCGCCCATGCCGAGCCGCTCTATGGCGCCCTGATGAGGACGTTTTGCGATGGCAGCATGGTCGGCGGCGCCGGGCTGAACCTGAGGCTCGCCCTGCTCATCGTTCTATGGAGCTGGCCGGTGTTTTCGGTGCTTTCAGGCAGCCTGCGCCGTGGACTGGCCTGGACGATCCTCCTCGCCGGCAGCCGCGTCTTCTTTCGCCATGCCCTGTCCGAGACCCCAACGATGTGGCTGAGCAGCATCCTGCTCGTTGGACTCATCGGCGCGATCCTCGTCAAACGCGGCCGGGCGGTGGGGTGGCTGATCGCGCTCCTTTCGACGTTGGCCATTGCCGGGATTCGCGTCGAGATGGTCATCCTGCCTCTCGCAGCCGTCGCCGCCCTCGTCGCTCAACGGCTGGGACTCACCCAGCAGCTCAGCCGGCTGCGACCGCTCGGAGCGCTGGTGTTTGCGCCGCTTTTGAGCCCGGTGTTGGTGTTGGTCGGCCTCATCGGCGATCGCATCCATGTCTCGGAGCGTGTCCGCAACACGCTGGTGATTTTTGGACTGATCGCAGCAGGCGCCGCGGCGATCGCTGCGGTGAGCGCTGCAGAGCGCACGGCCTCTCATAAGGTCGCGATCCTGATTTTGTTGGGGGCGGCCTTCCTCCATCCCTCCGCTCGGCAGATGACGAAGGCCATCCATGGGGCAATGACCCGATGGTGGTGGGTGTGGCTCATGGCGTTGGGAAGCGGGCTCGTGGTCGTCCCACGGTTCGCCGCGCAGCAGATCCACTGGGTCCTTCGTGCGCTCTTCGATGGCGCCCTGTTGCTCCCGCAGATGGTGGAAGCCCTGGTCTACGGCGGGGTTCCGGTTGGGGTGCTCGGCTTGCTGGGGTGGGCGTTGGTGACCTGGCGGCTGCCTGCGGTCCCGCTCGCCGTTGCGCTGTGCCTCACGATGTATAGCGCCGCCGGTCATGACAACCGCTTCGAGTATCAACGGTATGCCGGTCACCTGCTCGTGCCGCTGTTTGCGATCGCTGCGGCGGAGTGGGAGCGGCGCTCGGACAACGAGCGCCGCTTTCTGGGGGCGGCGACCCTGGTGACGCTGCCGATGATGCTGGCGTCTCCCTGGATGCTCTCTGGCGCCCAGCAACGGGAGACCCGTGGGCTGCTGGATGCGCGGCAGGCGTATCCAGCGTGCGTCGTCGTGGCGCCGACCATCGACTGGCAGCCCGGATCGGAGCGCGGCGACCTCCTCTGGCAGCTCTCGGTCGGCGTGCCGAAGATGCCCATGCGGCGTGCGGTGTTGGATGGGCCGATGCAGTGGCGGGCGCCTCTCAGGGAGCTGCTCCCGCCCAACACGTCGTGCCTGCTGGTGCTTCGGGGGAGGGACTGTAACGCCCTCCGGGCCGGCCAGGGCTGTGCATCCCTCGGTGGGGAGCCGGTCTGGTCCGCCGAAGGGCCCACCGAACCGTATGCCGACCACCAGGAGCCTCTCCCTGACTCCATCTCGCTGAAGGTCTGGCGTCAGGCGTGGCCTCCAGAGGGGGGGCCGTGAGCGGCGTGCTCCTTCTGCTCTCCCTCGCAGCCGCCGGCCCTGAAGCGGGACCGATCGGTGCCGTCGACGAGCGCCTCCCCGGAGACGCGACGATCCGTCGGATCGAGACCCACCCCGAATTCGTCCGATATACCCTTCTTCTCCCCGATGGGCGAGAGCTGCTCGTCGAGCTGCAGCCCAACCGTGCTGCTGGATCGGGGGCCTGCCAGTCGGACACCGTGACGCTGACTCCGCGGTGGGAGCTGCTCAATGAATACTTTGAACAGGAAGATCAGCCGCCCTATGTCCAGGCGCTCTGCGAGCGGTTGGGGGCTCAGCAGGACATCGTCGAGGCGATCCCGTTCTCGACCCCGACCGGGATCCCGGCTCCTGGCGTGCTGCCCGATCGGTTCACAGAGCGCCTTGTCCCTTTATTTTTGGCCATGTTCGGTCTCGTCTGCGCCCTCTCGCTCCGCGCCGTACCGCCTTCATCGATGCGCGCCCCCGTCTTGATCGGGGTCGTCTCCGTTGTGTTGCATGCCGTCTTCAGTCGTCTGGGTCTCGCTGCGACTGGCAGATGGCAGGCGCTGGCGTTGGCGCTACAGCGGCACCCCAACGATCCGCTGCATGGCGGTGGGATGGCCGTCCTCTACGGTCCGTTCGTTGGGATGCCTGCGGCCTGCAGCATCCTTCATCTGCTCAACACCGCGCTGTGCGCCTCGCTGGTCTTCGCGATCGGGCGGCTCTTGTGGCCCGAACGCCGACGTGTCGCATGGCTGGCGGGCGGTGCGATGACGATCGGAGCGCTGCTCATCAAGCACACGCCCACCGCGATGGCCGCGATCCCCGCGACGGCGTTGCAGTGCCTCTCGATCCTCGCGGTGGTGTGGTTCGTGCGCGCTGAACATCCCATCGCACCGGTCCTGGCGGGGATGGCGGCGGGGGCAGCGCTCCTCTTCCTCCCCCAGGCGCTCGTCTTTCTTGGGGTTCCACTCTTGTTGCTCGCCATCCTCCGGTGGAAGCTTCTCCTGGCAGGACGGGCGCTGTTCGGCCTGTTGGGAGTGGCGGCGTTCATTCGACTGCGCCCGATGGGGTTGTCGGATGTGCTCCCCGATGTGCGCGCGTCATCGCTGGACCTTCCGGCCCTCACCGAACCGGTGGCGGTCCTGGGGCTCTTCGCTGCCCTCGCAGTCATCGGAATCCTCACCGATCGAAGCCGAGGTGCTGTCGGGCTGGTTGTCTGGTGGGGCGCGTCTGTGGTGTCGCTGGTGTGGTCTGGCGGCGCGCTGGACGCAACATCGATCCCGCCGCTGGCGTTGTTGGCGGGGGTCGGCGCGACGTGGACGCTCAGACGGCTGGGGGCAGGCTAAATTCCCATGCTCTGGGCGGTGCGCAGCAGCTCGGGGTAGCGGGTGTCGGCGGTCCGGACCAGATGGTGGAGGGCGTCGTTGAAGGTCTGAAACCCCAGGCCATCGTTGAGGTGAATCTCGACAGACAGCGAGATGGAGCCGGTGTTGGGGTTGAGCTGAAACTTGCCGAGCAGCAGCTCATAGTTGAGGGCCGCGACCTGGGTCAGCAGCAGGACCATCGCCTTGCTGGAGGCGGCCTGTTCGATCTGAAGATAGCCGTGGGCGGCGATGTAGAGGACCTCTTCCCGCTCGAACAGCTGGAGGATGACCTGAAAATCGGTGTTCTGCCCCTCGACCGGGACGAGCAGGGCGTCTGGGGCGGTCTGCTCGCCGGCAGGGAAGCCCGCCCGCTGCAGATAGGTCTCAATCACCGCCATGTCGACGCGGCTGACGTAGTCCTGGGGCGGGCTGCTCTGTTGTGCATCCAGGAGCTGCTTGCGCAACTCGGCGTCTTGCGCGACGAGCAGCTGCTTCGCCTGGTCGTCGCCAGTCGTTTGCATCGAGCCGAGCGCCGTCTTGACGGCGCCGAGCCGCTTCTCTTCGTCGGACGCGACACTCTT
>JBCBLB010000931.1:0-2857 GCA_038520555.1 Myxococcota bacterium | reverse complement strand
TCGCCTTGATGTTGATGACGACGCTGCCATCATCGACCTGCTGGATGTGGACGTCATCGACCATGAAGCTGCCCTCGATGATGGGGGCGAAGCCGGGCCAGGTGCCGGCGTCCTGCTTCAGAGTCACCGACCTGCCGTCTTCAGGCTGCACCAGGATGGTGGCCTGGAAAGACATCTCAGAGCCCACAGCCGGCTTATCAAGCCCGATCTCCAGCTTGACGCCGTCGATCTGGCCTGCGGGGGCGGGGTGCTTGTCGGCGTAGTGGTCGAACAGCGACGCGAAGGGGCTCTCTGACGTGGCGTCTGCCACAGTCAGGGGCAGCTTCAGATCCGCGTTTCCGGGGATGCACTGCTTCTCACAGACGAGCCACTTGACCTTCGCCTGTACAGTGTGTTCGCCCGTGGAAAGGTTGTCGGGGATGACCACATCAGCGAACAGCATGTTCTCATGGTCATAGCCATAGCTGACGATGTCTTGCTCATCATAGCGATGGGGGATGGGGAACACATGGGCTGAGGCGGTCGCATCGCCGGGCAGGCCCCACGCGATCTCTGGCGGCTTTCCGATCTCGCCGGGGCTTCGCCAGTAGGTGTGCCAGCCCTCTGCCTGCTCGAGGTGCACTCCGAGGCGGACCGTGTCGCCAGGCGCGACGGTCTGCTTGTCTGCGATCAGACGAGCGAGGACCGGATGAGGCGTATCACCGATTTCCGGGCGAACAGCGGCAGACGACGGCAGCGAAGAGAAGTCAACGTCGGGGCGGCGGCTGTGCTTCGCCGACGTGCCACCCACAGAGTTGACCAGGAGGACGTCCTGCTTTTCGTCGAACCGGAAGCCGGAGCGCTGACCGGCAGAGACCGTGACGGGGATGGTGATTTCCTGTGTCTTCGGCATAAAGCACAGGGTGTCTTTGCAGGCCTGGAAGCGGACCGAGAAGGTGGGGTTGTAGGTCCCTGCCGTCTTCGCGGTGGCGGGGACATCAACGATGACGTCGAGGTCGTACTGCTCGCGCTGGTTGGCGGGGTTGGCCGGATCGGTCTTCATCAACCCGGGCGGGAAGTCCGGCGGTCCCAGGGTCAACCCATCCGGGTCGACGACGTCCACCTGGAGCATGTCCCGATAGACATGGAAGCCCGGAGGCACGGTGAGGATGACCTGCACAGGGGCCGTCTGGTCTGTGGTCAGCTGTGCCGCGGAGGGCTGCAGGTTGACGAGATTTTTCGGCTGTGCGTACGCGAGGCCGCTGACCATCAGGGCAGCGATCAAAAAGAGGCTGTAGAGGCTGCGCATGACGCTGTCGCTCCCGGTTCAAGACGATAGCGCTATCGTTTATCGTTTCGAGGCATGTTGTGCCGATGTTGAGATCGACCCCAGTGTGTCTTCAGGGTGTGTCTTCAGGGCATTGACCGGTAAACACCGCTTCAGGTTGACAGGTCAAGTCTGTTATAGTTTGACGAGCCACCTATGGCTTATCGGTTCAGCCCTGAACCTCTCCTCATCCTAACCCCTCCGCACACTCCGCGGTGAAGGCTTCACGGATGCAGCGCCGCGACTACAGTCAGGTGACCGTCGTCATCCCAGCTCTCAACGAAGCGAAGAGCATCCCGCTGGTGCTCGAAGAGCTTCCCGAAGTCGGTCGGGTTGTGGTCGTCGACAACGGCAGCACCGATGGCACCCCTGAGGTCGCCCGGCGCTGTGGCGCCGAGGTCGTCCATCAACCGAAGCGGGGCTATGGAAACGCTTGTCAGGCCGGCATTCGTGCGGCTTCGACCGCCTCTCCTCCTCCCTTCATCGTGGTGATCCTGGACGGTGACCACTCCGATTACCCAGCGGATCTGCCGCTTCTCGTCGATCCGATCCTGGATGATGAGGCCGACATGGTCCTGGGCGATCGAACCGCGTTGGCAGAGCCGGGCGCGCTGCTGCCACATCAGCGGTTCGGAAACCAGCTCGCCACGCGGTTGATTCGGCGCATCACCGGCCACCGATACCGGGACATGGGGCCGTTCCGGGCTGTCCGGTTCTCCTCGTTGATGGCGATGGACATGACCGATCCGAACTACGGGTGGAACGTAGAGATGCAGATGAAGGCGGTCTATGGGGGCCTTCGGATCCGCGAGGTGTCGGTTCGATACCGTTCTCGTGTCGGGGTCTCCAAGATCAGCCAGACCGTCCGGGGCAGCGTCGCTGCAGGGGCAAAGATCATCTATTCAACCTGGCGATATGCGCGATGATGATCACCCTCCCCCCTGCGCCTCGTCTCGTGGTCATGACCAAGGCTCCCCAGCCTGGACGGGTCAAGACCCGGCTCATCCCTGCGCTGGGCGCAGAAGGGGCTGCCGCGATGCATACCGCGCTGGTCTCTGCCACCCTCGACCGGGTACGGCGCAGCGGCCTGGACGTCGTGATCGCCATGGGCGGCGATTACCAGGGGGCATTCGCCCGCTCGCTGGAGCGGCAGGGGTTCACCGTCCTCCCCCAGGCGCCCGGGGATCTCGGAGAGCGGCTCAAGCGAGCGCTGACCGGGCCCGGGCGGCGGCTCGCCATCGGCACCGACTGCCCGATCTTCTCTCCGCGGTGGCTGGCCGATGCGGCCGAGCGCCCGGAGCCTGTCGTCCTCGGGCCAGCCGAAGACGGCGGCTATTGGATGATCTGCGTCGACGCCCCGCAGGACGCGCTGTTTGATGATGTCCCCTGGTCCACCGAAGCAGTCCTCAAGACCACCGTCGACCGGGCGAAGGCGATGGGTCTGGCGGTCCACATGGCCCCGACCTGCTACGACATCGACACCCCTCTCGATCTAAAGCGGCTGCTCGAAGACCCGCGCTGCCCGCTCGGGGTCCGCACGGTCGCCCGCCG
>JBCBLB010000372.1:0-9627 GCA_038520555.1 Myxococcota bacterium | reverse complement strand
GCCACCACGACCAGCGCCAGCCAGAGCCCCAGGCTGGTCACATCCACCGTGCTCGCATCACACCGGCACGCCCCGCCCGGATCCGGGGCCACATCGATCTGCTGAATTGGAAACGCCATCGCTCACCTCCATGGTGATTACTCCCCATTCCGTCCTCTGGATCAACCGCTTTCCCTGTCGACTGCCAGGTTTGAAGCCTTCCAGGGGCGAAGCCCGTGTCTTTCTGAGTCACAGTCCGGGGGAGCGCCGTGTTCCACACACGGATCTTTACACCTTGAGACTGGGGAAAACATCCACGGTGTCCGGGGCACCAACGGCGCCGGTCGGAGGCATCAGCCATGCCGCGGTTCGCAGGCCGTCCGGGAAGGGGTCTGCCTCATAGAAGGCGACGGTATAGTCGATGAACGCGCGGACGTTTGCCGGCATATACTTCCGATCGGTGAAGACGATCGACATCCGCAGGTTGCCGCCGATTTGATCGGTGAGCACACGCACCAGCTCTCCCTTTTTCACATAGGGCGCGGTGATGCTCTCGGGGAGCAAGGCGATGCCATACCCCGCCAGGGCCCCGGAGAGGTGAACCATCACATCATGCGCGGTCAATGCGCTGTTGACGGGGACTCGCCCACCTGTCCGCAGCGGCCACCCCCGTCTGGGCTGCCAGTCGCTCTCAAAGCCGAGGATACAGGTGTGTTTTTTGAGCTGTTGGGCGTCGGTCAGCGGCGCGCGTGTCTCCAGGTATCGCGGCGCAGCCACCAGCGAGGTCCGGTCGTTCCAGAGGCGGCGGACCACCAGCCCCGCCTGGCGCACTTCCCCGGCGCGAAGGGCGACGTCGACCCGATCGGCGACCAGATCCACCAGCGTCGGCGTCCCAACAACCTGCAGCTCAACATCGAGGTGGGCCTTGGCAAAGCCCAGAAGAAGCTCGGTGAACAGATAGGCGGGCGGGGTCGACACACGAAGCAATCCCGCGGGCCGCGCCTGGGTGGCTTGCACCGCCCGTAGCGCCTCTTCGGCGGAAGAGACGACAACCCGGGCGCGCTCGGCCAGCAGCGCCCCCGCCTCTGTCAGCCCGATCTGCCGGGTCTCGCGATGGATGAGCCGGACCTGGAGCGCGTCCTCCAACGCAGAGAGACGACGACTCAGCGTCGCACGCGGAATCCCAAGCTCGCGGGCCGCCGCCGATACGCTTCCTGCGTCCGCAACAGCCAGAAACTCAATGAAACGGTCGACTCGTGGGCTTATCGACATCAGAACACGTCCTCGGCCGTCGTCGCCATGACGAATGCGCGACAGCTCTCCATTGTAGCACTCAAACTCGAAAAACCAGCGCGCAAAGAATGGACATCATCTGTGATCAATTCCAACGTTCACCTGTCCACCGACCGCACCTACCCTATCACCACCCTTCACCCGATCGAGCCACTCTGGCTCACCAAAAGGAGTCTTCGTGTACCGGATTCCCTTGACCGCTTTATGTGCCGCGCTGGTTTCGCTGACCCTCATTGGATGCGATGAAGAAGACTCGAACAACAACGAGTCCTCTGAAGCCGACACCGACACCGACACCGACACCGACACCGACACCGACACCGACACCGACACCGACACCGATTCGCCGCCGGAGCTCGGCGATTTCGAGAACATCACTGCGCTCACCTTCGACGAAGACGGCATGCTTTACGTGGGAGACTCCGGCGATGGCAGCATCACCCAGCTCTCGCCTGCGTCCGTCACCAATCCGGACGCAGAACTCGGCTACAACCTCCGGGGTCTGGACACGCTGCTTGCGGAGCTGCTCGGCGCAGCGCCGCGTGACATCCGGGTCAAGGATATGGCCATCCACCCCACCACCAAGGAGGCCTACCTCGCGGTGAACCGCCTGTCGGACGGTGACTACGACTCTGGCATCGTGGTGGTCAACCAGGGCGGCACGGCCCGCATCCTCGACCCGGACCTGGATGGCGATAGCCTCGATGTGCCCTTCACGCCGACCGATGAGTTCTACTTCTACGGAGAGTTCCCCTCCCGCGACCTGTCGATCACCAACCTCACGGTGCACGATGAGCGGCTGTTCATCGCCGGCATGTCCAACGCGGACTTCGCGTCGACGCTGTGGAGCACCGGCCTGGCCCTCGACGCCGAGCCAGTGGTCACGACGACCGAGATTTACCACGGCATCCACGGTCAGTATGAGACACGCGCGCCCATCCGGGCGATGACGGTCATGACCCTCAACGACGTCGACTATGTGGTCGCGGCCTACACCTGCACACCGCTCGTGGTGTTCCCGGTGGCTGACGTGATCAGCGGTGGGGCGGTGACAGGGAAGACCATCGGGGAGCTCGGCTTCGGCAACACCCCCGGTGACCTTGTCGCCTACGAGACCATGGACGCAGAGGGCAACCCCACCCACGCCCTGTACATCCAGAACAAGAACCAGGGCGGCCAGCTCCTCTACCAGCCCGCCCTGGAGGCCGCCGTCAATGCGCCCGGCATCACCGAAGGGGTGTTCCCGCCCCTCTCCAAGGTGGATCTCGGCGCGGCCGAGACCCCCATGACCGGCCTGCTGCAGCTCTCCGATCAGGATCCGGGTCGGCTGGTGGCGGTGCGCCGTCATGCCGAGGACGGCTCGCTTGAGCTGATGTCTTATCTCAAAGGCGTGAACTTCCGCCTCTCCGACTTCCAGAGCGAATACGAGATTCCCAGCTACACCTACCCGCCGGAGCAGGACGGAATCCGCCAGTTCCAGAACTATATGAAGGCTGAAGAAGGCTACCCCGAGTACATCGTCGAGTGAACGCCGCTGTTCGATGGCTGACCGCCGCCATGGCCGCATCGGCGTGGGGATGCGTCCCGACGCCGATGTCGGGGCCTTCCGTCGTGGCGGTCTACCCCTCTGCTGACCGGATCCCGGAGAACGTCCTGCGATTCTATGTGTCGTTCTCTGCGCCGATGCGGGAAGGGGACTTCCTCGACCATGTGCGGCTCGAACGTGTAGACACAAAAGAAGACCTCACCGGCGTGTTCTTCGACAATATCCATGAGCTGTGGTCATCTGACCGACGACGGATCACGCTTCTGGTGGACCCGGGTCGGGTCAAGACCGGCCTGCGCGCCAACCTTGAGATGGGCCGGGCCTTCGAGGCGGGCGGCACCTACCGCCTGCGCGTCCTGGAGACCTGGACGAGCACACGCGGCGAACCGCTACTCTCAGAGTACTCCCACACGTTTCAGGCCATCGCAGAGGACAGCGCCCCGGTCGCTCCTGATCGGTGGTGTCTCATCCCGCCGGCGGCTGGCTCACCGGAGCCGCTCCAGGTGGACTTTGGGGAGCCGGTGGACCACGTCTCCGTCCACCGGCTGCTGCGGATCCTGGATCCCGAGGACACCCCTCTGAGCGGAACATGGACCCTCGGTCCCGCGGAGCGCACGGCAGCGTGGACCCCCGACGCGCCATGGGGCGCGCCGATCGGTGCGCACACGTTGCTCATCAGCGGCCGGTTCGAGGATGTGGCCGGAAACAACCTGAACGCGGCGTTCGAGCATCGCCCTCAGGCGGTCCCGGAGGGGCGGGAATCCACGGTGATGAGGGTCCCCCTTCAACGCCGGTGTGCGCCTGATGAAGCGCGCTGAAGGCCCATGGTATACCGCTCTATGAATGGTCGAAAACAAAGGAAGCAACAATGAGACTCATCATTTTTGGTGCGAACGGTGGCCTCGGCCAGTGGGTATGGAAGGCCGCGGTCAGTGCAGGCCATGAGGTGGTCGCCTACGTTCGGACCCCGTCAAAGCTGGACCGCGCGGACGCGCGCTTTGAAACGCTTCAGGTGGTCGCCGGCGACGTCATGGACGCCGAAGCCGTCCGTTCCGCCTCGACAGGCTGTCAGATCGCCATCAACTGCACCTCTCCGGCGGGGGGCAATGGCACGGTGGAGATGGTCCAATCCATCGTGCCCAACGCCGCGGCGGGCGGCGTCCAGACGTTCTATCTGGTCGGCGGCATCGGCGCGCTGTGGGTGCCTGGGACAAACCGAAGCGTCCTGCTCCAGGACTGGGACGACCCGGACGCCATGAAGCGGTATGGCCTCCCCCCGGGGATGCCCCGAGACGTGATCCAACGCATGACCCGCGGACACCTCGCATCCATGGCCTACCTGGAGAGCACAGGGCTGCCGCACTGCTACCTCTGCCCAGGCGCGATGGTCGATGGCCCCGCAACAGAGAGCCGGGTGGTCACCCTCGATGAGCTCGGCGGGCAGTCCGCGATGCGGGTCCGGTTCGGAAATATCGCTCAGGTCATCGTCGATGATCTCGACCATGGAAAGCTGATCGGACACCGCGTCTGCGTCGCAGACGCCTGAAGATGTCACCCGGGTGGACGAAGCGGCGCATGCCCTGCCCGCCATGTCCCCCCCTCCACAGCCACGATGCCGGTCGGGACCCACAGCGCAAGCGACCGCTCCTGTCGCGTCATCACCGGGACATCATGATGCGGATTGTGATGCTTGAACCCCTTCCCTGACGCGATACGGCGCTCGACAAACGCCTGGTGCGCCGCCAACCGCTGCGCCGCCAACGCCTGTCCCCGCTCCACACCCGCCGTCAGCGTGTCAGCGATCAGTCCAGACAAGGCGCCATCCTGCTCGATGGTGACGCTGCTGCGCCCCGCCGCCAGCGCCGCAGCAGCGGTCGTCCCGGTCCCTCCGAAGGGATCGAGGATCACGTCTTCATACACCGAGTACATACAGATCAGCCGATGTGGCAGCTGGAGGGGAAACGCCGCAGATCGCTTCCGGGCGCCATGAGCGTCGGCGAGCCCCTGACCGACCCCGACCAACCCCGTCCACATGTCAGAGAACCAGACGTTCCGCTCCTCCCAGAAGAAGGCGCTCCGCCGCCGGTTCTCTGCTGCCTTTCCCGAAAAGCTCCGTTTGCCGCCTTTCCGCGCGAGCAGAATATATTCGTGCTCATAGGTCACATAGGCGCCCGCCGGCAGCATCCCCGACCCCATGAACTTGTTGGGTGCGTTGGTGGGCTTTCGCCACAGGATGTCCGGCATCGGCGAGAACCCTGCGGCGATCAGGCCGGTCAGGACACGCGCATGGTTGGGGTAGAGCTGAAAGTCCTGGCCAAGGGTCCGGGTGGCGTCGCCGATGTTCACCGCGATCCAGCCGCCTGGGCGCAGGGCGTCGAAGCAACGCGCCCAGACGGCGTCCAGCTGGCGGTGCATCGCCTCGAACGCGACCATCCCCTCGTCGTTGCGAAGGGCTGCAGGGATGGCGGGATCCGCCGCCGCGAAGCCCTCGTCCCACATCTCGATCATCGGATATGGCGGAGAAGTAACCACGAGGCCGACTGTGCCCGCGGCGATCGGATGCGACCGGGCGTCGGCGATGTGATGTTGGTGGGTGGTCTGCATAACGAAGAGATTATGAACGGTGGGCAGGATTCATGTGTACCCGGTCACGAGCGGGCTCAGCATCGTGCGCACCGTCTGGGCTGATGAGCGTTCTTCATGCGTACGCCCTGGAGGAGAATGCAGACGAAGAACGTCTCTCACCCACCGACCTCAGGCGCGTCCCGCCCGAGCGTTATGTGAAAACGATGGACTGCATCTTGGAGAGGATAAGACGAAGCGTATGTCTGCTCCCCTGCATGGTGTCCGTGTCCTCGATTTCTCCCGGGTGCTCTCCGGGCCGTTCGCCTCGATGACCCTCGCCGACCTCGGCGCAGACGTCGTCAAGGTTGAACACCCCGACCTCCCCGATGAGACCCGGACGTTCGGACCGCCCTTCGTCGACGGCGTCAGCGCCTACTACCTGTCGACCAACCGCGGCAAGCGCGCTGTCGCGTTCAACCTCAAGGACCCCGACGACCAGAAGCGAGCCGTTCGGCTCGCCCTCGCCGCCGACGTCATCCTCGAGAACTTCCGCCCCGGCGTCATGGAGCGCCTCGGGCTGTCTGCCAACCAGCTCCGCGCCCACAAGCCCGCCCTCATCTACTGCTCGATCAGCGGCTTCGGTCAGGATCAGCCACGACCTGCCTATGACCTGATCATTCAGGGGATGGGTGGCATCGTCTCGCTGATCGGTCCGGCAGGGGGGGCGCCGTATAAGGTGGCCACCTCGATCGCCGACCTCGTCGCCGGCCAGTCCGCCGTCCAGGCGATCCTCGCCGCCCTGTACCGACGACAGCAGACCGGAGAAGGCGCCACCCTGGACGTCTCCATGCTCGACGGACAGCGGGCCATGTTGGTGTACCGAGCCAGCAACTGGCTCAACGCGGGGCGTGCCCCAAAGCGCACCGGCAACCACCACGCCTCGCTGCACCCCTACGCCACATACGAAGCGGCCGACGGCTACCTCAACCTCGCCGTGGCCAATGATGGGCAGTGGCAGGCGTTCTGCCGGGCCGCCGAGCGCCCCGACCTGGCTGCAGACCCGCGGTTCACCACCAACCCCGACCGCGTCAAACACCGCGACGCCCTGGAAGCTGTCCTGACCGCCATGATCAAGGCGCGCACACGGGCGGACTGGCTGGAGCGGTGCAACCGAGCGGGCGTCCCCGCCGGGCCGATCCTGTCCGTGCCCGAAGCCCTCGACGGGGCTTCGGTGGTCGAACACGCGCATCCCGAAGGCGGCCGGCCGGTGCGCACCGTGCCGTTGCCGTTCACCATGAGCGATGCGCCCCGGGCTGCCGAGCGGCGGGCGCCCCGAGTCGGCGAACACAACGATGAGGTCCTCGCGGAGTGGCTGAAGTAGACGTTGACGCTGAATCGCCGCAGACCCTGCGGCGGCTGTTGGGCTACTTTCAGCCCTATCGGGCGCACCTCGCGCTCGCCCTCGTCCTGATCGCCCTGCACTCCGCCATCCCCGGCGCCCTGGTGTTCCTCATCAAGGGGCTGCTTGATGAAGTCCTCATCGAGCACAACGCCTGGGGGCTGCGGCTGTTGCCCGCCGCCCTCGTCGGCATCTACCTGCTCAACGGCGCGCTGGGCTTCAGCCGCGGCATGCTCACCCGATACGTCGCCTGGAAGGTCGTCACCACCCTGCGCCAGGAGTTGTTCGACGCCATCCTGCGACAAGACGTCGCCTGGCACCAGCAACAGCCCACCGGCGCCCTGCTCTCTCGGCTGTCTTCGGACGTCTCCAACGTCCAGTACGGCGTCTCCGGCATCGTCACCGCGGTCCAGAAGCCGCTGACCCTCGCGGGCCTCGTCGGCAGCGCCTTCTATATGAACCCCCGGCTGACCGCCATCGCCGTCCTGCTCCTGCCCCTGGTCATCTTCCCCATCGACCGCTTCGGAAAGATGCTCCGGGCCCGCTCCCGGGGCGCCCTCGACAACATGGCCCGACTCAAGGCCTCCTCTGTCGAGACCCTCTCCGGCATCCGCGTCGTCCAGGCCTTCCTCGCCGAAGACCTGCGGAGCAACGTGTTCGCCGAAGAGAACGAGCAGCAGCGGCGGCTGAAAATGGCCACCGTCCGCGCACAGCTGCTGCCCAGCCCCATCGTCGAGCTTTTCGCCGCCGTCGGCGCCGGGATCGCGCTGTGGGTGGGCGGGCAGCAGGTCTTCGCCGGACAGCTCGAACCCGGCGAGCTGGTCGCCTTCCTGTTCGCGCTCGGCTTTTTACATGGGCCGCTCAAGGGACTCACCCTCATTCAGTCGCTCACCCAGCGGGCCCTCGCCGGCGCGAGCGCCATCTTCGAGATCCTCGACCGCCCCACCGCCGTGCCCGACGACGGCTCACGGCGCATCCGCAGCCGCGCCCTGCACCTGCGCTTCGAGGACGTATCCTTCGACTATGGCGAAGGACCGGTGCTCCACAACCTCAACCTCGACCTGCCACCAGGGAAAATGATCGCCCTGGTCGGCGCATCCGGCGCGGGAAAGAGCACCGCCGCCAACCTCATCCCCCGCTTCTACGATCCCACCAACGGACGGCTGACCATCAACGGCCTCGACCTCAGAGACATCGCGCTGTCTCAGCTTCGCCAGCGCGTCGCCATGGTCAGCCAGGAGGGGTTTCTGTTCAACGACACCGTCCGCGACAACATCGCCCTGGGACTCGACGTCCGCGACGAAGACATCGAAGCCGCGGCCCGCGCCGCGAACGCTCACGACTTCATCCAGGCGCTGCCACGCGGCTACCAGACCCGCATCGACGAGCTGGGGATGCGGCTGTCCGGCGGACAACGGCAGCGGATCGCCATCGCGCGGGCGATCTTGCGCGACGCGCCCCTGCTCGTCCTCGATGAAGCGACCAGCGCCCTCGATGCAGAGAGCGAGCGGATGGTCCAACAAGCCCTGGAGCGGCTGATGGTGGACCGAACCGTCCTGGCCATCGCCCATCGGCTCTCTACCATCCGAGCCGCCGATGAGATCGTGGTCCTCGACGCAGGCCGGGTCGTCGAGCGCGGCGATCATGCGACGCTGATGAAGAAGCGCGGCGCCTATGCTCACCTGATCGCCCGCCAGCAGATCGACCCATCTGCAGCCGATATTGCAGAGTCATAGCCCACCTGTTACCCTGCGAAAGCAAAATGATGACCGATGCGAGACAACCTGATGGAACACTTCAGGAAAAGTCTTGACGCGTAAAACATCGGACGAAACTTATCAACACCAGGCAAATCGGTCTGTGGATAACTGATTGAAAGCGACACCGTTCCCTTTCATCAGGAAATTACATAGCCCAGCTTATACCAACACTTTTGGACCCTTCATCCCGCATGTAAGGGGCCGCGTAGAGTTATGCACAGACTGGCGCATGGCCATGGAAAACGATGGCGTCGACATCTTGACATGCCAAGAGTACCAGCCTGTGTCGGTACACACCGCGTCGATTTCCCTTGAGGAGCGTCCGTTTGTGACAACACGTGGACAGCTCCTCCAGCAACCGTCACGCTTTTGAAAGGTGTGCTGGGCGTCCTTTCAAAATAGAAGGATGATGCTCAGCCGGAGTCACACCGGAAGGCGGGCCGCCTGCATCTTGTCCGACACCGCGTCGAGGCGGATCTCTACAGCGCTCAGGGCCCCTTCAGACTGCGCCTGCGAATCGATCCCAAACCGCCGCTCGCCGAACTCTGGAAACCACAACCCCGGCGCGAGCCAGCCTGCCGAGCGGAACGCGGACTGGGCGCCGAAGGTATCGTCGAGCATGTGCAGCGCCCCCTCCACGAGCCACAGCCGCGCCAGCAGCTCTGGCTCCGGAAGCCCCGAGCAGCCCAGCGCAGACTTCGCCGACTCTGCGATGGCCGCCGGGTCCAGGCACGCGTCCTGCGCCCGCGCCGCATCGCTCGTGAAGACGCCGGTCATCCCGGCTCACCGCATGGTGGGCATCTGCGGTCTCGCCCAGTCGCTTCCCGCCGGCCGCACCACCCACCAGTTCACCAGGTCTCCCTTCTCACCCTGGAAGTAGGGAATCGTTCCGGTGTGATCTTCGTTTATCTCGATGAAGTCGGTGGCGTAGACGTGGTCTTGTTTGCCATAGAGATCGCGCCCGGTCTCAGAGGTGTCGGCGTCCTGTCCGCGGCGCTGCTGGCCCTCGTTGAAGGAAGCGTGCGAGGTGTGCGAGCCGAGCACCGAGACCGCATCCACCTTCAGCCCGGTTCGCAGCATCGGAT
>JBCBLB010000739.1:0-4588 GCA_038520555.1 Myxococcota bacterium | reverse complement strand
GGCACCTGTCTGGCAAGACGATCGGAGATGCCATCCAATAAGCCAAAGCTGTCACCTTTTCGGGGCCAGACGTTTAGTTTGGGGGGTCGCGTAATCTGGCTGAGTTCTTGCCTGAGCGCCTCATAATTCTCGGCGTCGCGCTCGATGAACACCATCGATACGTTCTGCAGCCTCTTCCGTGCCAGGATCTGAGTGATGTGGTCGTGGTTGAGGATTGTATTGAGCGCAACAAGCGGTGACCCTTCCTGCCCACCGGAATGCCGACCGCGCCCTGCATGCGTATCAACGTAAATGAGACCGGTGACTTCCTTCTTCAAGCCCAACTTTGGGAACCATCCCTGAAGATACTTCCTGATCAATCCGTGTTTCTGGTGCTGAAAATTATTGTACTCATCCCAGTACTTCGGACTGGCGTCCTTATAATCTGCCACAACTCGCTCCATACAATGGAATAACGAAGAGAATCCTCAACGCTTGAGAGCTTATCAAGGACTGAGCCGATGCTCAATACACTCTCCGCTCTGCGGCGGAGCGCAAGCTCGGGCCTGACCCATGATGAAAACACCACGACCCCAGATTTCAAGGGAATTAATCACGAGTAATGTGAAGCCTCACGGGGCGAGCAGTACTTCAAAGGAGGTGAGAACAGGCGGTTGAAGGAGGGCAGATGCACGCCAAGCACGAAGCTCTGTTGAAGAAGAACGCGAAGAAGGTGTCCGAGTCGCACGTCCCTGCGTTCTACTTCGTCGTCGACAAAGACCAGGACGCGCGGATCCTGCACATCGATCGCAAAATCAAGACGTCGGCGAAGTTCGGTAACGTCAAGAAGATCAACCAGACGCTCAAGCCCTTTGAGTCGGACTATCAGGTGGGCCTGAAGTCGAAGCTCTGCGCGGGTGTGGTGCGTCAAGATGGTCAAACGCTGATCTTCAGCGTCGAGGTCCGTCGCGGACTGAGCGAGAGCCAGCTCGCGCGGTCGCTGAAGGCGTTCAAGCGGTTCATCGGCACGGCTCGTGTCGAAGGCGGTGATGTCGAGATCGACGTCGACAGCGCCGAGGCCGGGGACGTCGGCGAGTCGCTGAAGGCGGTCGAGCAGGCGTTGAAGGCCTACCTCGAAGCTCGCGAAAACTCGGACACACAGCAGAAGACCGTCGACAACGCCAAGGGAGACCAGAAGCCGAAGGCGCAGAAGACGCTGGAGGCGAACTTCCGCAAGGAAGAGAAGACCGTCTCTGCATCGATCGCTGCGATCGGTGACTACATTGACGCAGTGGTGGCATCCGGCAAGGCCGCGAAGGACGGCGAGCAGGCGGTGGTTCTGGAAAAGAGGCTCGCGACCTGGCTGTCCGAGCTGGAGGTTCGCGAAGGAGCGCTGCTCGATGTGGTTGATCCCTTCCATGATCTGGAGGGCCAGGAGCTGGTCACCGCGATCGCCGATCAGCTCCGGGAGGTCAACCTCTCTCCAGAGCGCCAGGCATCGACCGAGCAGGCGACCGAGACCCTCAACACCTTCCTCCTCCAGCAGCAGGAGATCTTCCGTCAGAAGGACACTCAGCTCGACGGGATCCTCTCTGAGGATGAGCTGTTCTTCACCGACAACAAGGGACAGAAGGTCCAGATCCTGCCCGACTTCCTCAAGACGACCAAGCTGGACGCGGTCTTCGTCAAGGACGGCGACGGGCTGAAGCTCAAGGCATCGATCCTCAAGGACGGCGTGATCACGCCCGAGGCGCGGAAGCAGATCGCCGACTGCCTGATCTCCTGCGTGAAGCTGGGCTACGACCTGCATATCGACAACGCCCTGAGCAGCGAAAAGGGCGCGAAGCTCAAGCTGCAGAAGGACAAGGACGGCAACCTCAGCGAGACGGTCACGCATCGCAAGCCCGCCTCTCCGACCAACCTGCACTTCGATCGGATGGACGAAGTGGTGCCCGGATCGACGCCGCCGGTCACCTTCCGCCAGGCGATGTCCAAACTCAACCACCCCAAAGACGACGAAGAGTTTGCCGCGATCAATGAGATGCTCGCCGACGCGTTCAAGGTGGAGAAGGCAGAGGGCAAGGTCTCTGAAGAGATGAGCTTCTTCGAGTACAAGCTTCAGTTCGCCGACCTTGAGGTGCCCTCGGTGCTGGAGAACGGGCTGCGCTGGCACGACGGCTCGGGCAGCCTCAACGCCGCGGAGTGGGCGTTCTTGCAGCTCCGCGTCAAGGATATGCCGGAAACAACGCAGCATCGGTACCATGTCCGCCTCAGCGGGAAGTGCCTGAAGGAGCCGTTCGAGCGGACGATGGACCTCAAGGTCGCGCCGCCCAAAACTCCGACCGAAGACGACGTCTTCCTGAGTCTGGCGCGTGAGGGCTTCTGGGCCAAGGACTACGATGCGGCGAAGAAAAACGGTTTCAAAGGCAAGCTGCGGGAGTATTACCCGGCCATCAAGATGAAGGCGACCATCGGCAGCTGGGACGATAAGGGCAAGTTGTCCTGGGCAGACACCGGAGAGCCGGCGTTCATCCAGAGTGTTACCGGCCAGGACGTGCTGTTGCCGCGGGTCAACGGGATCCCCGAGTCGGTCCGAAAGGCGCTGATGACCGACGTGGACGGCACCACCGGGGACGTGAGCTCCGACACGGTGACGAAGAAGATCGCCGACACGGTGATGAAGGCCTCGCTGACGACCTGGGCAGAGAACAGCGGCGATTCGATCGGCGAGCTGCTCAAGCCCATCCCCGACACCCAGAAGATCTTCCTGCGCCAGAGCAACGGCACCGTCAACGCCGTCCGCATCGGCAACGAAGAGATCCGCGGCGCCCTGGACCGCATCGCACAGGACGAAGAGCATGGGAAGAAGGCCCAGGAGCTGGAGGCGCTGCTGACCCAACGCCCGCCCAACATGGAAGCTGTCGAAAAGCTCTGCAAGGAGATGCGAGAGGCCCTCTTACATCGAAGGAACGAAGCCAAGAATCGAAAGCCCCCGCTCTCGAAGGAAAAAATGGCGTCGGTCAAGAGTGAATACAGCGCGTTGAAGCAGGCGACGCAGGTGTTGGAGCAGGCCGAGCTGGAGACCATCGGCCAGACCGACGTCGTCCGCAAGGGCAACGACACCGGCGCGTTCGGCAAGTGCGCTCCGATCTCATACTTCTCCGGGGCGATGTGCGGCGTCGGCGTCGGCGCCCACGACGCGCTCAAGGCCCTCCAGGGCGAAGACATCCCCGAGAGCATCTCGTCCGAGATCAAGACGCTCGCGCCCATGCTCACCGCCAACCCGATGAACGAGGCGCAGAGCCAGAAGATCGCCGAGCAGCTCAAGCGGTGTCAGGACCGGATCGACGCGGTGTTCAACGCCAGAAATCTCGAACTCGGCAGCATGCGAAAATACGCCATCGATGCCCACAAAGACGCCATCAAGCGGATCAAAAAGGCGAGGAAGAACAAGAAGTATTCCAGGAAGGAGGCCAGGGCGAAGATCAAGAAGCTCAACGAGAACCTTGAGGCGGCGCTCCAGGAGATTCGGAGCAAGTATAACGACGCGCAGAAGGTGAAGAGCGCACGGCTCAAGGCGTTGAAGCGGGTCGCTCAGCTCAAGGAGAGCATCATCGATCGGATGGTGGTCAAGTCTGACGAGGACGGACCCTACCTCGATATGAAGTTCCCGGTTCCCCAGAGCGCGCTGACCAGGGGCAGCGGCGGCGGGTACTCCTCAGGTTGGCTCATCGACCGATATGGCTCGCCCCTGCCCGACCTGGCCGCCAAATTCCCGGACAAATTCGAGAAGGACGCCAAAACCGGGCAGATCTATATCAAGACGAAGGTGCGGCCCGGAGACATCCAGGAGTACCTCGAAGAGACCAACCGCGAAGACAAATACCGTGGCGATAAGAGCCATATGATGGATTATTTCAAGAATCCGTCCTCGATGAACAACATCCAGCTGATGCAGAGCCTGGGGCCGGGCCTGATCGCGGTCGGCCTGGACAAGGGGCTCAAGGAGATGGGCAAAGACAGCGGGCTGCTCTATGGCCCCGACTGTGACACCGTCTCCACGATGGTCTACAACAAGCCCATGGCGTCGAGCTTCGCCAACTTCACCATGCCGCTCGACAAGAAGGACCCCGACTACCAGAAGACCCTGGAGCAGCGCCGCGCCTATCTGATCAACCAGCTCCAGGAGTCACGAGACAACGGCGGCGGGATCGCGGTTTCGATGGGCTATAAGAGCGACAACGGGCACGTCAACTACGTCCAGAGCTGGGGGACGCCCACGATCGGCGGGGTCGAGATCAGCGCGACCGACCTGGCCCGCTGCCGGATGAACTTCGCCGAGAACCCCGAATCCTCATCGGCGTGGAACAACGATCGCGTGCAGGACTTCCCCATCAACCCCGCCGCGATGTCCCGTGGGCTGGAGAGCATCCAGACTGCCCTGAAGAACGGCGGCAACAAGGACGGTGAGAAGACGGTCACCGCTCTCAAGCAGAAGGCCGACGGAGCCACGGCTGCGCTCGATAAGATCGCGAAGGAATATGGGTTCGACACGTTCGAGGGGCTCACCGTCGCCCGCAACGCGGCCTACAACCGCTGGGACAACAAG
>JBCBLB010000805.1:0-4015 GCA_038520555.1 Myxococcota bacterium | reverse complement strand
ACCAGCAGAGCTTCGTGAACCCCGACAGCCCCGAGTACTGCAACAGCATCGACGACAACTGCGATGGCGCCATTGATGAGGACCCGATCGACGCCTCACAGTGGTTCGCAGACGTGGACGGGGACGGCTACGGCGACCCCACGACTCCGCATCCGGGCAACGCCTGTGACCAGCCGAAGGGCTATGTCAACGATCACACCGACTGTGACGACCGGAACCCGACCGTATGGACCGATGTGCCGGGCCTGCAATCGTCCTGCGCGCGTGACGCGTCGTCACGCGATGCGAGCAATGCAGGCTGTGCGTCGGGCTCCCGGGCGGCGTTGCCCCTGATGGGGCTGATGGGCCTGCTCGGATTCCAGCGACGACGTCGATATCATCGATGAGCATCGAGAACGCTGCAGCGTGCGTCTCCGAGACCCTGGACGGAGAAAGCGGCCTGTCGATCTCGCTGCACACCTTCGGCGACAACGACTGCGCCCATACGGACATTGCGCTGCTCATTGAGATCGAGATGATCCAGCGCGAGCGCTTCGAATGAAGGGGGTCGCCGGTCTCTGTCCGGGTCGACGGTGTCCGTTGCCATTGTGATGATGTGTCACCAGCGTCTCGCGCCGTATTGTATTGGCTGTACGATTGTGAAGCTTTGATGGTTTGATGTTTGAGAGTGAATGGATGGACATGCGGTGTTCGTCCATGAACATCCTCACACGACTACGTTTCATCTGCCCCACGGTGTTGGCGCCTTCTGGCCGTCAGCCGTTCATGCTTTTGATGAGGTGGTCGTGTCTAAGACGTTCGAGCTTCTCCACAAGGTGACGCGGAAGAACCTGACGGCGACAGGAGATAGACAGAACCGCAGCTTCTTCTACGCCCGCGTCGGCGCCGATACGCTCCTGTATGTGGGCTCCGCCAGTGAGAAGAAGCTGAACGCTGGGAAAGTCTCTGCGCACCTGGATCGGCTCGGGGTACCTGTCGATAGGTCGCTTGACCGGGTGAAGTGGATGACCGGGACCGTCAAGAAGCGAAACGATAAGAAAGAACGCTATGACTTTCGACGCAGCAAGGGGACCGCGAAGGCAGAGCCCATCGTCGAGCTTCACTTGCGGAAGGTCTTCAAGGACATCTCGATCACCGGGGTGAAGATCACCCTGATGCCGTCCAAGCCGTTGGCCAAACCCAAGCGCAGCCGCCAGCGCATCCGGGCCGCTGTCGAGACCTCCGGAGCAGACACGGCGTCGATGCCAGGACACCCTCCGGCTCCTGGTCCGGACGCTGGACCGGGCGGCCCGCCTGCTGGCCCAGGGCATGACGGTGTCCGCCAGATGGACGCGGCGGGCCATGCCCTCCGCGCGCTCGCGCCTGAGATCCTCTCGACGGCTGCCTCTGCGATCAACGCTCGGCAAGAGCTGAAGAGCGACGACGCGACGTGGGTGGAGAAGACCGCCTCTACGCTGGCTGCGGGGGGATCGGCGACCGAGCTGACCGCGCACGGCGTGGCGTTGGCCACGAACCTCGACAAGGCGCGCAAAGCACAAGATGCGATGTCCTCGCTGTCCGGTCCGTCGGGTGGGCCGCCGGGTGGGCCACCGGATGGTCCGCCGAAGGGGCCGCCGGATGGTCCGCCACATCCCGAGGGAAGTTCTCCCAAAGCGCACCTGGATCGGGCGGTTCGTGCGCACAAGTCAGTCGGCAAGATGATGGATGCCGTGGGCAAGGTCGGCGAGATCGCCGGTGACATCAGCGTGGGCGCCGGGGTGGTCTACAGCGGCGCGAAGGCGGTCCGGGCTGGGAAGGCGCTCCACGACGCCACCGAACAGAAAGAGGCGCT
Organism: Myxococcota bacterium; assembly: GCA_038520555.1. Classification (GTDB taxonomy): domain Bacteria; phylum Myxococcota_A; class UBA796; order UBA796; family UBA796; genus JBCBLB01. Next base: position 2,184 of record JBCBLB010000805.1, on the reverse strand, counting down.
TCGCAAGCACATCCGACACATGAAGGTGGTGGATGCGCTCCAGAAGCGCTTCGCCAACCAGGAGACCCCGGACATCAAGAAGGATCCAGTGGTTCGTACCCTGGTCGATCGGTTCAAGCGCGAAGCGCAGGGGGGGCGTGTCAAGGTGGGCAAGAAGGACGTCATCGACACCCTCCGGCTGTTTGTCGAGGTCAAGACGAGCAGCCAGCGGCAGAGCGGCGTGGATCTGGTGGCCAACGCCCTCAAGCTCGCCGGCGGGGCCGCGACGCTGTCCGGGGTGGGGGCCGCGGTCGGCGCTGCGATGATGATGGCGGGCACGGGGGTGCAGGTGGCGAAGGTCGCCATCGATAAAGGGGTCGAATACGGACGGGAGCGGAAGCACGACGAAGAGATGGCGCTGCGTACGTCGCTGGAAACCGCGGTCTTCGATGAAGACGCGAAGCAGAAGATGGCGACGCTCGTGGAGATCGAGCAATCCCTGATGGAGCAGGCCGATCGGACCCGCGCGTTGCGCAGCACGCTCCGCGACAAGAAGCGTGAGCTGGCCATCCTCCAGGAGGAAGCCGAGCAGCAAGACGATATGCACAGCGCCATGCTGGAGGCCCTCTCTGAGGTCGACAACGCGGAATCGGATGAAGAGATGATGAACCTCGACGAGGTGGACTCGATGCTCAACCACGACCTGTCGTTGGACGACTTGATGGGCGAAGTCCTCGATGATGTTGAACAGGAAGAGATCGCGGAAGAGATCGCGGAGCTGCAGGCTGCGCTTCAGGACAGCCTGGACCGGGCGCGCACGATCCGGGAGACCCATAAGGCGCTGGAGAAAGACATCAACGAGACCCTGCTGCCCGAGATCTTTGCCGACAACCAGCAGCAGCGTCTGGGAGAGATCCTGGACGGCAAGGAGCGGCGGAAGAAGGTCATCGACGGCAGGTCGATCGGCTTCATGGAGCGGCTGAAGCACGAGACGTCCGTGAACGAGGACGCTTCTGAGGAAGCGATGGCGGAGCGCCGCCAGGTGGCGGTGGATGTGCTGATGAGCGGCTCCATTCCACCGTTCCTCCGCCAGGAGCTGATCGGGATGCTCGGCATCGACGCCGAAGGATGGGAGAAGCTCCAGGAGGCGGACGCGCCCACCCGCCGCGAGGCGCTCCGGCTGCTGATGGTCGTCTGAAAACGGCTGTGCAGATGAAGCGCTTCGGCCTTCAGGCCGAAGCGGACATCACTCGAAGTCGCCCTGCTCCAGGACGCAGGTCCCATCGTCACAGACCGCATCCAGTGAGCCACAGGCCATCAGGGTGCAGGCATAATTCAGGCCGCACCGTTCTGAATAGCGGTCGCGGGTTTCATCTTCCTGTGCCTTGTTTACCGCGACCGCGGTGCCGCCGTTGCATGCGTCACAGCAACCCAGTTCGACGACGACGCATTCTTCGTCAGCAGAGCAGTCCGTCAGCTCAGATTCCAGCGGGTCCGGAGGGGGGTAGTTGTTGCATGCGAAGAGGAACAGCATGAGTGCCAAACGCATCGGATCTCCTGACTCTGTCTATGCCCCTGGTTCAACATACACCAATTCCCATCCACCCTCTACAGATCGATGATATCGATACTCTGGTAAAGATTACCTACTATTAGGTTGGCAATTGAAATATTACTTAATTTTAATTAATTTCCTGATGAAGAGTATCAACGATGGGATTCCTCTTGAGCGGTGCGGGATGTAGGCTACTCTGCCCCTGGATGAACGTGGCTTGTTGATTGAGCATCTGCGCAGCGCGATGTGGGGGTGTCATGAGCGATGATAATGAGCGTGCGATGCTGGCTCTCGCGTTGGATTCGATGCGCGATATGGTGTTGATCAAGGGCCCACAGTCTCAACTTCTGTGGGCCAACCGTGCTTTCCTCGACCTGTATGGTATGACACGCGAAGCGCTGCGCGACATGGTGGACGGTCCTCAGTCGGATCCAGACGACACGATGCAGTATGTTCGGGACGATGCGCTCGTGTTCCAGGTGGCCAATCATGTCGACGTACCTTCGGAGTCTGTGACCGATCATCACGGTGTGGCGCGTCTCTTCCACACCATCAAGTCGCCCATGCGCATCGACGGGCGGGTGGTCATGTCGGTGGGGGTGAGCCGCCGCCACGACGATGACACGTTGACCGTGAGTCCATCGCATGTT
>JBCBLB010000287.1:0-11300 GCA_038520555.1 Myxococcota bacterium | reverse complement strand
GCCCGGCGTCGGCCTGGGCATCGCCAGCTCCGCGAGCATGGCCCGCTACATGCGGTCGAGCATGCTCGAGGTCATCCGCCAGGACTACGTGCGGACCGCGCGGGCCAAGGGCCTCAGCGAAGCGACGGTGGTCCTCAAGCACACCGTCCGGAACGCCCTGTTGCCGATCATCACGCTCATCGGTCTGTCGCTGCCCTACCTGTTCAGCGGCAGCGTCTTGATCGAGTATGTCTTCGCATGGCCGGGGATGGGGCGGGTCATCGTAGAGGCGATCTTCACCCAGGACACCCCGCTCATCATCGCCTGCTTCTTCGTGTTCACCATCCTGGTGGTCGCCGGCAACCTGCTCGCCGACATCGCCTACTCGATGGTCGATCCCCGCATCCGGCTGAGCTGAGGAGGCCGCGATGAGTCAACCCAACGCCGCCCCGCCCCGAAAGCTCAAGCACGTCCCCCCACCCGGCGCCCAGGCCTGGACCGGGATGCTGCTTCCCGGCCTCGGCCACCTGCTGTGCGGCGAGGTCCTCGCCGCCTTCGGACTGATGTCGCTGACCGGTCTGACGGTGTGGGGCCTCGTGCAGCTCCCCCACCTCTTCAGCCTGCTCGCCGTCAGCGGACCCAACGCCGCGATCCATCCGTTCGTGGCCCTGTTCTCCCTGTTCGCCACCGCCGGGCTGCTGTGGTACCGGGCCTTCCGCTTCGCCGCTCCGGCGCCGGTGGATGTGGAGAAGGAGAAGAGCAGCCAGCTTCGCATCATCGCGCGACAGTTCATCAAGAACCGCACCGGGGTGTTCGGGCTGTATCTGGTCCTGATCATGATCTATCTGGCCCTGATCACACCAGCGATCGCGCCGTTTGACCCTGATGCGATCGACGTCGGGCCCAAGCTGGCCGGGCCGAGCCTCGCGCACCTGATGGGCACCGACCAGTTCAGCCGGGACATGTTCAGCCGTGTGATGTATGGCGCGCGGATCTCCCTGGTCATCGGGTTCATCGCGGTGAGCATCTCAGCGACGATCGGCAGCTCGCTGGGGGCCATCGCCGGGTTCTTCGGCGGGTTCATCGACCGCGGCATCATGTGGTTCACCGATCTGCTGCTGTCGCTGCCTCGGTTGGTGCTGCTGCTCGCGGTCATCGGCTTTTACCGTGCCGCCGGCGCGCAGAGCATCTTCCTCATCGTCGTCGTGCTCGGATTGACCGGATGGATGGGGGTCGCGCGGATCGTGCGCTCCCAGGTGCTCTCGCTCAAAGAGCAGGATTTTATTCAGGCCGCGCGGGCGCTGGGGTTCTCCGATGTGCGGATCATCTTCCGCCATCTGATCCCCAACGCCCTGGCGCCGGTCATCGTCTATGCCTCGCTGGCCATCGGATCGACCATCCTCGCCGAGGCGAGCCTGAGCTTTCTGGGCCTCGGCGTGCCGCCCCCCACCGCGACCTGGGGCAGCATCGTCAACGATGGCCGCGACTACCTGCGCACCGCATGGTGGATCACCCTCTTCCCCGGATTCATGATCGTGCTCGCTGTGATGAGCTTCAACCTGCTCGGTGACGGACTGCGCGACGCGCTCGACCCCAAGCTTCGAGGACGTGACTGAGATGAGCGACGCAGAACACTCCGCTGAGCCCGTGCTCTCGCTTTCTGGCCTGAAGACGTTCTTCCACACCGATGAAGGCGTCGTCAAAGCGGTCAACGACGTCAGCTTCAGCATCAACGCGGGCGAGACGCTCGGGCTGGTCGGCGAGTCGGGATCCGGAAAGAGCGTGACCTCGCTGACGATCATGCAGCTGTTGCCCGAGACCAGCGCCAACATCGAGGGCGGGCAGGTCGTCTTTCTGGGCAACAACCTGCTGGAGATGTCCCGGTCCGACGTCCGCAAGCTCCGCGGCGACGACATGGCGATGATCTTCCAGGAGCCCATGACCTCGCTCAACCCGGTCTTCACCGTGGGCGACCAGGTCGCCGAAGCGGTCCGGCTGCACCGCGGCGTCTCCAGGAAAGAAGCCCGCGACCGCACCATCGAGCTGTTCCGTCAGGTCGGCATCCCGACCCCCGAATACTCCATAGACAAGTACCCCCATGAGATGAGCGGCGGCCAGAAGCAGCGCGTGATGATCGCCATGGCGCTCTCCTGTGAGCCCCGGCTCCTCATCGCCGATGAGCCCACCACGGCCCTGGACGTGACCATCCAGGCGCAGATCCTCGACCTGCTGCGGACGATGCGGGACGAGTATGGGATGGCGATCCTGTTCATCACCCACGACCTCGGGGTCATCGCAGAAATCGCCGACAAGGTCGCGGTGATGTTCCGGGGACGGCTGGTCGAGTTCGGCGACGTCGTCTCGATCTTCAAGCACCCCAACCACGCCTACACCAAGAGCCTGCTCAACTGCCGCCCCCGCCTGGAGAGCCGCTTCAAGCGGCTGCCCACCGTCTCCGACTATCTGAAGGTCTGGAAGACCGACGACGGCGAGTGGGGCTGGGAAGAGATCCCCGACGCTGAAGCGCAGATTGAAGCCAATTTCGTCGGCGAGATCGCACGAAACATCGAACCGGCCGGTGAGCCCATCCTCCAGGTCCGCGACCTCCAGGTGTGGTTCCCGATCAAGAAGGGCATCCTGCGCCGAACGGTCGATCATGTCCGCGCAGTCGACGGCATCAGCTTCGACGTCTACCCCGGGCAGACGCTCGGGCTGGTCGGCGAGTCAGGGTGCGGGAAGACCACGACCGGCCGGGCGATCCTTCGGCTGGTCGAGCCGACCGGCGGCCAGGTCCTGTTCCAGGGACGCGATCTGGGACAGATGAGCGCCTCGGAGATGCGAGACATCCGCCGCGATCTGCAGATCATCTTCCAGGATCCCTACTCAAGCCTGAACCCACGGCTCACCGTCGCCCAGGCCGTGACCGAGCCGATGAAGATCTATGGCATCGGAAGCTCAGACACCGATCGGCGGGCCCGATGCGCCGCGCTGCTCGAAGAGGTCGGGCTGCTGCCAGAGCACATGAACCGCTACCCCCACGAGTTCTCCGGCGGACAGCGGCAACGCATCTGCATCGCACGCACCCTGTCGTTACAGCCGAAGTTCATCATCTGCGATGAGTCGGTCAGCGCCCTCGACGTATCGGTTCAGGCACAGGTCCTCAACCTGCTCAACGACCTCAAAGAGAAGTACGCGCTGACCTACATCTTCATCAGCCACGATCTGTCCGTCGTGAAGTTCATGTCGGACATCATGTGCGTGATGAAGGACGGCAAGCTGGTCGAAAAGGGCCCAGCAGACGCGATCTACAGCGATCCCGCCGAGAGCTACACCCGCGACCTCATCGAAGCGATCCCCAAAGACAGCCTGGAGCACATCCGGATGCGCCAGCGCCAACGGCTGGACGCCGCAAACCAACCGCCAGCGCCGACGACAACCCCGCCCTGAGCTAAACCGAAGGGAGAAACCGTTCGATTTCCGCTTGTGCCGTCGCCCCCTCTGCAACCAGCGCCTCTCCACGACGCCGCAGCCCACACGCGGCCTGGATCTCGCCGTTGACGATCTGCTCGTGGAGCGCGCTCGTCATCGGCAGCCAATCCAGAACACCGACCCGCCCCCGATATCCACGGTGTCCACATGCTGGACAACCGACAGGGGCACGACCGACGACGCCCGGCGAAGGAACCGCACAGTCACAGAGCCGGCGAACCAGGCGCTGGGCGATCACCCCACGCAGCGCGTCGGCGAGACCAATCGGTTCCACGCCGATCTCAAGAAACGTCCGAATGGCTGCAGGAGCGCTCGGCGCTCGCATCCCTGCGAGCGTCAACGGCCCGCTGGCGAGACCACACTGAACGACCACATTGGCCTCATCTCGGGCGCGGATCTCATCGACCATCACCACGTCTGGATCCTGGCGAAGCAAGCCACGCGCCGATTGAACAAACGGCGCCACCCCACCGCGCGGATGCCGAACCTGGCTGACGCCGGGGATGCTGTACTCGATGGGATCTTCCATGGTCAGGATCGCCCGATCAGGACTGCGAACGTGGTCTAACAGAGCGTACAGGGTCTCTGTGATGCCAGAGCCAGTGGGCCCCACGACAAGGATCAGCCCACGCAAGCCGTGAAGGATCGCGTCAACCGCAGGTCGAGCCTCAGGCGCGAGCGGTAACGTGGAAAGACGCCTTGGACGACGATTCAGGGGACGCAGACGAAGCGTCAGGCGAGGCCCACGGGCGGTCGGCGCGCCGTAGGCGAGGACCTGGACGTGAGGGTGAGAGAAAGGCCTTGCCCACGGCAGATCCGTCACCCCAACGCGCTTCTGTATGCCCCCGATGACGGCGTCGATTTGTGCCCCGGTGAGCGCAGCGAACGCCTCGATACGCCCATCCACCCGTATGGATGCGACGCCATCACACAGATAAACCGCTGCGGCGCGTTGGGCGAGCGCGGCATCGAGCATCGATTCCAGGAGCGGATCATCGCTCACATCCATCATGGGCTGCCTCCAACCATAGTGGAACATACGGACCGCCAACCCGTTGGTCTGAAGTTGTCTTTCAGCGTGCCTGCAGGTCTCGCGCTCAGGGTCGCTGGCGCCGCCGGGCCCGGCGCGCACAGGCCTCTGCCCAGACGCTCTCGGCGATCGCAGCGCCCTCTGCTGTCCACCCGCTGATCGCTTCGTCATCGCCCCCACACACCGCCGCGGCATACGTCCGCGCGGTATGGACGTAGGACCGACGGCAACTCGCCTCATCGAGCGCGCCACACATCGACGGCGAGAACGGTTCGTTCTCCCATCGTTTCGCGATGCGCAGCGAGAAGGTCTGCGCAGCCATTGTCTTTTGCGTCTCCGACGGGTAGCCCTGCAGCGCGTCCGCGGTCTTCTGCTCAACGCGCCTCCGCAACACATCTTCCTCGCCGATGGGCGCGGGAAGGGCCTCGACGTCTCGGCGCAGGGCATGCTCCAGACACTGTCGCTCGAACCGGCCGCTCTGTGTACACAACGGGCGCGCTTCCTGGACGGACAGGGCCGCATTGTCTGCGATCTGGAAGCTGCACTCCGCGCCCCAGGTCTCGTCCCGGATAGATGAGCACCGGGCGAAAGCCTTCGTCCAATCCCCACCACGGAGGACCCACTGCGCAGCGGTCGCGGTCACACAGTCGCCCTGGATGGCGGGGTCCTGGATCGCTGCACAGATCTCGATCGAGGCGGGCGGCGTCCCAGCCAGCGCCTTCGCATAGCGGCGGGCGTCGTCAGCCGGTGTGGTCGCAGGTGGCGCGGTGGTCATACACGCCAACAACCACCACATCGTCACGGCGTGCTCCAGACCGGCAGCAGGTGTCCGTTGAGCGAGGGCGGTGTGAACGCACCGGCGATGGTCGGGTCGATGCCACGGTCGATGCGCTGACACAGATCGATCCACACCGCCTGCGCGAGCCGCTCGCCATCATCGGTCCACCCGCTCAGTCCGACCGCCTCGGCCGCTGGAGAGGTCACCGGCCGGGTCTCACAGGCCCCCAGCACACGATGGCCATCATAGGAGACCGATGACCAGTAGGCATAGACGCACAATGGCTCGTTGAGCTGCCCGCACAGGGCCGGATCGAACCGGCCGCCCTCACGCCAGCGGCTGGCGACCCGCTCAGCGAGCAGCCGATTGGACGCGACCCGCTTGTGGGTGTCGGGTTTGAAGAGCATGTACTGGCGCACCAGGGCGTGCAGCTCGACCAGAGACGCCCGCTCCTCCCCAAGGGGAAGATCGACGACGAGCACAGCGCGATCGAGGGTGTGCTCATAGCAGAAGCCCCGGAAGCGACCCGCCCGATCGCAGGCCCGCTTCGCCGGCGTCCCGACGAGCCGTGCAGCATCTGCGGCTTGAAACCAGCACTCTTCCTGCCACATCGCGTCGCGGATGGCGTCACAGGTTGCCGCGATGGCTTCCAGATCTGCCGTCCCCTGCAGGACATCGCCAGCGAGAGCGGCTCGGCAGTCTCCCTGGCGACGCGGATCCTCGATCTGATCGCAGAGCGCGATGCCTTCGGCCGGATCGGCGGCGGAGAGGGCCGACTGGTGCCGCGCAGCGTCGGTCGGTCCATCGGGACCGCAGCAGAGGAGGAGGAGAATCAACGGCATTGAGAGAAGAAGGTAGCCGGAGTAGAGGAAGGCCGATAACCGGCGGCTACACAGGAGGGTGTTTTATGGCAGTCGTGATGTCTACCGTGGAGGATATCCAGGCGTACATCGGTCAGGAGATTGGTCACAGTGATTGGACGAAGGTGACCTTTGAGCAGATCCAGATGTTCGCCGACGCCACGCTCGATCAGCAGTGGATCCACACCGACAGGGCGCGCGCTGAGAAAGAGTCCCCCTACGGCGCCCCGATCGCACACGGTTACCTGACCCTGTCGCTGGTCGCCGGGCTGTTCTTCCAGGTGCTCCGCCTCGATGGGTTCAAGATGGTCATCAACTACGGCTGCAACAAGGTCCGTTTCCCCGCCCCGGTCATCGTCGACAACAACGTCCGCTTGCGGCTCACGCTTCAGTCCGCCCGCCAGATCAAAGCGTCCGCATGGTGGGAGATGGTGATGATCGCAGTCATTGAGATCGAGGGGAGCGAGAAGCCGGCCGCCTACGCTGAGGCGGTCTACCGGGTCCAGTCGGCCTGAGCGGCCGGGATGTCCCAGACTCGATCCCACTGGGGGTGGGGATTTGAAGCCTCCCTCCCCTCCGAGACCGAGCGCGCAGAGCTGGCTGCACAGCTCCGCGCCGTGTTCTCCTGGACGCTGCCGGCCCCTCGGCCGTATCCGACGCTCGATCAGGCCACGGTGCCGACGCCGCGGATCGCGATTCCAGGTGTGCTGGCTCCCTTTTGCACAGCGGACCGCGATGAACGGGCGCGCCATACCTATGGCCGGGCGTTTCCGGATCTGCTCCGCGGGTACCGGGGCGACTTCTCTCCAGCACCCGATATGGTCGCCATCCCCCGCGATGAGGACGACATCCTCTCCACGCTGAAGTGGGCGAGTGGCGCGAACGTCGCCGTCGTCCCCTTCGGCGGTGGAAGCTCGGTCACTGGCGGCGTCGAGTGCCGCGGCGACGGCTATAACGGCGTCATCAGCCTGGATTTGCGCAACCTGAACAAGGTCCTGGAGATCGATCGGACCGCGCTCCAGGCCCGAATCCAGGGCGGCGCGCTGGGACCGGATCTGGAAGCGGCGCTGGGGAACGCAGGCCTCAGCCTCAGACATTTCCCCCAATCGTTTATGCACTCCACCCTGGGCGGTTGGATCGCGACCCGCTCCGGTGGACACTTCGCCACCCGGTACACCCATATTGATGAGTTGGTCTCCAGCATTCGAATGCTGACGCCCGTGGGGCCCTGGGAGAGCCGGCGGCTGCCGGGTTCGGGCGCCGGACCCAGCCCGGATCGGTTGGTGATGGGCAGCGAAGGGATCCTCGGCGTGATCACCGAAGCGTGGATGCGGGTCTTCCCTCGGCCGATTTTCCGCTCCAAAGCCACCGTCCACTTCTCCGACTACGCCCGGGCGGTGGCCGCGACCCGGGCGATCGCACAAGCCCGGTTGTACCCCTCGAACTGTCGACTGCTCGATCAAAACGAGGCGATGCTCAACCTCGTCGCGTTCGGCGCCCATGTCCTGCTGTTGGGGTTCGAGTCCGCGGACGCATCCCCAGCGTCGCTGCTGGACCGCGCCGTCCAGATCGCACAGGATCACGGCGGCACGTTGGCAGATGGTCCCACCCACACCGAAGATCACGCCGATCGATCAGGGAACGCCCAGAACTGGCGGGCCGCCTTCCTGCGGGCGCCCTATCGTCAGAGCGCGCTGCTCACCCTGGACGTCATCGCCGACACGTTCGAGACCGCGATCACCTGGGAACGCTTCCCTGCGCTCCATGAGGCGGTCCTCCAGGCGACCCGAAGCGCCGGCGCGAAGTTCGTCTCCTGCCGATTTACACACGTCTATCCCGATGGACCGGCGCCATACTATACCTTCCTGCTGCCCGCTCCCCACGATGAGATGATGGCGCGGTGGCGGGCCGTGAAGACCGCAGCCAGCGACGTCCTCATCGAACACGGCGCCACGATCACCCACCACCACGCGGTCGGACGGACCCACCGCCCCTGGTACGATCAGCAGCGGCCCGACACCTTCGCCCACGCGCTCCACGCCACCAAGCGGGCGCTCGACCCAGCACAGATCCTCAATCCCGGCGTGCTCATCGACCCGAAGCCCTGACCGTCTCCAGCTGAAAGCCACCGTAGACAAAGGCCCGATCGCGACGCAGCAACGCCGCAGAGCGTTCCGGATGCACGTCGATCCGGTCGGCGAGGGATTCTGGGCGGCTCCGGGGAACCAGAAGGTTCCAATACGCAATCCGTGCACCTGGACGGGCCGCACGGGCGGTCAACGAGAGGATCCGCGCGTGTTGTTCCGCAGAGAGGTACTCAAACAGGTTCGAGTAGTTGAACGCTGAGAAGCGCCCCGGTGGGCACGACGCCAGGAAGCTCTCCAGATCATCGCGGACGAACTGGATCCGAACGGCGGCGGCTCTAAGCTTCGCGCTGCCCTTCGTCGAGAGGTACGGATGGGCCTGCTCCATGTCCCGGAACCGTCCGGTGAGCATCCATTGAACGAAAAAGTTGCTCTGGATTGGAATTTCCGTGAGGGCATGCGCCGCGCGATCGAGGAAGGCGCGGGAAACAGGGCCGTCGACATACTGAAAGTGACGCTCGCTTCTGCCCAATCGGGCCATCACCGTTCGGGAGAAGAAGACCCGGAACGCCCCGCGCCACCGAATCGAGTCCCACCGCCGCTGATAAAACCGCTGCTGATCGTCGAGGGTCTCCAACGAGAGCAACGCATCGACCGTCGCGCGTCGATGGATGAAGGGGACCACGCGTTGTCGGAAGATGCGCAGATACTGCTCGAACCGTCCGCTCTGCAGCAGCCCTTCCCGAATCAACGCCTCGTTGGCATCCCAGAACCGACGGGCATCTTCGGAGAGCCCATCTCTCAGCTGATGGTAGGTGAACACCCGCCGACCGAATTCATTGAGCCCGAGGAGGGTGTAGACCCCATCGACGGGCAGGCGCTGAACCGCGAGCAGCTTCAGCTCAGCGAGGGCCAGCTGCGGCGGCGACAGATCGAGGGCCGTGACAGACCGTGCACCATCGATGGCGAGGGCGAAGCTGTTGTCTCCAGCAGAACAGATGCTCAGCACGTCATCATCAGGGCTTATCTGGAGGGCATCGGACAGGACGGCCGGATCCTCCCAGACCTGGGCGTATGACAGCCGCTGCTCCAACACCGAGAGGTCATCGCTCACGCCACATCTCCTTCCGCACGCACCGCGACGGTGCCGTTGACCGCGTCGACCACCACCCGATCGCCGGTCTTCAGCCGCTCCATCAGTCGCGGAATCCCGACCACAGTGGGGATGCCCATCTCCCGGGCGACGACGGCGGAGTGCGACAGCAAGCTGCCCCGCTCGACGAGGATGGCGCTGGCCCGCGGAAACAGCGGCGTCCACCCCGGATCCGTCCGATACGCCGCCATGATCTCTCCGGCCTGGAGGGTCTGTGTGCGCGGGTCGGTGATGCAGCGAACGACGCCGTCGACATGGCCGGGGCACGCTGGCAGGCCGCGGAGGATCCCATCCTCCGCCGCGGTGAGATCCATCTTCTCTGGACGGCCGAGGAAGGCATTGTCGGCCCAGATCGGCCCCCAGGTGTGGAACCGATCTGCAGGCGGCGGCAGCCGGGCGAAGCCGTCATATTCTTCACGGCGCAGCACGACGAGGCCCCGAAGGTTGGTGGTCACCGCCGTCCCACGCACCCAACCCAACACCTCATCGACCGTGAGCCAGAAGACGTCCTGGCGATGGTCGATGGCGCCGCGGGCCACCATCCGTTCGCCCATGGTTCGGAAGATCTCCCGTACCATCGCGAAGATGCGGGTTCGCAAGAACCGCAGGTTCTCCCTGTCGGCGACTCGGCGGCGGGCGCGGACCAGGACCGCTGCGAACACCCGGGCCCGCCAACTGTCCAGCGACGCGACCACGATCGTCTCCGCCCGCACACGGACCGCGCTGTGTTCTTCCGGGGGCTGGCGCAATCGCGCAGGATCTCCCAGGAGATAGCTGCGGAGGGTGCGAACCAGCAGCTCGGGGCGATGTCGGTAGGTCTCCACCTCAAGCTTCAACTCATCTGCGCACCGATCGCCGAGGCGCTCGATATAGGCAGCGAACATCGGCCCCACCCGGGGATGCGCCCGGATCGGCTCCAGCAGGTCTTCGTCGGGGACATCCGAGAGGAACTGTGCGGTGAGTTTCGCGTCGGTGCGCACCTGATTGGCCAGCCGGACCGCCTCCGTCGCCGGCGCGGTCGAGATGATGCCCCCCTCCCCCGACAGCAGCGCGTTGTGCAGGTCGGCCTCATCGGGGATCCATCGCTGACACAGGGCGCGGAGCAGCCCATGAAAGATCATCACAAAGAAGTCGTTGACGATGGGCGTCGCCCACGCCCACAAAAGCTTCCGCTCCAGCTCGGCATACAACTCGACCAGCTGGTGCGGAGAGCGCTCGGCCAGCGGCTGAGCCGTCGCCTTGCTGACGGCCTCTTCAAAGGTCGAATGGAAGGACCGCACATCAGCGTCCAGCCGCCACGATCGCCAGAGAAGCCGGCCAGAGAGCCAGACCAGCCGCGGCAGATCGGCGAGCCGTGAGAAGACCCCTTCGCTGGCGACGTCCTGGTCGGAGGCGACCTCTGAGACGCCCATCATCTGTTCGAGGAACGCCCGATTCCACCGATATCCAGGCAGCAGAGAGACGACGGTGTACCAGGCGTTGAGGTTGTAGTAGATGCGTCCCCGAATCAGACCGATCATCCTCGGGAAGACCGCGCTGTGATCGCGGATGACGTCCCGGGGCACGCCCATGACCTCACAAAACAGCTGATAGACGATGGTATAGGCGCGACTGGCGAAGCTGTAGGTCAACGGGCCGACCGGCCCATAATAGCTCTCGATGATGTTGCTGTTGTCCCAGAGCAGCCGTCGTCCCCTGGGAATCGGCTGCGTAATTGGACGCGCCTGGAGGATGATGAGCGCATCGCCTTTGCGGGTCCATTCGATGTCCTGGGGCCTGCCAAGCGCGACTTCGAGCCGACGGGCCATGCCGGCGAGGCGCGCGGCAAGGGCTTCCGACAGCGCGGGCACCCGCCGGAGGTCTTCTGGAACCGGCCTCTGTACGCTCTCTTCGTCTTCTTCGGTGAGCACGACCTGGACGTCTTTGT
>JBCBLB010000538.1:0-6876 GCA_038520555.1 Myxococcota bacterium | reverse complement strand
TCGAACATGTCGACGCCGCGGGCGACGCCTTCGACAAGGTCGAGAGATCGGCTTCGACGGGTATGCCATCGGGGGGCTGTCCGTCGGGGAAGGCCACAAGCGAATGGTCGAGGTGCTCGACTACACCACCCCAGAGATGCCCAGCGACTTTCCCCGGTATCTCATGGGCGTCGGCCGCCCCCTCGACCTTGTCGAAGGCGTCGCCCGCGGCGTCGACATGTTCGACTGCGTCATCCAGACCCGCCACAGCCGCTCCGGGATGTTCTACACCAGCACCGGCCGGATCCGGATGACCGACAAGCGCTACCGCACCGACATGTACCCACCAGACACGTCGTGCAACTGCTACACCTGCCAGAACTTCACCCGCGCCTACCTCAACCACCTGTTCCGGGTGGGGGAGATCCTGGCCGCCTCGTTGGCCACCATTCACAACCTCACCTGGTTCGCCAACTTCATGGCTCGGATGCGGCAGTCCATCATCGATGGCACCTTTGAGGACTTTCGGAAGTGGGTCCATGAGGTCTACCCCGACAAGGACGAGGTGGACGATGGCGAAGAGGGGCCGCCCCAGCGCAGCAGCCCCCGCCGAAAGAACCGAACGCGTCGCAAAGGCGGTGGTCGACGCTAAGGCGGGATAGAGCCTCGCCGGTGGTGATGTACAGGAGGAGCCGGTGCCAACCATCAGCATCTTCGACATGTTCAAGATCGGCGTCGGGCCCTCCAGCTCGCACACCCTCGGCCCCTGGCGGATCGTTCAGCGGTTCAGCCGACACGTGGCCCAAAACGCGCCGGATGACACCGTGTCCCGGGTTTCGTTCGAGCTGCTCGGATCCCTGGCGCTCACCGGGAAGGGGCACGCCACGGACAAGGCGGTCGCCCTCGCCATGCTCGGTGAAGAGCCGGAGACCGTCGACGTGGCCCGGATCTCGACGATGCTCGCGCGCCTCCGCGTCGAACACCAGGCGGTCTTTGCCGGGCAGATGGTGGCGTTTCGCCCAGAACGCGACATCCATTTTCGGATGCGTGAGCGGCACCCCGAGCACGCCAACGCCATCCGCTGTGTCGCTGAACTGGCCGGCGGCCGGACGCTGCGGCGGACCTATTTTTCCGTCGGCGGCGGCTTCGTGGCTTCCCCCGATGAGCTCGATGACGCGATGGGGGAGCGGCTGATGCCCGGCCGGCCGGTGCGCTGCGGCGATGATCTGCTCCGCCACTGCGCAGAGGCGGGGCGTGCGATCTCGGATGTGGTCCTCGAGAACGAACGGACCTGGTTCTCTGAGGACGAGATCCGCGGCCGTGCCCTCCAGATCTGGGGGGTGATGCGAGAGTCGATCCGGCGCGGGTGCCTGTCTCGTGGTGTCCTGCCCGGCGGGCTGAAGGTGAAGCGGCGCGCACCCGACCTGATGAAGGCGCTGGTGCCCGAGTACAACCGGCAGTGTAGCGATCGGCTGGTGGCCACCCTGCGCGAACAGGCCCTGTCGTTCGAGACGATGCTTCGGCTGGTCAGCTGCTTCGCCCTCGCGGTCAACGAAGAGAACGCCTCGTTGGGACGGGTGGTGACCGCCCCGACCAACGGCGCCGCCGGGGTCATTCCCGCCGTCTTGATGTACCGCGCGGCCTTCGGGGCGGACCCGCTGACGGAGGACGACGTGCTCCGGTTTCTCCTGGTGGCTGGCCAGATCGGCGCCCTGTTCAAGCAGAACGCCACCATCAGCGCCGCCATGGGCGGCTGCCAGGCAGAGATCGGGGTCAGCTCGGCGATGGCCGCCGGCGGGCTCTGCGAGCGGATGGGTGGGGCGCCAGGACAGGTCCTGATGGCCGCGGAGATCGCCATGGAGCATCACCTGGGGATGACCTGCGATCCGGTCGGTGGCCTCGTCCAGATTCCCTGCATCGAGCGAAACGCCATGGGCGCCTTGAAGGCCATCAGTGCCGCGGTGCTCGCCATCAACAGCGACCCCGCCGCTGCACGGGTCTCCTTTGACGAGGTCGTCGACGTCATGTGGGACACGGCCCAGAAGATGGACGAACGCTACAAAGAGACCGCCCTCGGTGGCCTGGCGAACCGGCTCTCGGTGCGCCTCGTCGAATGCTGAGACAGATGAAGGCTAATCGTCGTCGTCGTTATCGTCGTCATCGTCGCTCCGTCTGCCTGGCTTGCTCCGCTTCCCTCTCTTCGATTTTTTGCCTCTTTTCCCTTCTTTGGGAGGCTGTGCTTCTTCGACAGGTGGCGCAACCACAGGCGGCGCTTCTTCCAATGGCGGCTCGGCCTCTTCTGGGTCAGGCGGCTTGCCGTTGACCGGCACGGCTTCGGGTTCGGTGGGCGCTTCGTTGGGGTCCGCGGCTGGGATCTGGCTCCAGACCATCCCCACCATGCCTGCACCGGTGATCGTGGCCCCCCCGAAGAGAAGCAGGAACAGCATCGCCAACAGACCGAGCGGCCAATGCGACGGGCGTCGATCGATGGGTATCGCCGATAAGGTCGGCGCGGTCGGCTCTGGGACCAGGATCGTCTGCGGCGAGGGGGAGGGGGTGGGCGGTGCCGGCTGGATGGTCGGGGCCGGGGTGGCGAGCCGTTCTCGGCTGAGGGTGCACGCCGCGAGCAGCTTCCGGGCGTCGCCTGCCCGTCGCTGCGGATCGGGCTCCAGGGCATGGCGGAGGGACGGGAGCAGGCGGGAGAGGATCGCATTGGCCGTCGACAGATCGGTCATCCGCGTCAGCGCCTGTCGCAGCATCGCTTCATCTTCGACGAACAGCGGGCGCGCCTGGGAGAAGTCGAACAGCGCGTTGAGCGGCTTCTGGCGCAGCGTTGCGAATTCGTCTTCGTCCCGGGGGCGCTGGCCAAGGAGCTGACACAGCCGGATGCCTGCCGCGGTGAAGCACGACGGTCTGGCCAGGATCGCGGCAGGCGGCGCGCCGGTCAGCACCCAGAAGACCGTCGCGGCGAGGGCGTGGACGTCCATCGCCGGGTCGGGGGCCTGCTCGATGGGGAGGGTCTGCTCGGGGGGAGCATAGTTCGGAGTGTGGAGGGTGGTGTGGTGCCCTGTGGCCAACAGCCGGCCCGCCTTCACGCCGCCCAGATCGGCGAGGACCACCGACAGCGCGCCGTCGGTCTCTTCGACCAGGAAGTTGTCGGGCTTGATGTCCCGGTGCACCCGCACCGAGGCGAGGTCATCGACGCTCAGGTGTAGCCGAATCACCGCCTCATCGGCATGTTCAAGGGAGCGCAGCCGCTGCGCGGCCGAGGGGGCGGTCTCCTGCACCCACCCGCGCAGGCTGTGGGAGAACCAGGGGAGGACCAGAAAGATTCGACCATCCGCTGTCACCCCATGGTCGAGGAGCGAGACCACCCAGCGGCCCGAGTCGGCGCTTCGAGAGGCGATGTCCAGCAAGGCGTCTCGTTCACGGGCGATCCAGCGGGAGGTTGTCCGGTCTCGGGCGATCTTGACGGCGACCGTGGCGCTCTGATCGTCGAGGGCTGGGTACACCGTTGCCTGCCCGCCGCCCCGTGGGGCGTCGAGGTTCAGCCGGTATCGGCCACACAGGCCTGCCACCTCGCTGTGTTTCGTCGTCACGTCAACCTCCGGTCTGGAGCGTACTCCAGCGACCCGTGACCAGACGCTTCCAGTCCTCTAGCGGATCCCACCGGGGCGGAGTCAGAGCCGCTTTATGGTGTGGAGTGGAGGGTGGTGAACCGGTTGTGGAGGACGCGCTGGATGCGGGCGGCGTCTTCCATGCTGATCAGACGAAGCCGCTCTTCGCAGCGGCGGCCGGCGTGGATGCGGACCCGAGCGGTCCCGAGCAGCCGCTGCCACCAACGCTGCTCGATCTCAACGTTTTCGACGGCGTGGGCCTCGAACGTCAGCGGGAGCATCCAACCCTGCTCATGAAGCTCCAGGACGCCGCCCTGGATGCGGTAGCGGATGCGGCGCTCATAGGTCGCCGCGATGAGCGGCGCGACAGCGAAGACGCTGAGGATGGGTTGCCCGAGGACGATGCCGACAATCACGATCCCGCTGAGCAAACACCACAGGCTCAACGGCATCACCCCCAGGGGGTGGATGGTCTTCCAGTCCGCTTCTGCCGACCCGATCAATGATCGCGCGTCGTTTGACGCCCCCGGTGTTTCCGGAGTGATTTGGGGGGGAAGGGTCGCTCGGGAGACGCGCTCACGCTTCAAGAGCTTGTGGTCATAGCCCATCTCAGAGAGCAATCGGAGTTCTTTGTGAGAGAATTGCATGGGTCACTCAAAAAGGGGGGGGATTTCCTTTCAGAAAAAAGCAATATCTGTACCAACACGAACGGATAATAGACCGTTCGATGTCGTCGTTGTATGGAAAGTGCGCGCGCATTCCGCCGCGCACGTTGTGGATGCGCGGACAAAAAGCTACATCACAAGGTCAAAAACAACAAGGGGGCAGGCCATGATTCCGGGTGGAAAGATCGGATGGGCAGTTACAACCGCAGCGTCCGTTCTGGGCAGCGGGTTCATTTACCGTGCCATCCAGCGTCGCCGCTCGCGCAACGCAGTGTCGCCTGAGACCGAATCCGGTCCACGGTTCTTTGAGGTGCACGGTGTTCAGGTCACCTGCGGTGAGGTTCGGGCCCTGAACTACATTGACGTCCATGGGATCCGGGTCACACGGCAGGCGCCGCCGCTGCGGTAGGGTTTCCGATCGTCGTATGGGGGATATCTCTTATATCAACGAGAGGAGGTCCCCAATGACCAACCCCATTCTTCATATGGAGCACCTCGGGGCGCCGCCCTGGAAGACGCTCGATCCGTTTTTGTTCTGCGTCCACCATGACGACGCGTACCCTGCTGGCAACCCTGCGATGGGTCCGGCGGCGTCGCTCGCCGGCCGAAACATCGGCAGCGACTTCGCCGGCAGGGATGGTTGGCGGATGTACCACGGTGACACGGTCCCCGGCTTTCCTCGCCATCCGCACCGCGGCTTCGAGACCATCACCCTGGCCCGTCGCGGCTACATCGACCACTCGGACTCGCTGGGTGCGACGGCGCGGTTCGGCCACGGCGACGTTCAGTGGATGACCGCGGGGAAGGGGGTGGTTCACTCGGAGATGTTCCCCCTGGTTCACCAGGATCGTCCCAACCCCACCGAGCTGTTCCAGATCTGGCTGAACCTGCCGGCGAAGCGCAAGATGGTGCCGCCTCACTTCACGATGTTGTGGAGCCCGGACATCCCGCGGGTCGTTCAGCAGGATGAAGCGGGGCGCAAGACCGAAGTGGTGGTCATGGCGGGGGCGTTGGGAGCGGACCGGGCCCCGAGCCCTCCGCCGGACTCCTGGGCTTCGGATCCACGATCAGACCTGGCCATCTGGACCATTGAGGTGGACGCAGAGGGGGAGTGGATCCTTCCCGCCGCCCCGGCTGGGGTCAACCGGATGCTGTACTTCTTCGCCGGGGACGCGCTGACCCTCGACGGCCACCCGGCCCGCTGTGGCGTGGGCATCCAGGTCCGCCCCGAGCAGCCGATCGCCGTGAAAAACGGTCCTATCCGCAGCGAGTTGTTGATGCTTCAGGGCCGCCCCATCGGTGAGCCTGTCGCCCAGTACGGGCCCTTCGTGATGAACACCCGCAACGAGATCCGGCAGGCGTTCGCGGATTATCAGCGGACTGGCTTCGGGGGGTGGCCCTGGGCGAGCGACGGCCCGGTGCACGCTCGCGAAGCGCAGCGGTTCGCCGTCCATGCCACCGGCAAGAAAGAGCGTCCGGCCTGATCAGGAGCTGAGGACGTATAGCATCAGCCAGACCCCCGCGGTCGCCGCCGCGGTGGTGGCCACGACCACGATGGTCAGCTGCCGGGGGCTCAGCTCGAAGGATTGGGGGGGCGGAGAATAGTCCCGTACCGCTGTCGCGGTAATCTCTTCCCAGGCCACGGCCGCAGATCGCGCCGGGAGCCCGTCCGGCGTCGGCAACAGATCCAGTGGTTCCGATGCGATCATTTCATGGACGGAGCGAGATGGGCGCCCCTCGGTCAGCGCGAACCGGTTCGGCGGTGGTTGCTGGGTGGCCTGGAGGAGCCGGGCGAGCAGCGCGGACTGTGGGGCATCGATCCGGGTGTCTTCCGGGCTGTCCGTCGAGGTCACTTCAGGCATCGCGCCGGTCAGTTCGCTGGTGGGCTCGCCGGTGACCCGGCTCCAGGTGTGCATGTCCAACAAGCCCACCGGGGACTCGTCCGGCCCGATGTCGACCTCCACTTCATCGAGCATCCCGACCTCCAGGGCTTCCAGCGCCAGGGAGAGATCCGCGTCTTCGCGTGGGCGCCGCTGTGCGTTCTGGATCCGCACCGGAAGGTTTGGGGTGTGTACCGGCTGTCCGGCGAGCCACTCGGTCAGCGCAGCGGTCAGCTCAGAGGCGTTGCTCCAGTCCAGGTTGGTGGGGGTTGTCTGATCTTCGGGCGTCCACTGCGTCCACAGCTGCTGTAAGGCGTCGAGGTCGTCGCTGGGGATCGCAGCGCGGCGGCCGATTCCGACGAGGAGGGGCGGTCCATCCGCGGTGAGGAAGACCCGATCGGCGTCGAGGTCGCCATGGGCGAGCCCGGCGGCGTGGAGCCGGGCGAGCGCGCTGGCCAGGGCCCGGAACAGCTCTGCGGCGTCGGTGCCGGCCAGGGGCGGCGTGAGGTCTTGAAGACGAACCGCGCTGGTGGGCACCCCCTCAGCCCACAGCAGCTCGCCGAAGTCGGTGCGCGGCGCGAACATCGGGCCATCAGGGGGCAGGGGAGGGGGGGCGCCGGGCCACAACAGTCGACGACTGGTGTCGTCTTCCGTCGCCACCCACAGCGCGAGCTGGTCCGCTTCCAGCGGCAGCGCGTCGATCAGCAGGAATCGTCGAAGGCGAGGCATCTCTGG
>JBCBLB010000482.1:0-7683 GCA_038520555.1 Myxococcota bacterium | reverse complement strand
GGCCCCATCCAGGCGAGGGCGAGCCAGGGGAACGAAGCGGCGGTCATCCCAGCCCTCCCACCGCGAGGGCGTAGATGATGAAGGCGAGCGCACCGCCGACGGCGAGGGCGGCGCCGCCGCTCCATCCCCATGACGCGGATCCCATCGCTGGCCATTCAGGAAGATCGGGGGCTTTCCAACGGGGCATGCGTCGAAGGCCGCGGTGGACCCCCCGCCATCCCTGATCCCAGACGACAGAGACATCGATGACAGGCAACCCTTCGCGAGCGCCGACGACGGCGCCGGCTGCGCCCAGGGCGAGGGCCGCGCCGATCGACCAGACGGCGGGGGCGGCGAGGCGCATCCCCCATATGTTGATCAGGGCGATGGATGCGCTGCTGAGGAGGAGCAGCATCCCCACAGCCAGGATCCATGTGCGTCCCTGGGGTGCGCGGGGTTTCGGTGTGCTCATCCCCATCAGCACGATCGACACGACGCTGAGGGTGAGGGGCGCCCATCGCTGGTCTGCGACGAGGCCGTCGAGGGTGACGCCCCAGAGGATCGCGCCGGGAAGGGCGATGAGGGCGAGGGTGAGCAGCGCGCCGGCGGTGGTGTGGGCGAGCAGGACGAGGGGCGGCCAGAGAACCACCGCGACGGCGGCCCACCCCTCCTCACCGATGCTGGCGAGCAGGGCGATCAGGGCTGGCCACACGGCGAGGGTGGGCTGGGGGTGTCCCCGGCGGGCGCCGTCGAGGCCCGCCGCCGCCGCGGTGAGGGCGCCGAGTCCGCTGACTGCGACACAGACGGCTTCGCTGCTCTGGAGGATCTCGATCTCCCGCATCAGCAAGACCCCCCCGGCCAGGCCCGCGGCGAGGAGGGCCATCGGGTCGAGGTCTTTGAGCCGAGGCCACGGCAGCAGCCCAGCGGCGCCTGCCGCGGCGGCGGCGAGCAGGGCCGCGATGAGAAGGGCGGGGGGGCTGTCTCCGACGATGGAGGCGTCCCAACTCAGCCCGGCAGCGTGATGGTATAACGCGGCGATGGCGAGCAGCGCGAGCCCATCGGCGAGGCGCTGGCTGGTAAACCGGCGGACGCTGTCCGGGCCATCCCCGGCCATCCGCCAGCCAAGGAAACCGATGATGGCGACCGCTGCGCTGGCCTGAGCGATGCCCGGCGAGAACAGCAGGGCCGCCGAGGCGCTGATGAGAACCTGGGCTTCGGGCCGCGGCGTCTCGCGCCACCGCAAGGCGGCGACGCTGACGAGCAGAGACAGCAGGGCCATCCCAGAGAAGCCATCGACCTGGAGGCCGAGCGAGAGGAGGGCTCGCTGGTTCTGCGGCAGCCAGCTCACCGCGATGGCCGTGGCGGGCGGCGGCGGGAAGAGGACGATGAGGGCCGCCCCGATCGCTGCGGCGAGCCAGCCGGCCCGGGCGACCGCGGCACGGGGCGAGACCCCCAACGCGATGGCGGCCCCCAGCGGGGCGAGCAGCACCAGCCATGCGGCGTCAACCATGGCGCGGTCTCTTCAGGGGGCAGATCATCGGCGAGACCTTATCGCAGCGGAAGGCGGATGAGCCATCGCTGATCGTCTTCTTGTTCGACCGTGGCGCCGGCGTCTTCGAGCAGGGCGCGCAGCCGCCGGGCGCGCTTGCTTCCCAGGGTATGGGACTGGCTGTGTTGAATCATCATCCACTCGATCCCTGCGTCGTGGAGGGCTTGAATATCTACTGTCGCGGTCTCCCAGGTCTCACCCGCATCTTCCAACCGGTCGAAGCCGCGCAGCCCGCTCAGGTGCGGCGCCTGCTGCGCGTCGCCGAGGCCGTTGAAGTCCAGGACCCATGGCGAGGGCTGCCCGTGCATGGTCTGAAAATAGAGCAGGTACCGTGCCCGTGGCCGAGAGTGGTTGACCTCTCCGGGGGGCACGGTGACGGGGCCCGGCGCTTCGACCAGCGGACCGTCGACGCGCTGGTAGATCGCAGGGACGGTGGGATCGGCGCCAGGCAGGAGGGGTTCGACCGGGGACAACAGCAACCCTTCGAGGGCGATGAGCGGTCCGAGCCACCACCAGCGGCGCCGGTCGGCGACGCGTCCGGCAGCGAGGGCGAGCAGCGCCAGGGTCGCGGCGTGCCATCGATAGGGAAACCGGAGCATCTCCAGGACGGGGAGCTGATACCAGGGACCGATGCCCAGCGACAGCACGGCGGGCACCGCGGCCAGCGCGATGAGGGGGCGGTCCGCTTTGTTCCACAGGGCGACGGCAGCGGTGCCGGCGAGCAGCCATCCGATGTAGGCGTTGATGGCGAAGGGCTGGAGACCATCCCGAATGCCGGGCGCGGGCACCCGGAGCGTCGCGCCCATGGCCGCCCGGATGTCATCGGGCAGGGGAGGGGACGCGGGGAAGGCGAAGAGGAACAGCCCGATCGCGGGGGCGGCGAGGAGCAGGCCCCCGCCAAGGGACAACAGCATCCGTCGATCGCGGAGGACGCTCAACAGGGCCAGCAGGCATCCGACGGCGCCCAGGTACCAACTGGAGAGGATCGTGAGCCCAAGGGCGAACGCGGCGGCGAGGGGGCGGCGATGGCCGGCGGCCCACGCCCACAGCGCCAGGGTCCAGCCATCGGTCCCTTCGACGATGCCTTCCACGGCGTAGCCGTGGAAGAACGGCGCACATCCCCAGGCGCCGGCGACGGTGAGCGCGCCCGGAGCCGACAGCCCCCACGCCCGCGCGGCGCCGAAGGCGCAGACCACCGTGGCGACCCGGGCGAGGACGGTGAGCAGGTTCCAGGTCGCCGTCAGGCCGACGAGCGGCATCAACCCCGCGGCGACCCACCCCTTGATGGGAGAGCTATAGTAGTAGCCCAGCCCGTCGGGAAACCCGAGCAGCTCGGTATGAATATGAAGGTCCGGCTGGCTGCGGGCGAATTCCCAGAGGCCCCAGACGGAGGGGTAGAGGTCGGTGTAGGGGTGCCCGATAAGATCCCCACCAAACAGCGCGGGGAGGGCGGGTCCCACTCCCCACAGCAGCGCCAGCACCGCTGCGGCGGCCCATCCCTGGATTGATGTTCCCTGCCGCGATGTCATCGGCGTCCTGTTCGGGAGTGCATCGTGGCAGTATACCGAGCCGCGGCGTCAGGGGCGGTGCCAGCTGGCGACCGCTTCGATCAGATGGGCGATGTCTGGCTGTCCCGCCCGGCGGGCTTCCTGGCCAGCGCGTGCGGCGAATCGCGCGGCGTCGTTGTCTCGTACCGCGCTCTTCTCGGCGAGGGCGAGGGCCCGCTCGGCTGCGCGCTGCGCACCCATCCAGTCTCCGAACGCCACCAGTCCGGGCAGCCGGTAGGCGTGGAGCAGCCCCGCGGTGCCCATCTGCCCGATCTGCTCACACCGCTCCTGCTCCGCGCGGAGGACCTTATCGGCGGCGATGTAGTTGCCCCGCTCGACCCGCACCAGCGCGAGGTTGATCTCGGCGATGGACTCGGCGAGCTGGGCGGTGCCCCGGAGCCCCTCCAGGGTCTCGCGGTAGCGTCTCTCTGCCTCAGCGAGGCGGCCCTGCAGGCGGGCGATCTCGCCGAGGGCGTTCAGGCAGGCGCTCTCGCCCATCCGGTCGTGAAGGTCGTGGAAGATCCACCGGGCCTGCTCGATGTGTTCGGTGGCGTTGGACCATCGCTCCTGGCGGGTGTACAGCCGGCCCAGCTCGCGGTGGGTGTTGGCGGTGCCCTTCTTGTCGTGGACGCGGCGGTATCCGTCCAGCGCACGCAAGAACGCGGCCTCGGCCCGCTCCAGGGCCCCCTCCAGGTGAAGGATCGAGCCCTGGTCGCTGTGACACTGGGCGAGAAGCCGGGGCGTGTCGAGCTGTTCCGCCTGGGACTGGGCTTGCTGGATGAGGCTGCGGGCTTCGACCAGCCGGCCCTGTTCGCGTCGGATGCGGCCCAGTTGTTGGAGGGCCTTGACCCGGTCCGCCGCGCGCTCCGCGATCATCGACTGCTGGGCGAGGGCCTCGGCTCGTTCGAGGTTCCGGGTGACCTGGGCGAAGTGGCTGGACAACAACTGGCCGGCGATCCGCGCCGGGTGGCCCGCAGAGAGCCGAAGGCGATCCATCGCGGCCGCGCGCGTGGCCATGAGCGCGATGCCCTGCCGGTAGGCCCCCCGGAACGCCAGCCGACGGGCGGCCAGCAGCATCGGCTGGAGGGCCGCTTCGTCTTCCCCTGCGTCGACCAGGTGCCGGGCCAGCCGGAGCGCCAGGGTGGGATCTTCGCGCTCCGCGATGAGCCATGCGCAGGCCCGGTGGTGGGCGCGCATCCGGCCCGCCGCCGCCGCGCGGTGCTCCAGCGCCTCGCGAAGGGTCCAGTGGGTCAGGTTCCAGCCAGCCTCTGGGCCTTCTTCGGGGTAACGGACCAGGCCCCGCTCAAGGAGGACCTCCACCAGGCCCGGCTGGACGTTCAGCCCCTCTCGAGCGCAGGCCAGCGTCCACTCGTCAGGGACCACCGGCCCATCCAGGACCGCGGTCAGCTCTAGCGCGGCCGCGTCATCCACGCCGCGGCCGGCCAGGGCGTGGTCGATCCGGGCCAGCCAGAGCGCCTGGAGCGAAGCCGGGATGGTCAGCGTCGCGTTCGGCGCGGCGTCCAGACCTTCAGGGGTCTGCTCCAGCAGGCCGCGCTCCGCCCAGTGCTGGACCAGCTGCGTGGTGAACATCGGAAGCCCGAGGGTCCGCGCGGCGACCCGCTCCGCCAGCTCCGCCTTCAACCCGAACGACTCATGGGCCAGCTGATACATGGCGTCTTCGTCGAGCGGCTCCAGGTTCAGCTCGCGAACGCTGCGGTGGCGCAGAAGCCCTTGGAGCTGCGCGCGCTCCAGGGGACGGTCCGGCACCGACGCCCAGGTGATCACCACCAGCACCGGCGGCGGCCGCCGGGCCCGGGCGAAGTGGGTGACCAGGGCGAGCGCCTCGCTGCCCCACTGCCCATCCTCCACCTGAAGAATCACCGGACGGCCCTGGCTATGGGCCAGACGCTTCAGGTGCCGAAGGATGAGGGCGTACTGCTCGGCAGAGCGGGGCACCTTCTGCGCTTCGCTGGGCATGAAAAGCTCCAGAAGCGCCTGCCACTCATAGGCCGCGGTTACCCCCTCCCGTCTGAGCTGGGCTTCGATCTTGGCCGCCGCTTCGGCCCGTGAGAGGCCCACACAGCCCAGCGAGCTGGCGATCATCCGCCCCAACTCACCGTTGGAGCGCTCGGTGTGGCGGACGGTGAGCACCGTCGCGGCACCCACCTCATGGGCGCGCTCGGCCAGCCAGTGGGACAACCGACGCTTCCCGGTCCCCGCCCGCCCTTTGATCACACAGATCTGCAGCGCGCCTGCGTCGACGGCGTGGAGCGACTGCCACAAGGCATCCTGCTCATCGCTTCGGCCCAGGCTCGGCGTCGAGCGAAGCCCAAGAAGCGACAACCCCATCCGGCTGGGACGGTGGGTCAGCAGCTCATCGGCCCAGTGCCGGTGGAGCGGCGGTCGCGGCCGAGGACCCAGCGCGGCCGGCAGCGGCGCCGCAGGGATCGGCGTCGCATCCAGGCCCGAGTCCCAGGTCTGACCCGCGTGGGTGACGCTCATCTCTTCAAGCGGAAGGGTGTGTTGGACCAGGCTGGGCGATGGACCGGGCGGCAGCGCCCGATCGGTTGGAAGCGGCGCCGGAAGACGGGACAGGGCGTAGGCGGCATCTGCGGCCCGCTGGAACCGATCCGCGGGTTCGGGAGCGACCAGCCGCGACAGCCAGGACAGAAAACCCTCCGGAAGAGGCGTCCAGGGCGCATCGTCCGGACGCGCGATGCCCGGCTGGCCGTAGACCAGCGCCTCTGTCAGGCGGCCGAGCGCATACAGGTCCGTCCACGGACCCACCTCCCGCCAGCGGTCAACTGCCTGCTCCGGGGCCATATACCGTGGCGTCCCCATCGTGGTCTTCTGCGCCTTCGGCGTGTCCAGCCGGCGCGCAAGGCCGAAGTCGGTCAGCTTGACCGTCTCTCCGATGGTCAGCACGTTGCCCGGCTTGATGTCGCCGTGGAGCAGCCCGCGCGCATGGGCGTGGCCCAGCGCCGACAAAAGCGCAGCAAGCACCCGCCGGACCGCCTGCCATCGCATACGGCCACACCGCGGCGCGATCGTGCCCTCCGCCAGCTCCATCGCGAAGTAGGGGCTGCCCGCCGCGATACGACCCCCCGATGCCGCCTCTTCCCGCGCTGAGATCTGGCCCCGCTCGATGACCGAGATGATGTAGGGGTGGCTCAGCGCGGACACCGCACGGATCTCATTGCGAAACGCTGCGCGATGGCGCGGATCAGGGGTGCGCATCACCTTGACGGCGACCGGAAGGCTCAGCTTCTGGTGGTATCCACGCCATACATCCCCCATCCCCCCACGCCCGAGCGGCGTGAGCAGGTCCAGATGCCCCAACGACAGAGTCGGTGGTGAAGATGAAGATGAGGCGCCGACCACGTCGTCCGGCTCCTGGCCTGAAGGTTTCGTGATGACACGATCTCCTGTTTGACCATCACAACGCAAGAGACTTCCCGTAACGAACTGTCTCTCACAGCGTCCGGCGCGGCTCCTTCACATCCACCAAAGCGTCCTCGAACACTTCGACTTCATCGAGCGGCTGGACATCGAAGCCCGTACGGATCAGCACCTCAAGGCCCTGGTCGAAGAACAGGATCTGCTCCGTCCTTTTCGCCGCGTTGGTCCAACGGAGCACCCACTTCTCCAGCGTCTCCTCCAGATACGCAGACGCGTCTGCGTTGAGCTGATCGCCAGAGATGCGCACCGCGGTCTGCTCCCCCTCTGGACGAAACACCAGGTGGTGCTTGCCAAAGTTGAGGATCAGACCCCCGTCTTTGTCATCCTTGACCTCGAAGTGGCCAACCTCACGGCCGAACGACCGCAGGTCGTCGAGGAACGCCGCACGGGCCGCCTGGGCCGCAGCGATGCGCGCCCGCCGTGCCGCTTCCCTGCGCCGATCCTCAACAAGCTGTCGATCGATGCCGGCTTTCAGCCGTGCGGCGAGCTGCTTGCCCCGATCGCTCAATTATCGCCCCCTGAGCCAAGGATCGCTGCGTTCTGCAGCTCCGTGCAGACCTCCGCCACGATCTGGTTGCCGCCAGAGGTGCCGCCGAAGTTCGGGACGTTATTGTTGTCGATGTTCTCATCATCACCCTCGACATAGGTGATCCGAACCGAGTCCGGGTCGAACCGGAACGAGGCCCCGCTGGTGTCGTTGCTCAGCTGGAAAATCTCGCCCTCGTCAATGGTCCCCGAGGCGAACCCTTCACTCCACACCCAATCTTCCAGGTCGGCGTTGTAGGACCACTCCCCACCACCCATCGGGCACTCGATCGAGACGAAAGGCTCAAGAAACGAAATCGGCTGACGGGCGGTCTCGATGTCGCCGAACTTAAACAGCAGGTTGCAGTACCCCCGGGTGAACAGCCGGCTCGGATCGTCGACGCTCTCCGTGCTCAGATAGTCCCCCGCCAACGTACAGGTCGCCTGGTTGTTCGACGTCATATAGACCAGAAGCTCCGGGTTGGACGGATCCTCCGTGCTGACGTAGCTGAAGGCCTTGCCGAACTGGACGAACGCCTGGAGCTCTTCCGTGATTCCAGTGAACCGGAAGTATCCTTCGATGGCGTCCGTATCGACATCCGTGTCCGTGTCCGTGTCCGTGTC
>JBCBLB010000933.1:0-2828 GCA_038520555.1 Myxococcota bacterium | reverse complement strand
GCCGGGGTAGATGTCTGCGCCGGTGAGCCCGGAGCCCGGTGGGCCCTCCGCGGCGTCCCAGCAGTCCCCCTGTGCAGGGGAGATTCCGTCTCCGTCGATGTCTACGACGCTCCATTCAGCGTTGCAGGCTGCGATTGTGGGTAGCAACAGGACGAGGCTCTGGAACCAGGTCGGCATGGGTCTCACTCCGAGGCGCTATCATCGGTAGACTAAGGCAGCCGATGGCCCCGATCAACCGCTCTACTGGACCAAAATGCGCCTCAGCGTGGTAACATCTCCATCTGCCTCTTTGATTTGAAGCGTCTCCTCATCGAGCAGGGTCAAGGTGTCTACCTGTGCCTCCCCCCGCGGACTGACCGTCCGAACCTGTACGGATTCCTCGCCAGAGGTAAGCACCGTGTAAGTTCGTGCGATCGCCTGACCGCCGATCTCAAAGGTCAACTCGGTCGCGGTGATGGTCAGCGTCGCTGAAGAGACCGCCTGCATCCGCGCCTGCATCTGCTTCAACTCTGGCGCGCCTGGGTTGTCTTCTCGGGCGGTCCGAATCGAGCGAACCAGATTGTTCTCTTCTGGGGAGAGCTTCGCTTGAATAATCTCGGCGTCGGTGGGCGGCGGGGCTTTGAACGCCAGTTGCATGACCTGTGCCCGCCGAAGGTCGTCGGCAGACGGATCGACCGCCCACCGGCCCTGAATCTCATCGGTCACGTCGCCGCCGAGGCAGGCCACCAGGGTCATCCATAGAAACATCATCATCTTCATGATGTGGCTCTATCGTAGAGGCTTGACGGTTGATGCTGGAGGAATACCGGGTCTGTCTGTTAGAGGTGTGCGGCTTATGATCGAAGTTCAAAACCTGACCAAGCGATACGGAACCTTCGAGGCGATCCGCGAGGTGTCGTTCTCCGTCGCGCGAGGCGAGGTGGTCGGCTTCCTGGGCCCGAACGGCGCTGGGAAATCGACCACCATGCGCATCCTGTGCGGCTGCATCGGAGCCACGGCCGGCCGCGCCACCATCGACGGGCAGTCGGTCCTCGAGCACCCCCGCGCGGTGAAGCGCAAGATCGGCTACCTCCCTGAGACGCCGCCGCTGTATGGCGCGATGGCGGTCGATGACTACCTCCGCTTCGCCGCGCGCATCAAAGACGTCGACGATCCGGCTGCTGCCACCGACACGGTGATCGCGCGGGTCGGCCTGCAGGAAGTCAGTCACCGGATCATCGACCACCTCTCGAAGGGGTACCGCCAGCGGGTCGGCCTGGCCCAGGCGCTGGTCCACGATCCCGACGTGCTCGTCCTCGACGAGCCGACCTCTGGCCTCGACCCCGCACAGCGGCGGGAGATCCGAGATCTGCTCGCGGAGCTCGCCGCGGGCGAGCGCACGGTCATCCTCTCCTCTCACGTCCTCGGCGAGATCGAGTCCATCTGCGAGCGGGTCGTGATCATCAACCGGGGGCGGATCATCGCCCAGGATCGCATCGACGCCCTGCGCGCAACCAGCAACCGGGTCCGTCTGCACGTCGCCCGCCCCGCGCCGGCTCTTCACGATGCGCTGCTCGCCCTCGCCGACGTCTCTGCGGTCACCCGACCAGAGCCTGGGCACTATGAGATCACCGCCACGGGGGATGTGCGGGAACACCTCGCCCATGTCGCGGTCGAATACGGCCTGCTGGCGCTGGGGCAGGCTGAACAGCTCGAAGACGTTTACCTCCGCCTGACCCAAGAGACCGCTGAACCATCAGGAGACGCCTCATGAAGCGCGTGCTGGCCATCGCCGGCCGAGAGCTCGAAGCCTACTTCGCCACCGCCACCGGGTGGCTGTCGTTGGGCGGCTTCGTGTTCCTCACCGGCTTCATCTTCGCCTGGATCGTCACCGCCTACGCCGATCAGGCGACCCAGGCGATGATCAACCCCTATGGCGGCGGGGGCGTGAACGTCAATGAGCAGGTGCTGCCTGAATTCTTCGGCACCACTGCCGTCATCCTTCTGCTGATGAGCCCCGCCCTGTCGATGCGGCTGTTCGCCGAGGACGTCAAGCAGCGCTCGATGGAGCTGCTTCTGAGCTCGCCCGTCTCCAGCCTGGAGATCGTGCTGGGCAAGTACCTGGGCGCTCTGGGCTTTCTGGGCGTCATGCTGCTCGGAACGCTTCACTATATGGCCATCTTGACCTGGTTGTCCTCGCCTGACCCGATGGTGGTCCTGGCCAACTACCTGGGCACCTTCCTGCTGGCCGGCTCGTTTCTGGCCGTCGGCATGCTGACCAGCGCCTTCACCAGCAGCCAGCTCGTCGCCCTGGTCGTCAGCTTCGGCGCCCTGCTGATGCTCTGGTTCCTCAGCGGCGTGGGGAGCCTGCTCCAGGGCACCGCTGGGGACGTCCTCAGCTACCTCTCCGTGCTCTATCACCTCGACGAGCTGTCCCGCGGCCTCCTCCGCGTCCGGGCCATCGTCTATTATCTCAGCTTCATCGGATTCTTTGTCTTCGCGACCCACCAGCGGGTCGAAGCGATGCGGTGGCAGTGATGAATGAACCGACCCCCACCCCGCCCCGCGATCCGCGCGAAGGCGCCTCGTCCTCGATCGTGAGCCTCATCCTCGGCGTCCTCGGTGCCATCCTGGTCCTCGGCTTCATCGCCTACGCCATCGTCATCGGAGACCTGGAGAACATCAACCCCGCCGCCGCGGTCAGCGGCGCGCTCGGCGCGCTCAGCCTCGGCGGCTGGATCTACCTCGAGCAGAGCAACTTCCGGCGCCTCGCCGCCAGCCAGAGCGCCCGCTACAACGCCACCACCGTCCTCCTCACCATCGTCGCCCTCGGCATCGCCGTCGCCCTC
>JBCBLB010000545.1:0-6841 GCA_038520555.1 Myxococcota bacterium | reverse complement strand
CGGGATGCAGCTGGGCAAGGCCGCCGGCTATGCCAAAGGCTTCCATGTCAAAGGCGTTAACGACGCTGTTACCGTCGGCATTGTCGGCGATGGGACCACCGCCGAAGGCGACATGCACGACGCCATGAACGCCGCCAGCGTCTGGCAGATCCCCTTCATCCTCATGGTCACCGACAACAACGTCGCCATCTCGACGACGCCCGGCGACGGCCGCGGGATCAAAGACTTTGAGGCGTACGCCGCTGGCTTCAACATTCGCTACTTCAGCTGCGACGGCAACGACTTCTGGGATGTCTTCAAGACCACTTATGCCGCTGCGCGCTACGCCCGCGACGAGCAGGCCCCGGTTCTGCTGTATGTGCACAGCCTGCCGCGCCTCAACGCCCACAGCTCTGCGGCGAATTTCGCCTTCGATCTGGAGCAGCATGATCCGCTGCTTGCCTTCGGTCAGGAGCTCGTCCGCCGCGGAATCTTCGCTGAGGAAGACATCCTGTCTCGGATCGAAGGCTCCGGCCAGGACTTCTTCGCCCACCATGATCTGGGACGGATCATGGGTCAGGAGAACGAGATCATCCGCTCGCTCATCGAGCAGGTTCGCGGTGAGCCCGATCCGACCCCCGAGTCCATCTTCGATGACATCTACCCGCCGTTCCCACAGTCTGATGAGCCCGCGTTCTCTGAGGCGACCACCAACATCACCTACGGCGGCGCCATCCGGGCGGCCATCGACAACATCATTCAGCGCCATGGTGGGGTGACCTGGGGACAGGACATCGCCCACCTCGGCGGCGTCATGCAGGCCACCGCCGGCCTGCTCGACCGCCACCCCAGCAAGATCCTCGATGCGCCCCTCAACGAGCCGCTGATCATGGGCACCGCCTGTGGCGCTGGGCTGCACAAAGACCTCACCGTCATGCCTGAGATTCAGTTCGGTGACTATGCGCTGAACGCCTTTCATTGGTTCGTGCATATGGGCAATCTGTACTGGACCACCAACGGAAACTCCAGCTTCTCCGTCATTATGCGGACGCCCGTGGATCCGTTCGGCGGCGGCGCGGTCTACCACTCGATGAGCCTCGACGGCTACCTCAGCGCCATCCCCGGGCTCGTCATCCTGATGCCCTCGACCTCGTGGGATGTCTACGGCCTGCTGATGACCGCTGCAGAGTACGGTGGCCCGGTCATGTGTTTGGAGCCGAAGTGGATGTATCGGCAGTACCTCGGGCCGGCGTTCCCCGGTGAACCCACCGACCCCCAGGAGATCAAGGATCTGCGCCGTTATGTCATGCGGGGCGGCATCCCGAAGATCGATGCCAACCTGCGGGTGCCATTTAGCAAGGCGGCAATTCGGCGGGCGGGCAACGACATCACCGTCGTCGCCTGGGGACGAGCGGTCTGGACCGCGCTGAAGGCAGCCGATGCGCTCGAACAGGAGGGCATCGACGCAGAGATCATCGACCTGCGGACCCTGGTGCCCCCCGACCTGGAGGCGGTCTATCGCTCGGTCGGTCGCACCGGGCGGCTGATCGTGGCGGCCGAAGACCGGGCGTTCGCTGGTTATGTTCGGGCGATCCAGGGCGCAGTGGTCGAGAAATTTCCCGGTGTGCCGACCCGGGCGCTCGGGCAGAAGAACGTCCCAGGCATCTCGCAGAACATCAAAATCGAGGAAGCGACCATCCTCACCGATGGGGACATCATCGGTGCGGGACGATCGCTGATGGGAGAGCAGGTGTCAGGGACGGTGGCCGGGTGGTCCTGGGTCCCGCCCCGATACTTCTTGAGCTGACCGCTCAACCGCTGGCGTCGGTGCCCCGGCGGCCCGCGCTGGTCGCGGCTTCAGAGACGTTGTCGTCTTCGTCGGCGATGACGACTTCAAAGACGTAGTCACTGGCGGTGCTCGCGTCGCAGCGCATGCCGGAGCTATCCATGGGCCAACTGGTGAGGCAGTCCCCATCGTCAGTACAGGCCATATTCTGGGTGTAAACTTCATTGGGGCCGGCGTACACCGTGACTGTTGAACCACTGCCGCTTACCAGGGTGTCGGTGCCCTGGGGATCCTCTGCGGTGGCTGTGACGCTCCAGTACCACGCGGATGCGCCCTGTGTGACGACATAGCACCAGGCGTCGACGTTGCTGACGATGGGCGATTCGCCGTCGTACTCGTCATCCTGGTTGGCGTCTGTGTCGAGGCCCGGCAGATCGTCGTTGTTGTCGTCATCGTCTGCGGGATCGTCGCAGGCGACGAAGAACGCGCCGAACAACAACAGCAGGGGAAGGGGTTTGAGGATCATCGCAGCGGCTCCGGTTTCGGTCAGACAGGGAGTCTGACTCGCGCAGGGTTGCGCGAGTGGGTTCTCCATGAGAGAGTACCAGCAGGTTCGAGCGTCATCAACGGCTGATGACATCGGCGCGCCCCGATCCTGGAGGATGGCGGGGATTCGGGCACATGGGCCGGTGTGTGCGAAAAAACCGCGCTGCCTCGTTGACACCGTGACGGTCTACGCTGATAATCGCGGTCTCCTACCTTGCGTATTCCTCTGTGGTGCGCGAATCCTTCCCTCCTTTCCCTTGTACTACACATGTCGGTTGACCTCTCCGCGCTCCGCGCCCAGAAGATCACCCGCCTGGTCGAGACGGCCAGACGGCTCGGGCTCGATAATGCGGCCAGTCTCCGCAAACAGGACCTCGTCTTCGAGATCATCCGTCGGCAGCCCAACGGCGGCTCCGCACGGGGCAGCGGTGTTCTTGAGATCCTCCCCGATGGTTTTGGCTTCCTGCGCTCCCCTGACGCCAACTTTCTGCCCGGAAGCGACGATATTTATGTCTCTCCGTCTCAGATCCGGCGGTTCAACCTGCGCACCGGCGATCAGATCCGCGGGCGGGTGCGCTCGCCGAAGGATGGGGAGCGGTATTTCGCGTTGATCAAGATCGAGCGGGTCAATGGGCGCTCTCCGGATGACGAGCGCGACAAGATCCTGTACGACAATCTCACGGCCGTCCGGCCGTTTCGTGCTTTGCAGATCGGCGATACGATCGTCGGCCGCATGATCGACGGCTACGTCCCGCTCGCCTTCGGCCAACGGGTGCTCGTCCTCGCGGACGCCCGCTCCGGCCGCAGCAACCTGCTCGCCCGGATCGCGCAGGCCGCCTCGCCCAAGCTTACCGTCCTGATGCTCCTCATCGATGAGCGCCCGGAAGAGATCACCGCCATGCAGCGCGAGCTGTCATCGATTGAGGTCATCTCCACGACCCTCGACGAGCCGCCCTCGCGACATATGCAGGTGGCTGAGATGGCGCTCGAACGCTGCAAACGCCTGGTTGAGCAGGGCCGCGATGTGATGTTGCTGGTGGACTCGTTGACCCGGCTGACCCGGGCGCTGCATGCCACCGACAACCGCTCGACGCCCGATCCGCAGACGGTCTACCGCACCCGGCAGTTCTTCGCCGCCGGCCGGCAGCTGGAAGAAGGCGGCAGCCTGACCATCATCGCCACCGCGCTGCGGGGGGTCGATCCCACCCACGCGGACCTGGTCGATGAGCTGCATGACGCGTCGAACGCCGTGTTGCACCTGGTGGCGGCGCCGTGGCTCGATGAGATCCCTGCTGGGGTGCCGGGGCTGCACCTGGGGCACAGCTTCGCGCGACAGCAGGAGCTGTATCTGGACAAGGACGGCCTGCTCGCGCTTCGCGCCCGACGAAAGGCCCTCAGCCGCGAGCCGCGCGAAAGCCTGGCGCAGGCGCTGGAGACGGTCGGGGGCGACGAAGAATAGTCGGCCGGATACAGTGACCGGCATGAGTATTCAGAGTTTGGAGCAAAGCGAAGCCCGGCTCGCAGAGTTGGACCGTTCCTTGATGGATCCGGCCGTCGTCACCGACCCCAACAAGCTCCGCGCCATCACCGTCGAGCGTGCAAACCTCGAACCCATCGTCACCATCTGGCGAGACCTCAACCAGCACCGCCAGGAGCTGGATGAAGCCCGCGAGATGCTCTCCGACGATGAGATGCACGACATGGCCCTCGCAGAGATCTCCCGTTTGGAGAAGGTGATCCCCACCCTTGAGGCTGATCTGCGCAAGGCCCTCATCCCCCCCGATCCGTTCGAAGGGCGCGATCTCATCGTTGAAATCCGCGCCGGCACCGGTGGGGACGAAGCCGCCTTGTTCGCTGCGGACCTGTTTCGGATGTACGCCCGCTTCTGTGAAAATCACGGCTTGAAGGTTGAAGTCCTCGATCGGAACCGGATCACCATCGGCGGCGGTGGCGGCAAATCGGGTGAGGGGTACAAAGAAATCACCGCCCAGATCTCAGGTGGCGCGGCGTACGGCTACCTCCGGCATGAATCGGGCGTCCATCGCGTCCAGCGGGTGCCCCTCACCGAATCTCAGGGGCGGATCCACACCTCTGCGGCGACGGTCGCGGTTCTCCCCGTTGCAGATCTGGTCGAGGTGGACATCGACCAGAACGACCTCAAGATCGATGTCATGCGGGCCAGCGGCGCGGGCGGCCAGCACGTCAACACCACCGACTCTGCCGTCCGCATCACCCACATCCCCTCTGGCATCGTCGTCCGCTGCCAGGACGAGAAGTCTCAGCTCAAGAACAAGCAGCGGGCCATGAAGATCCTCGCCGCCCGGTTGCTGGAACAGAAAGAAGCCGCCGCCCACGCCGAACGGGCCGCGGACCGCCGGGCCCAGGTCGGCAGCGGCGATCGCTCTGAGCGGATTCGGACCTACAACTACCCGCAGAACCGAATCACCGATCATCGCATCAACCTGACCCTCTACAAGCTCGACCGCGTGGTCGAAGGCGACATGCAGGAGCTGATCGACGGCCTCAACGCGGATCTGCAGGAGAAGCTGTCGGCCCAATATGCCGGGGACTCCCTATGAAATGAGGGAGAATCATTCCGCTGATTCTCCACCTGTCGGGAAGGGACGATGCCCAAGGCGAGGGCTCGCTTCTCCAAGCGGGGGAGCGGACGGTCCGTCCACGGATGGCTTTGCGCGGATCCGCGGAATGCGAGAGGGAGACCTACGGTCGTCCCTCTGCGCGCTCTCCCTCCCCTTGCGCGACCCGCTTTTCGGCGCTTCATCCCCGATGTTCAACCTCGGCGATGGCCGCAGGACGGGTAGGACGAGGGCCACACGTTGGGTGGGAGGGGATTCGCTGGGCCGTTCATCCACTCCTCAACCCATAAGGGCGAACGTCTCGCAGGCGCTTCGCCCTTCATCACTCTGGAGGGGGCCGCAGGACGGATAGGTCGAGGGCCACACGTTGGGTGGACAGGGCTCGCTGGCCCCTCAAACGAAGGGGACACCCACACCATTCTGGAGAGCGCTTCAGCTCTCCAGACCGCTTGCCATCACAGGTCGGGCGGGGAAGGGGGGCATCAGTCACCCAGCCAGATGGGCGTCGTCATCGCCCACGCCGGCGAGAGCAGCCACGGCGGAGCGTCCGACTCACCCCAGCAGGCCAACATCACCCACCCCGGTGAACCCGACACCGTCGCCTGGGTCTCCAGCCGAACCGCGTCTCCAGTCTCTTCGAGCGACCACGTTTGGAGGAGCTCTCCGCCAGGACCGATCAAGGCCGCCGTCGTCAACGGAATCCAGGTCGGCGCTTCGACGCGAACATCGAACACCAATGGATCTGGCAGATCCATCACCAATGCGCCGGGGCCAGCCTCTCCCAGATGCAGGATCGGACGAGGGCCGTTCGTCGCGGTCGTTCGCCCCGACAGCATCATCGCCTCCACGTCCACCGAGGAGAACGCGTTCAGGTCGATGTCCTCGACCCAGGTGAGGGGACCGACCAGCGGGAGCACCTGCTGAGCGTCATACAGCGCAGCCGCCGTATCCAGGTCGTCCAGCCCCGCGACGCGAAGCAGGTCCGGCCGCGGCACCCAGGTCAACGGATCGTCGGCCAACGCCACCCAGTCGGGCGTCACCACCGTGATTCGCGTCCCCCGACCGCTCATCACCGCTTGCAGATCGTCTGCCGAGCGCCCGGCCCAATCCACTGCGCCATGTGCGGGCTTTTCGATGTTGGGGCTCCAGGGCCATGCCGAAGGTGTCCCGGCGCCACGAGACCGGGAGCCAGCCTCGGCGACGATCCAGGGCGCCGACAGGCTCGGCCGCCCAAGCGCGATCTCATCGTCAGCCACCATCACCGCGAACCGAACCCCCTGCGCCGCCGTCTCCACCAACGCCGTCGCCATCGCGCGCCGATCGGTCCGATCCGGCGTCATCAAGACATCCAGATCGGCGAGCAGCGCGGGGGTCACCGCCCAGGGCATCGCCGCCGTGAGCGTCTGCTCCTGCCCCGCCTCGATCGTCAGATCCAAGGGGAGCAGCTCATGGCCGGGGCCAGCGTACAGGATCGCCTCTCCTGTCCCTGGCGGGAGCGCCTCCAACGGCGTCGACGGAACATGTGGATATGCGCTGCCCTGCCAGAACAACGTCGCGCTGATCGGGCCCTGGCCCGGCACGCTGATGCGGGTGATCACATCCGCGCGATCGCTGGCCTCAACCACCAGCGCGTTGACCGGTGCCGGCTCGCTGGGCGTTCGCCCCACTCCCACCGCACGCAATGACTGCGTCTGGGGCGGGACCTGCCCCTGAACGGCGCCGCGCTGGACCGGCAGCCGTGCGATGGGGACCCCATCTGCGTCGAGGGCTTCGACCCAGCGACCGGCTGCATCTGCGCTCACTGACGTGCCATCCGGCCAGAGGCGCGGATAAACGGCGCCTCGCGGGCCAGGAACGAAGGCATCAACACCCGACAGCTGCACGTGCAGCTGTCGGGTGTTGATGCCTTCGTTCCTGGCCCGCGAGGCGCCGT
>JBCBLB010000659.1:0-5377 GCA_038520555.1 Myxococcota bacterium | reverse complement strand
GTTGTTGTTTGTGAACAGGAGAAGACCAACAGGGTGGCGCTCGCAATACAGACTGTTAATCGCTTCATTATATTTATCATATTGATGATTGTATCAGATTATTTTCCATGCTGGCGATTTCATTCGTGGAGACCGTCTTTGTGTTTGAGGTCAGGCATATCGATGGTGGGTCGGGGCTGCTGTATGGGGATGGGATAAAACACCGGACATGAGACCTGCGACCCAGCATGGAGGAAAGGTTGTCGGCTTCACCGGCGCACGCGCGGGGATGACGCCGCTCCAACTCGACGTGTTTGCCCGGATCCTCCAGCGTCTTCAACCCACACGCTTTGTTCATGGTGACTGCATCGGCGCAGACGCGGACGCCCATGCGTGGATTGTGGGCAGCGGGTTGGCGCTGCCCATCCGGATTCGTCCCTCGACCAGCGCGACGCGGGCATGGTCGGAGGGCGCCGATGAGGTTCTGCCGCCTCGAAAGCCGATGCTTCGCAACCGGGATATCGTCGATGATGCAGAGCTGATGGTGGCGTGCTCTCCCTCCCCGTCTGAGATTCTGCGATCGGGGACCTGGGCGGCGATCCGCTACGCTCGAAAGAAGAACAAGCCGCTGGTGATCATCTGGCCCGACGGCTCCGTCGCCTGGGAGCGGCTATAAACCACAGGGGATCGCGATGGACGTGCTGGCTCTGCTCAAACGACTCTCGGCTGAGGTCTCGAAATCGCCGCCCTCTGCTCAGGCGTCCCATCTCGCCGCGCTCGATGCCTGTGTGGCCCTGACGAGCGCGAAGCTGGCGCTGCCTCATGCGGTGAAGTGGTTGCTCAGCACCCGCCAGGTGCCCTCCACGACGATGTTGGCTGAAGACGCCAGGATGTCCCGGTTCAGCATCGCCGGCGCCGGAGAGCTGCGGGCGCTCGCGCCACGGATCCAGATTCGCTACGCGGTGTCCCGACACAACAGCCTGGTCGGGAATTCCGCAGCGGGATGGGCCTACGCCGCGATCGCCATCCTCCCCGAGCTGCGGCATGAAGATCTCCTCCAGCCGCACCGAGACCTCGAAGCGTTATTCGCGGTCGTGTGTTCGACTCGCCCCGATCAGGTACTCTACCACTCGGAGATATGCCGCCGAGTGCTCCAGACTGCACCCTCGAACGCCCTTCTGCGAGTCCAGTATGCACGAGAGACGCCGGACACTCGCGCCGGACACGAGATGATGCTGCTGGAGATCGACGGAGAGACCGCGATCAACTACTGGCCCGCCCTGGGCGCGGAATTCAACGACTTCGATGCGAACGGGCGGCTGGCGAAGGCCTGTGAGACGCTCGGGCTTCAGGCGGTCTCTCCGATGCAGCTGGGGGCGTTCTTGAGCGTGGCGGCCTCGGCAAACGCCAATCACAGCGAGAGCTGGGGCGGAGAAGACGGCCTGTCTGCGTTCGAAGAAGGCAGCATCCCATACCTGATGCGGACCTTCACTGGGGAGATGTAGGTGTAACCCTGGGGGTTCCTCACGAGAGGGGTTGAAAATTGGAAGCGCACGCTGGTGTGAGTCACGTTGTGATTTCCAACAACACTCCGGACCCCCACCATGCGCGCTCCCACAACCCTATTTCGATATCTCTCCGACTTCATGTCCGGCCTTCCAAAACGGTTGAAACAGACGGTCTGGCCGATGATTGAGGCGATCTGTTCGGGTCGGCGGCTGAGCCTGTCGGGCATCGGGCGGTACTTGACAGGAAAAGCGAAGGTCAAGCACAAGATCAAGCGGGTCTGGCGGCTGCTCTCCAACCCCACCCTGCACCATCTCTTCACCGATCTCTTCGCGTCCATCGCCAAGATGCTCATCGCTGATGATACCCGGCCGGTTCTCCTGGTCGACTGGACCTGCTTCGACAAAGACCACTACGCCCTGGTCGCTGCAGTCGTCCATGATGGCCGCGCCCTGCCGATCTACGTCGAGGTCCATCCCATCGGCGACTACGCCAATGAGGCGGTCGAGACTGCGTTTTTGAGCACACTGAAGCGCCGGGTGGTGCCGCAGAGTTGTGCGGCGATCATCTGTGCGGATGCCGGCTTTCGAAACCCCTGGTTTGCCCAGGTTCAGCGTCTGGGCTGGGACTTCGTCGGTCGGTTGTGTGGGCGGGTGACCGTTCAATCCATCGATGCCACCGCAGATATCTGGGTGCAGCGCACGGTGGTGATGGCGCAGGCCACGGCGAATGCGGTGGAGCTGGGCGAATATCGGGTCGCCAAGACCAACCCCCTGACCGCCCGTTTGGTCACCGTTGACTCTCAGACCCCGCGGATGCCGTCCCAAAAGCGAACGCCAAACCGGCATCAGGGAGCGAAGGCCAAGAAGTACAAAAAGCAGGCCGAAGAACCGTGGCTGCTGATCACTTCTCTGCCCGCGTCCGAGTTCTCCGCCGCTGCGATTGTTCGCGTGTATTCTTTGAGAATGCAGGTGGAAGAGACATTTAAGGACGACAAGAACCGGGATGACGGCATTGGCTTGGATGGGTCGCGAAGCCAACGTATCGAGCATTTGCGGGCGTTGCGCTGGCTTGGCGCGCTGACGACGATCCTCACTCATACTGTCGGTCTCGTCGGAGAGAGCCTGGGCATCGACCGGGACTATCAGTCCAACACCGTCTCCGATCGGCGCGTGCTCTCCCTGACCTTCCTCGGACGACAGATCCTCCGCCATCAAGATCGCAGATGCCTCTCCATGAAGCGACTTCAAGACGCCCTCAGTCAGATTCGCGATGCCAATGATATTGATCGCGTTGTCCAGGACGTCAAGGCCAACGAAGAAAGATCATTTTCAATGAAGAATGCTGCTTAAGAGAGGAGCCCCCAGGGCTACGCCTGATGGTGAGCGGTTGTGGCCTGGACGAAGTTGTCGATCAGGGTTCGGATAAGCGGCCTGGAGTCGACGGCTTTTCGCAACACCACTTCGGGGTCGCCGGGCAACACGGTTCCGATTCGCTTCCGCACCAACTGCTGTGCCTCGTCGAGGGCCATCTCGGAGTGGAACTGCACGCCCCATGCGGGAGCGTCGGGGTGTCGGAACGCTTGGACCGGGCATTGTTCTGAGCGGGCGAGGATCTCCAGGTTGGGCCCGGCGGCGGTGGGTTCGACCTCGTCAAAGTGCGAGAGGAAGGTCCGAAACTGCGCCGGGAACCCCGCCAGGATCGGATCGGGTCGGAGGACGTCGATGTCGAACCAGCCCAGCTCGGGGAGGGGGGCCTTTCGGACAGCGTCGGTTCCGGTGAGCGCCTCGGCGAGGACCTGGTGGCCGAAGCAGACGCCCAGGACCGGCACCCGCTGCGCCACGGACGCCCGGATGAAGTCGGTCATCGCGATCACCCATGGCAGTCGGTCGAGGACGCTGGCGGCAGAGCCGGTCATCAGGACGCCGTGGAAGGTTGCCGGGTCGTCGGGCATGTCGGAGACCGGGGCGGTGACCACGGTGATGTCGCGGTCGTTGCCCAGGTGCGGGATGAAGTTGCCGGCGCCGGCGCCGGGGTCTTCGATGTAGCAGTCCAGCACCAGCCAGGGCTTATTCGTCATTGCGGTATGTCCAGGACCGAGACGCCTTTCGCTCGCTGCGGGCCCGCTTGTTCGCCAGCCGGCGCTGATGCACCGCCCGGCCTGGCTTCGTGGGCACCCGTCGTCGTCGGCGGCGCTGCTTCTCCGCGATGGCCGCGGCCATCCGGGCAAAGGCCAGCTCGCGGTTCATCGACTGCGACCGCCGCTCTGAGGCGGTGACCACGGTGCCGGTCGGGGTGTGGGTCAGCCGCACCGCGGTCTCCCGCTTGTTGCGATGCTGCCCACCGGGGCCGCTGCCCCGGTAGAACGTCACGGTGCAGTCTCGCTCCAGCGAGACCCGATCGATGGGATGCTTTGTCGTCACACCGTCAATGTAACGAGCTGCGCCCCCCGATCACCAAGCCTGTTGGAACACCCCGACAGGCATTGACGACGTCGGGCTGGTCTTCGTTGATGTAGTCGTCCAGGCTGCATTTGTTGCGACTGCATTTGTTGCGACTGCGTTTGTTGCGACTGCGTTTGTTGCGACTGCGTTTGTTGCAACTGCGTTTGTTGCGAAGCAACATGAGTGAAAATGGTGAGGACGTCGCCGACCCGAAGCTGGTTGGGGTCGCCGAGCACGCTTCGGTAGAGCCAACCCAACATGGACGCATCTTTACGGTCAGTGATGTCGTACATCACGCGAAAGCGCTGTACGTCCAATGCGATGGATGTTCCGTCACTTCTGGTGGGAGGATACCCGTCGCACCGGCGCACAGATTGTTCGGCGACAGTCGCATATCGGGGTGGATGGTGGGTTATTCCCTGGTCATCATTGACCACGCCTGT
Source organism: Myxococcota bacterium (assembly GCA_038520555.1). Taxonomy (GTDB): domain Bacteria; phylum Myxococcota_A; class UBA796; order UBA796; family UBA796; genus JBCBLB01. Next base: position 1,005 of record JBCBLB010000659.1, on the reverse strand, counting down.
AGGGCCGCGGCCCACTGGGTGAGCTGCTCTCGGCGGGCGTTGGAGATGGGCAGGGTGAGGGCGTACTGAATGTCGGCCAGGGCTTGCTCGGGCTGGCCAGCCATGCTGCGCGCATACGCCCGGCCATGGAGGGTCTGCGGCGTGGCGCCCCGGTGGTTGATCGAGCGGGTCCATGCGACCTCAGCGCCCGCCGGGTCGGACAGTGAGGCGAGCAGCTCTGCGAGTATCGCGTCGACGTCGTTGCGATCCTGGGAGACCGTATAGACCCGGTCGCCGACTGCGCGCATGCTCCGCTGCAGCTCGGCCTGCAATGGTTCGGTGATGTTGCCTTCGTAGAGGTGCTTCTGGAACGCTTCGGAGAAGGTCCACAGCACATCGGGGTCCCAGCGGGTCAGCTGAAGCAGCGTGGCCAGGCGCTCGGGGGAGGGGAGCATCTTCTCTTCGACGATGGTCTTGCTGAGTCGGTACAGGGCGTACCCCTGCCCGCTCTGGAAGGCTTGATCGAAGGTCATGATGGCGCCGGGCAGGTCAGCCGGGTCGAGGCCGATGACGTCGAGGTGGTGGACGAACAGCGGCGATCCGGGATCGCCGCTTCGGGACCAGCCGCCCTTCTCTGCGAGCATCTGCGAGAGGATCCAGAAGTCGACGGTCATCGAGACGCTGCCGCCATGGACCGTGACCGGCAGCGCCTCGCCGTCGTCGATGAGCTCGGGTCGGGTGACGCCTTTGTCTGCGCTGAGGGCGAGCAGCGGTCCCCGCTCGGCGAACCACCCCAGGCAGGCGGCGGCGGCGACGGGCACCAGCGCGGCGGTGGGTCGGGTGAAGCGGTCGGCGTAGGTCTGGAGCGCCCGCTGCACCGGCGCCGCCAGATCTGCGGGCAGCGGCGCCCGCTGCTGGAGCAGTCGGACATGCTTCATCAGCCGCGGCGCGGTCATCGTCTCCGGGTCATCGTCCGAGAGCAGCCCGACGTGGAGCGCCTGTTGCTGTCCGCCGCCGACCTCGTAG
>JBCBLB010000590.1:0-6258 GCA_038520555.1 Myxococcota bacterium | reverse complement strand
TCGTTCTTCACCCCACGCTCTGAGGGTCCAATCCTCAGACCTGCTTTCCCCCAGTGATCCAGAGGCACACGTGAAGATCGGTCACTTCTCTTCCCACTCTCTATCTTCATCCGTTTCTGGATCTCCCCGCACGGTTGCGTTCGGCCGGTCGGCAGGCGCGATCTCATCCAACACAGGAGCAACGCCGTCACCTGAATCCACCGGTATCGTCATCGAATTCGGAGGACGAAAAGCACCAGACTCACTCACGTATACGGCAAAAGGAAGGATGGCGTCGGCCGCGGTCATCAACGACGATCTCACCGGCCTCGCACAGGGCGCACTGGACAAGGCCGCGTCCGCCGCCGTCATCAACGATGATCTCACCGGGGTGTGAGCCCGGTCCCACCAAACATCTTCAACGACGCCATTCGTGGCACCCCGTCCTGAAGTGGGCTTCTGCCCGCTGTACACATACGCCACGCTCGGAGCCTGTGTTTGGCTCCGGGCGTGGTCATCTTCGGTTTATCTCCGACAGATCAGATATGGTAATACTCTTTGTACAGGAGTATTATCTTGGCAGACATCGAGCGGATCTCCATCACGATCGACGCTGAACTTCTCGGTCAACTGGACGCACACATCGCGATGAGCGGTCACAGCAACCGCTCTGAGGCGCTGCGGGATATGATCCGGGCACGCCTGGTTCAGACGGTGGGTCTGGAAGAGCAGGTCACGGGAAGCCTGACGGTGGTGTTCGATCATCGACAGCGAGCCCTCGCAGAGCGCCTGATCGATTCTGCGCACGATCATGATGAGATCGTCTTGTCGACGATGCATGTTCACCTGAATCGGGACACCTGTATGGAGCTGTCTGCGCTGCGGGGGCAGCGTGGGGCGCTGCAACACTATGCCGGGCACGTGCTGGGGATGAAGGGTGTTCTCCACGGCGAGTTGGTCATCACCGGCGCAGTGTAACCGTGATGTTGGCTGCGTTCGGGATGTTGTCGTTCGGGATGTTGTCGGTCGCGCTCGCGTCGTCCGTCGGTGATGATGATGAGGACGCCGCGATCGTCATTGAGGCTGCACGAACGCGCCGCTCGGCATCTGCCCGGCGGCTGGATCGGGATGCGCTCGACGCATTGCCGGCGCGGTCGGTCGAAGATGTGCTCCGGGCGATGCCCGGTCTGCACCTGTCGGTCCACGGCGGTCGCGGCAAGGCCGTCCAGTACTTCTTGCGTGGCTTCGACGCGGTTCATGGGGGTGATCTTGCGGTCGACGTGGAGGGGGTTCCGCTCAATGAGGTCTCGAACATCCACGCCCACGGCTACCTGGATCTCCACCTGATCCCGCCATCGCTGGTACACAGCGTCGCGCTTCGGCCGGGCACGTGGCGGCCGGACGTTGGCGACTTCGCGGTGGCCGGCGGGGCGTCCTTTCAGCTGGGGCTGAGCCGTCGGGGGGGGCAGGTTCGCCTGGGCGCAGGCACCGACCGCAGCGGCGAGCTGACCGTTTCATGGCGGCCCCCCAGGGGCCGCAGCGGGACCTTCGCCGTCGCAGACGTTGACCTGGGCGAAGGGGTGGGGATGAGCCGGTCCTGGAGACAGCTCCGCGGCGCCATTGGTGTAGAAGGGCGGCCCGCGGGCCTCCGCGCGCGGGCGTGGCTGCTGGCCTATGATGGTCGGTTCGAATCCCCTGGCGTGCTCCGTCTGGACGATCTGAGCGCAGGGGTTGTGGACTTCTATGATGCATACCCCGACGCCGGCGGCGGCCGGTCGCAACGGTTGTTGTCCTCTGCGCAGCTCTCTGGCGGGCAGGGGCAGCTGTCGTGGGAGACGCTCGGTTGGGCAGGCTGGCGCGATCTCCGCCTGGATCAGAACTTCACCGGCTGGTACACCGACGCCGACAATGGCGACCGCACCACCCAGACCCACGGCGCGAACGCCGGCGGTGTGCGGGGACAGATCGGGTGGCGCCCGGCTTCCCTCTTCTCCCTTCGCGCTGGCCTCGATTTGCGTGGGGACGCGATTGACCAGACAGAGACCACCGCCGGGGACGACCGCACCACCCGGCGCGGGATCCAGTCGTCTGCGGCAATCTGGGCGACGATGCCGGTGGTTGCTTCCCCATGGCTCCGTGTCGAGCCCGGCCTGCGCAGCGCGCAGTTCGTCATCACACGCCCGTCTTCTTCGTCGCGCGCTTCTGCGCTGGCGCCGAAACTTTCCGTGGTGCTCTTCGAGCAGTCCCCGGTGTCTGGGTTCGTCTCTGCGGGGCGCGGATATCGCTCACCGAACCTGCAGGGGGCGACGAACAGCCCACGCGCTCCGATCGCGCTGGTCGACTCCGCAGAGGCCGGGCTGACCGCTTCGCCCAACACATGGGTCGCCTTGCGCGCGATCGGGTTCGCTTCCCGGGTGAGTGATGAGATCGTCTTCGATCATGTGGCGGGGCGATACCTGACCACCGGCGAGACGCGCCGGCTCGGCGCCGACGGCGGCGTCACGATCCACCCCATCCCGCATGTTCGTGGTCAGCTGGACGTGACCTGGTCCGACGGCCGCTACCCCAACACCGGCGAGCGGATCCCCTACGCGCCGCGGCTGCTGGTCAGCGCCGGCGCCTACGCAGAGCGAATGCCGCTCCCCCGGCGGGTCGCTGACGCGACGCTCACCGCGGGGGTGCGCGGGTGGGTGCTCGGTCCCCGGCCGCTGCCCGGCGGCTTCTTCAGTGACCCTGCGACGGTGGTCGATCTCACCGCCGCGATCGACTGGGCCCGATGGCGGGTCCGGTGCGAAGTCGACAACCTGCTGGGCCGTGAGTGGCGAGATGGCGAGTTCGTCTTCTCCTCTCACTGGGATCAGTCCACGCCGCGCTCCGAACTCCCGGTCCGGCACATCACCGCAGGCACCGCGCGCGTCGCGCGGCTGTCGTTAACCCGAGGGTTTTGATGATGGTTCTCCTCTCGCTGTTGTTGTCTGGCTGCGCCGCCGATCGGGCGCAGCTGTCGGTGCCGATCGTCATGACGGGATCCAACGAAACGGTCACCCCCACCCCGCAGGTATCGGTCCGCCTGACCGCCGCCGAGCTCGTCATCGGTGATCTGCGGTTCGAGTCGCCGCCCGAGGTCGCGCGCCGCTGGCGCCCGTCCCTCCTCTCCATCGGGCACGCGCACCCCGGCCATGACTTCTCCGGTGACGTCGACGGGGAACTGCTCGGCGAGTGGTCGATCGATCTGCTGGCGCTTTCCGAGCCGATGCGATTGGGGGAAGCCTCTTTTTACGAGGGCGACTATGAGAGCGCGCGCCTGGAGCTGCCTGACGGCGGCGCGGTCCTCCTCGAAGGGTACGCGACGGTCGAGGGTCTCGATACGACCCGTTCTTTCCGCTTCGCGCTCCTCCCTGAGCAGTCGATCACCGGCATCCCGTTCATCACCACCGTCGATGCAGATACGCCGCCGCAGCAGGTGAGCCTGTCCATCGACCTGGGGCATGCGCTGTCCTTCATCGACTGGGCCGCCCCCGACGACGGCGACGGGCTGCTGACCGAAGCGGATGACGACGGTGTTGTTGGAAACGCCGCCTTGTTCGGCGCCGTCAGCACCCCCACCTATTCCTTCATCATGGAGCCATGAAATGTCGAGCGCGAAACCGATCTTGATCCTCCTCTTCACCGGATGCCAAGAGGGCGATTGGGCGGTGAGCACCTGGGGAGAGGAATACATCGAAGATGAGATCCCCGCGTCGGACTTCAGCGACGGCTGTACGGCGAGCTTTGAACGCTTCTCGGTCAACATCACCGAAGCGGCGCTGTTGGATGGCGACGGGAACGCCGCAGGCGAAGCGCCGACCGGGCGCTTCGAGATGACCACGCCCGGCCCGCAGGCGCTCGGCGCGGTGACGGTGCCTGCGACGTTCTATGACACGGCGCAGTTCACCATCGCGCCGACAGGCGATGATGCGATCCACGCGGTCGGCACCCTGACCTGTGGGGCACAGACGGTCACCTTCGACTGGTCCTTCGACACCGCCACGACCTATCGCTGCGCCCCAGAAGGGCTGACGGTCCCCACAAACGGGCAGGCAGAGACCGAGCTGACCATCCACGGCGATCACTTCTTCTATGAAGCGCTGGAGGCCGAGGACGCTGAGCTTCGCGGGCAGCCCATCATAGACGCTGACGCCGATGGAGACGGAGACGTCACCCTCGATGAGCTGTCTGCCGTGTCTACGGCCGGGTTGGGCTACCGCGTCGGACAGTACAGTGAAGTCACCGACCTCGGCGCGTTCGTCACCTTCCTGACCCGGACCCTCGGCCACGTCGACGGCGAAGGGCACTGTCAGGTCGATCTCTGACTCAGCGACTCTGACTCAGCGACTCTGACTCAGCGGGCGCCGGTCTTCGCGACGCTGAGGACCACCTCATCGGTGATAAACCCGTCGACGCCGATCGACAGCAGCTCATCCATCTCATCGGGATCATTGACGGTCCACACCCAGACCAGCTGGTCGCGGGCGTGCGCCCGTTCGACGAAGCGCTCGGTGACGATCCGGATCCCGCTGCTCATGACCGGCACTTCAAGCAGATCAAACCGTGGCGCTGGCGCAGACTCCAGCGGAATCAGGTCCCCGAGCAGGTGCCAACGGGCGAACCCCTCCGAATAATAGGTACAGGATCCGGGAAGCTGCTCCTGGAACGATAAACCGATGGCGTCGTCAAACGAGCCGACACAGACCCGTTCTTCGAGGCCATGGTCTTGAATCAGCGCGACCACGGCATCCACAGAATCCGGCTCGCGAGACTTGATGTCGAGGTTGAAGATCCCATCGGGGACACCGGCGAAGACTTCTTCCAGAGCGGGCACCGTCAGGCCCTGCCCACGGAAGGGGTAGGTCTCGCCCCCGTCGCGAGTCCAGTCATACCCGGCGTCGAGGGCAGACAGCGTGTCCCAGGTGAGCCCGAAGACCGAGCCTTCGCCCTCTGTGGTCCGATCGAGCGTGTCATCATGAAACACATAAGGCACCCCGTCGGCGGAGTAGCGAACGTCCAGCTCCAGCGCATGCGCGCCGGCGTCCCAGGCCCGTTGAAAGGCCTCAACCGTAGACTCGGGCGCCAGGTCCATCCCCCCGCGATGCGCGACGGTGACCGGGCCCGCGTCCCGGAGCGCAGAGACCAGCGGCGGCTCCTCCCGCGCGCACGCGGTGAGCAACGCCACCGCAGCCCACAGACGCGTCATCGGATCCCCCAGGTCCAGGCCACGCCGAGTCGGAGCCCGATCTCCCCCGCAGCGATCTGCGGGCCCAGGTCCGCGCCGATCACCCCCTCTGCGAAGAGGTCAGTGCGCACCCGTCGATCGCCCTGGAGCGACCAGCCCGCCCGCCCCAGAAACCGCGGACCAAGCGACCAGGTCGCCGCGTTGCCCGCGTATCGGACCCCCACCCCGCCGCCGAGGAGCAGGCCATCGTCCCCCTGCGACAGCCGTGGCTGAAGAAGCCAATCAACCTCCACATCTGCCATCTGGAGAGCGAAGGCGCCGACCGCCATCCGCCCCAGCCGAGCAACGAACCGGCTGTCGCCGACCTGAACCTCAAGATCGGCCAGATCGGCGGTCGCGGCCCCCCCGATGACGCCGTCCTGTAGCGAGACTTCACCCCCAAGCGGCGTCAGGCTGAGCCCCAGCGCCAACAGCATCGAACGCATTCAACCCCCGACAGGCCCTTACCGTCTGAGATGCGCGGAGACCGCGTCTCATATCGGCTTCACCATAGCAGCCTGAACAGGCTGCGGTGTCGGGTCGGCCGCCGCCCGTCCCCCAACCCGCTCCGCTGCCGCAGCCCATGTATGGATACGACAGATCTGTGTTTTATCGCACAAAAGTCAGGCACCTTCGGGTTTCAGGCGATGCTCGGCCAGCAGGACGACGCCCACGCGACCGCTGCCCAGCCCCCTCGGGCGCCGTCACCTGAACCACAGCAGCTGAGAAACTTCGATCCAGATCAGCCCGTGCGTTGATTGTCTGAAGAGCGGATGCCCTGCGCCGATGGAGTGAGGGCCTCTGTGCTGACGACACGGAGCGTTCAGGAGCGAGTTTGTCAACACCCACCACGAGACCACGGCTGCTTGAGCTGGATGCCCTCCGGGGGATCGCGGCGATGGCCGTGGTGCTGTTCCACTACACCTCTCACTTCCAGCGGACGTTGGATCTGCACCCGTTCAAGGGGTTCCCCGATCACCTCCACAACCCCGGTCGGTACGGCGTCGAGCTGTTCTTTATCCTCAGCG
>JBCBLB010000597.1:0-6062 GCA_038520555.1 Myxococcota bacterium | reverse complement strand
TGGGGCATATGCAGGCCATCCGCTACCGCGAGCGGCTGCCGGAGTGGGCCCGAACCGTCCACGCCGCCTACGATCGTCTGGCTGATACGGCGGACATCGTCGTCCTCGAAGGCGCGGGCTCCCCAGCAGAGATCAACCTCAAGTCGCGGGACATCGTCAACATGTCGATGGCCGCCCATGCGATCGGCCGGGCGCGTGCCGCTGGCCGCCCCGGCAACGCGCTGCTGGTTGGGGACATCGAACGCGGCGGGGTATTCGCCAGCCTGTTCGGGACCCTCGCCCTGCTGCCCCCCGAAGAACGTGCCCTGTTCGACGGCGTCATCATCAACCGATTCCGCGGCGATCCGCGGCTGCTCGCGCCCGGTCCCCAGATGTTCACCGACCTCTCCGGCGTTCGGGTCCGCGGTGTGCTCCCCTACCGCGCAGACATCGCCATCGACGAAGAAGACTCCCAGGATCTGCATGGCAACACCGGCGGCGTCCTCGACGTCTGCGTGATCCGCCTGCCCACCGTCAGCAACTTCACCGACCTCTCGACGCTCGGGACGCTGCCCGACGTCTCGGTCCGCTACGCCTCTCGGAACGAAGACATCGGAAACCCTGACCTGCTCGTGCTGCCCGGCGCGAAGGACACCCTCGCCGACCTCCGGTGGATGAAACAGACCGGACTCGACCAGGGTGTGATCGCTGCCGCCCAGCGCACCATCCCGATCCTCGGCCTCTGCGGCGGATACCAGATCCTCGGCCGATCGATCCGCGACCCGCGCGGCGTCGGCGGCGCGGTGGGCGAGGAGCCCGCCCTCGGGCTCCTCCCGGTGAAGACCGTCTTCTCCCCCAACAAGACAATCACCGAGCGCCACGGCGTCAGCCACGCCGGCTGGCTGTTGCCCGAAGGAACCCCGGTGCGTGGCTATGAGATCCACCAGGGGCAGACCTCACCGAGCCATGCGCCGCTGCTGCGCCTCGGCGACCAGGACGACGGCGCGATCGCCGGCAACGTGGCGGGCACCTATCTGCACGGACTGCTCGACACCGCTCAAGCGCGACGGGCGATCCTCGATGCGCTGCGGGGACGACGGGCGCTGCCGCCACTCGAAGACGCGATCGAAGACGTCGACGCCTTCCGTGACCGGCAGTACGACCTCGCCGCAGACGTGATCGAAGCCCACCTCGACCTGGATGGATTGTTGCCTTCGCCCAACAAAGTCAGTCCTCATCCCCACCACTGAAGAAGCCAACATCCGCACCGACACCCCCATGAAGGGTGGGGCACACAAAGTCCTGCGAAGCGCCGGAAGATGGGGCACACTGAACCCCAGATTGGAGGTTCGTCATGCGAACGTTGCTGTTGTTCTCGCTGGTCTTCTCTGGCTGTGGTCGGGATGAATCCTCATCGGACGGCCCCGATGTATCCTGCTGGTGGCGCCTGTTCATCGGCCAGGTCGATGAATGCATCCCCGATCGGGAGCCCGTCATAGAAGCCGACGGCGTCCCCTTGGAAGACCCGGACACATTCTCTCCCGTTCCGACGCTGCGGGTGAGCTGGGGGCCGGACAGCGTCATCCTGGACATCTACGACAGCCCACCCGAAGCCCAGTACTACGTTGGACTCACCGAGACCGCCGCATGCGAAGAAGACACCTGCTGGACCGGCGAAGACTGCTTCCTTGGGTTTGGAGAGTACTTCTACTGTCACCCCGCCGGACGAACCGGCGTCGAGCTGTTGTATAACGGTGACTTTGACAATCTCCTCGAAGGTGCAGAGACGGTCTTTCCAGACGACCGCTTCCAGAACAATGTCACGATATACGTTGAGGACGCCACGTATGGCCTCTGCTTTGTCGGCGGACATGATCCCAGCTACTATGATGGGATGGGATGTACGGTGGTCGAGCTGTACTGACCGATTCCCGGAGCCCTGTCGGGCTCCGGGAATCGGCTTCGGATCGTGTCGAATCAGGGGGCGCAGTTCTCCAGGTTGGCGTTGGTGAAGACCCACTGCTCCTGGCCGGCGCACAGGGGGACCTGCATGACGGTGCACTGCTGACCTGCCTCAGCACCCACCAGGCGGACATCGTAGATGGTGCACTCGATGCCGGAAAGCTCGAAGGTGTCGCCAGGAGCGATGACGTGCTGGCCCAGCTGGTCCGGGCCCCACTCGTTGCTGGAGGTCGGCGAGAGGTACAGCTCCATGATGACGTACTGGCTCTGGTTGGTCATCTGAACCGTCGCAGGCGCTGCAATCGCCGCGGTGGAGAACGAAGACAGGCACACGAGCGCAGCGAGAGCAGACTTGATCTTGGACATGGTGTCTCCCTGAGCCTCGATATCGATACACGTCGAATCGAAGCGTTGGTTGTTGTAGGGGCTTGTTTTGAAGCCGGGGCAGATGGTTTTTCCCGCCTTCACCTACTCAAACGGGAACCCTCCAGAAAACGGCTCAGGAAAAGATCATCTCTCCAACGAAAAGATCCAAAATCCCCAATTCAAAGGGTTCAACGGTCTTCTTCTCTGATGCGGTGACGGCGTTGTGACGCACATCCGATACCGTGATGTTGCCTTGAACAGGAGCGGTGATGGCGAAACGCGATGATGAACAGCGCCTGCGTGAGGCGGCGCAATCCGCCTCCGGAGAGCTTCCACCTCCCATCCGCGGCGCCATCCAGGCCGCCGCCGCCACGGCGTTGACCGATCCCACCGCACGCCCCGCGATCGATCCAACCTATGACGGCTATATCGACGCCGTCGTCCATCGGGCGCACCAGATCGACGACGCGGACCTCGATGCGATGCGGGACGCCGGGCTGTCAGACCGTGCGCTCTTCGAGATCACCGTCAACGCGGCCGTCGGCGCTGGGCTGGCGGCACTCGGACACGCCCGACGGGCGCAGCGGTCGGAGGATACGCCATGAGACTCGCCGGCGTACGCGAAGACATCCCGCTGATGGTCCGCCTGGGGTTTGGCGTGATCCGGGCGGTGGGGCGATACCAGATGCCTGATGTGGCCTATGCGTTGATTCATCGCAAGGACCTCTTCGGCGAGCCGTTTAGCCGTTGGCTACAGCGGCTGATGCGGGGGCCCTCGGAGTGGCGCGTCGCGGAGCGAGAGCTGTTCGCCAGCTTCACCGCCACCCGACTGTTCTGCGTGTTTTGACGGGAGACCCACGGCGCGGTCGCGTCGCTCGCCTTCCAGCGCGAAGGCATGCCCCGTTCCGATGCGGACGCCCTGGTTCAGGCCGTCCAGGCGTCGTGGTCCGATGCGCCGGTCTCTCCACCGGTCCGGGCGGCCCTTGGCCTCATCGTCGAGATGGCCGAGCGGCCCGCCGGGCTCTCCGCCCACCACTTCGCCCCCCTCAGAGACGCGGGCGTCCCTGAAGCCGCCATCGCAGAAGTCATCGAGATCTGTGCAGCGTTTCTGATCATCTCACGCGTCGCCGATGCGATGGGCTTCGACATCCAGACACCAGAGAACTTCCGGACCAGCGCCCGCATCCTCCTGATGCGAGGCTACTGAACGCGACGGTGAACTTCTGCAGGTCGCCAGAAGGGCCACGAACAGCCCGCACTCGTCCCCGGTTATGCGATGATCTCCTCGATGAGGCCGGTCTCCAGGCTGCTGTCCCCAAAGTCATCGACCCAGTCGCCGTTGTCTTTGCGAACGCCGACGGCTGTGGCAAGGGTCGACAGCAGCTTGTTGTGGGTGACGTCGCCGCCCAGGTCGATGTACTGGCCCCCCTTGAGGAAGCCATCTGCGCTGCCAGCGATCACCCAGGGGATGTTGCGGTAGGTGTGGCTGACGCCTGCGCCGAGATCGTTGGTGCAGACTGCGATGCCCTGGTCGAGGATGCCGGCCTCATCGAGGCGTGAGAGGAAGTGGTTGAACAGCTGGGCGTGCATCCGGTCGATGCGATGATGGAGGACATCGGCGCCCTCGATGGCTGCACCGCTGCCCCCATCGGAGTGGATGCGATGAGAGATGTGATGGAACCGGGGCAACCGCTCGCCATCAATGGTGTATTCGGTGTTGTCGTTTCCATCTCCGACCTGGAGCGTGGCGGCCCGGACCATATCGCAGGCGAAGGCGATCGCGACGAGGTCCATATGGAGCTTCGCGACCGTGATGCGGTTGTCGTTGAGGGTCCCCTGACCGCGGAGCGCGGCCATCTGCTGCTCTTCGTCCTCGGCCAGCAGGCAGGTGGCGGTCTCGAACTCTCGGATGGCGGTAAAGTGCTGGTTGAGCCGGTCTCGATCGGTGCGCGAGAGGTCGCGGCGCATCAGCTCCTGCATCTGCTCACGGACGAGGTCGTTGACGCTCTTTCGGCGGTTGTCGAGGAATTGATCGAGGGCGCCCTCCGTCACCCCGACCAGCCGTTGATATGCGTTCCAGGGGTCGTCCTCTGCCGAGCGCAGGTCTTTGGGGCCGCGGTACGAGAGCACCTCTTCGATGTAGCCCCTGCGGGGTCCGGTGTAGAGGGTCAACGGCTCGCCGCCGTTGATGTCGGGGAACGCCCGGGCGATACAGTTATCGATGGACTCTCCCATGGCGAGGGAGTCCTTGCCAGACAGATCGCCCGAGACCCGTGCCGCGGTGAGGCACTGGTTTCCGCCCCCGGAGTGACCGCAGCCGTTGTTTTTGAAGGCGAACTTCGTGCCTTTTACCAACGCAATGTTCTGAATATATGGTGCATATTCGCTGGTCGCCCGGTCCGCATCGCGGCTGGAGAGGGTGGCGGCGGTCAAGGCGCCGGTCTCCCGGGGCCAGTATCGCTCGGGTTCGCCACGATCGGCCTGCTGAACGCCGTTGGCGTACCGCAAAAAGAACGCATGGCGTGGCGGCCCGCCGTCGTTGGCGGCCCGGGCGGGTCGCTGGAGGCTCTCCAGAAATGGCAGCGAAAGCGTGACCCCACCGACACCGGTGAGGAACATCCGACGAGAGAAGGTCTTGCGCTTCACGGGGTCACCTCCGGAGAGCGGGTGCGGAACGCATCTGCCATCAGCAGCTCGCGGATGACGTCTTGAATGGCCAGGTCCTGCGCCAGGGAGCGCTGGGCGATGTCTTCGATCAGCGCCTCGTCCTGCTCGGCGGCCTCGCGACCGTGCAGATAACGCATCCAGTTGCGGGTCATACAACTGTGCGCATCGGTCGACGCGCTCAACACCGACGCGAACTCGACCGGCGTGTCCCACGCCGCCGCGCCGTCGACGAAGTTGTAGGTGCCGCTGGCGTCGACGGACCGGCCGTTGTCGGTGTCTCGCCAACGCCCGATGGGGTCGAAGTTCTCGAAAGCGAACCCGACCGGGTTGATGAACACACTGTGGCAACCCGCCCCGCAGGTGCCATCGCCGGTGTGGGCGTCGACGCGCTCGCGGTTGGTCTGGCCGTCTTCGATCAGCGGCAGCGGCGGAATATCATCCGGCGGCGGCGGGAGGCTCGAACACAACAGCCGCATGCTGACGAACACCCCCCGGTGGATCGAGTCGATCTCGTTCGCATACGACTGGGCCGTGAGGAAGCCCGACAGGGTCAGCACGCCGGCCCGCTGAGCCGCGTCCAGATCAACCGGCACCATCGTCTCGCTGTCGACGCTCAGCCCATACAGCGGCGCGAGATCCCGGTTCACAAACGTCCGCGGTGTGGTGTAGAAGTCTCGAACACCCTCACCATCTCGGACCACAGAGCGGCCGAACAACAGCGCCTCTTCCCGCATCAGCCCGTTGAGCGAAGGCGACCACGCCGGCAGCGCATCCGGATCTTTGTAGATGTTCTCATAGGTATCGAGCAGCAGAAGCTGCTCATGGAAATGATCGATGACCGCGTCGGCTGCCGGACTCTGGAGCAGGCGGTCGAGCTGTGCAGCGTAGCCGTCCCCGGTCAGCAGCGATCCATCCCGGGCAGCCGCCAGAAGCGCTTCATCGGGGATCGTATGGTGCAGCGCGAACGAGAGCTTCGACGCCAGATCCCACCCATCGAGCGGGATCCGGCCTGCGTCGAGTTCGTCGGCCATCTCAGTCCGGTAGATGAACCACGGCGACTGGAACATGGCACACAGCACGGTGTACAC
>JBCBLB010000961.1:0-2273 GCA_038520555.1 Myxococcota bacterium | reverse complement strand
GAACCGCCTGTTGTCGCAGAAGCGTCCGCTGAGCCGCCCACCGAGACCACCCCGGAAGAACCTGAGGCGGTCGAGCCACCAGCAGAGGTGGTCGCCGACAACTCTCCTTCCGCTCCTTCCGCGGTGGCGGCTCCGACGCCGACGCCTCCTGCTCCGCGGCCGGTGCGACGTGCAGGTCAGATCGAGTCGGAGCAGACGAACCGCCGCCCCCCTCCCCGTGCCGGGCAGCAGACGCGTGCGCCGGAGACGGAGCCCACTCCCGTGGCGTTGGCCACAGACACGACCCCCGTCGAACCTGTGGACATAGACCTGGACCTGTATTCTCGGATGGCCGAGCGTGGCGAGCTGGGCCGAAGCGAGATGATGGCGTTGGAGGCCGTGCCGCTCAACGACGGTTCATTCACCCGCTCCCGGGCGCTGCTTCTGATGAACGCGCAGCGGAAGAACGACGCTCCGGCAACCAAGCGGTACCTTGACCAGCTGATGCGGAAACCCGAGAACCAGTACAACCCCATCTACCAGGCCGACCTCGCCCGGTATCACGCCAACAATGGGGCGTATCTGATCGCGCTTGAGCACGCTCAGATGGCTGAGCGGCACTGGGCGCGGCTTCCCAGTGATCTCATCTTCCTCAAGAAGGCGGAAATTTTCGAGATCCAAGCCGCTGCGTACCAGGGGTTGTTCAACGGCTCCGGCGACGATCTGATCCTGCTCGATAAGTCGATTCGGCACTGGGAGAAGTACCGCGATCATGTAAACCGCCGGTCCCGTTCAGATCTGGCCCGACGTGCCGACGAAGAGCTCACCAAGCTCAATGATGTCCGCCAACGATTGGAGTACTGAGCCATGCGCATGAGCAGGTTTTTGATGCTGGTGTCGGCCGTCGCGCTCAGCGGATGCGCCGCGAAGCGGGCCATCACCGGTCAGATCCTCGACCGAAACGGAGACCCCATCGACCGGGTCGTGGTGAGCATCGAGCCGGGCAATGTCGAGCTGGTGACCGACTCGGATGGGCGGTTCGTCATCAACTACCTCCGCAAAGCGGATGGCACTCGCATCTACCTCTCCCCGCGTCAGGCGTATCGGATTGAGGCGTTCCGAACCGGCTACCATGTTCAAGCGATGGACGTCGACTACCACAACGGCGCGATGAGCCTTGCGCCCATCACCCTCGTAGAAGACATCGTCAAGGTCCAGCAGAGCGAGGCGGACATCGATCCAGAGCAGTTCCAGGATCGGACCCACTCCTCTGGCGCAAACTACGAGGGCGAATGACCCCTCGACGTTCCATCGCCGTGACGCTGGGGCTGGCCGCCTGTACGGGGGTGTCAGAACCGAACGCCCCCACGAACGGGCCGCTGTCCGCAGGCTGGGCGCCGACGATCATCGAAGACCCGGCCCGATTCGCGCAGTTGTTGGGGTCGTCCCCTCGGGAAGGGTGGATCGCCCTTCATGGCGGGGATTTCAAGTCTGCAGCCGACACGACCGGCGCCCCCCGTCGTCGTGCGCTCGATGAGCTGTCCGACCTGGAGAATGAGCTGAGCGTCCTCGCGCAGCTCAGCTGGCAGCAGACCTATACGACCTGGGCCGATCGTGCGGGCATCCCCGAGGGCAGCGCCGTCCCGGTCATTGCCGCACTTGCTGCCTTCGACGCCAACGACGAAGCCGCAGCGAAGGCATGGTTGGAGAGCGGCAAGAGCTACACCGACCCGGACATCGCAGCCGTCGCGAAGCAGCTTCAGTCCGGCGGGCTGGCTGCGGTCGAGTCGGGCTCGGCGCTGGCCGACTGTGTGGTCGCTCACCGGGATCTGCGCGCCGCTGCGATCGATCTTGACGCGCTTACCATGGCCTGCCCCGCAGGCCCGATGGTCCGAGAAGATGGTGGGGAGCACACCCGCGAGCTGTTCGATCCCCTGATCTACGGCACCTTGAGGTCCGCCTACCAGCAGTCTGTCGCGGACACCCCAGCCCCCTCGGGGTTGGGTGCGGTGGTGTTCAGCGGCGACTGGACGGAAGCGGACGCCAGATCCGATGGCCCCTGGACGCCAACCATCACGGCCCTTGGGGTGATGCCGCTTCCAGAAGACGATCCGGAGTCGGCGCGGGCGCAGGTTCGGAAGCTGGATGCGGCGTTGCAGGACTGGACTGCGGCGACCGGGCGTTCTGCTGGTGAAGACGGTGCAGCGCTGCTCAACGACCTGAACCTGGTGGGTCACTTCCGCAGCCGTGCGTTGCTCACGGCGGCGCGAGGGGAGCTTCGGGCAGGCCATCCG
>JBCBLB010000041.1:0-24938 GCA_038520555.1 Myxococcota bacterium | reverse complement strand
GGGAAACCTTCGACATCGAACCATTCCTGGAAGACTCGATCGATGCGGCTGGCGGTCCACTCCTCGGCGCGGGCGAGGTTGCGGCGGTTGTCCCCCCAATCCAGGAACGTGTCGGCCCGCTCGGGATCTACCCCTGCGGCATACTGGCGCAACAAGGCACGGGCGACCGCCGGATCGCGGATCGATCCGTCTGCTGCGGCCGCCTGTAAATCCGGCATCGCCCCTTCGACGGGCTCGGTGTAGCTGCCGTATGGGCCGAGCCCCCAGCGGAACACGCCCTGGCTGCCGGCGGCCCGATCGCTGATCAGGTTGCTGATGAGTCGGGCGTGCTCCCAATCCGTCAGCCGCACCCGGCCATCGCCGTCCGGGCTCCCCTCTCCAAGCTCAGCGACGAACAGAGCACCCACGCTCAGCCACGCCGCGGTGGTGATATGCGACAGCGTCTCCTGGCGCTCCCATCCCTCGCGGGCTTCTGTTGTGAGGGCATCTTTCGCGAACACCGTGAGTCGGTCCAGCTCTGCGTCGGTTGGCGGACGGAAATACGCCCCGCCCTCCAGAAAGGTGCGCAGGTATGTCTCGATGCAATCGTCGCTCGGCGCGGCGTCCCGGAACATGCAACGGAGCTCGCGGTCGGTCTGGGGTTGGTGCTGTCGAGCGTAGGCAGGCTCCGGGTAAACGTCCGTCCAGCTGCCCCCGGCGTAGTGCGCGACGTCGAGGTACAATCCCAGCGTAGAGGGGTCCATCCCCACATCCGCCTGGTAGGTGCTGAAGCGCGCGGAGCTGGGGGCGCCGAGAGGGTTCGAGGCGGCCGGTGAGCCTGCCTTGGCACCGATGGTGCTTCGCCACTCTTCAGCATCGAGGCGCCGGATGCGTGCCTGGGAGCTGCTCGGGGCCCCATCACAGGTGAACAGCTCACCCTGATCCAGGTCGTTCGGATCGTAGACGGTCTCGACCTCGGGTTGGGGGGCGCAGCTCGCGCCGTCGTTTATCCAGTCACCGAGCAGCGAGAGATCTTCGTCCGGCAACGTCCCCGACGGAGGCATGGGTTGCCCCGATCCCCCCACATCGGAGTGGGTGCCCTTCAGCTTGTGCCACAGGTAGCTCGCGTCACGATCTCCAGGAGAGAGCAGGAGCATCCCCGGCACCTGCTTGCTCTCGGTGCCGCTCAGGGCGTCCAGGCTGCGCAGATCCAACCCACCCAGCGCGGTCTGTCCATGGCAACTGCCACAGGCAGACGTGATCAGCGCCTGTTCGGGCTGGCACCCCTCGTCCTGGATGGCTGTATCTGCACCACCACCACCACCGCTGTCGACAGGGGCCGTATCCCCACCCGCGCTGTCGCTGGGTATGGCGCGCGAAGTGTTGTTATATGGTTCTTTGCAACTGAACAATATAGTAAGCAGTGCGAGCATTTGTTCTCCTGCAGGCCAGAAGTCTACCCCAGGCCGCAGGGGGCTCTCGCTCTCACCTCTCTGACATCTGGTCGATAAAAATCGGCCCTCGAAAAAGAGTCTTCGTGCAACCATTTCCGAAGAATGCAACGTCCCGGCTCGACGCTTACCTGACGCGCATCTCTGCCCACAGCCCGCCCGCCGGGCGCAGCGTCACGCTTGCCTGCGGCCTCACGATCTGCCCCGCACCCAACGCCACCGAAAAATGCCGGACCAGGATGCTGAGGATGATCCGCGCTTCCATCATGGCAAAATGGTTGCCGATGCACTTCCGACCGCCACCGCCGAACGGAAGGTACGCCCCAGGCGCCGGACGCGGGCGATCAGGCGCGAAGCGATCCGGGTCGAACCCCTCGGGGTTGTCCCAGAAGTCCGGGTGACGGTGCGCCGCATAGGTCGTCAGGTACACCGACGTGCCCGTGGGAATCAGCGCCCCGTCCAGCTCCGTGTCCTGCTCGGCGCGGCGACTGATGATCCACGCCGGTGGGTACAAGCGCATCGACTCTTCCACAACCTGTTTCACATACGGTGCTTCCCAGGCGCGCTCTGGCGGGAGCGCGCTGACTTCTGTGTACAACCGGCGCGCGATGGCGGGATGCTGAGAGAGGAGCATCAACGTCCAGGTCATCGCGCTGGCCGTCGTCTCGTGCCCGGCCAGGAGCATGGTCAGCACCTCGTCCCGCAGCTGCTGGTCGGTCATCCCCGAGCCATCGTCATCGTCCACAGCGGCCATGAACAGGCCCAGCAGATCGGCCACCGGCGCCTCGGACCGCCGCTGGCGGATGATCTCGAAGACCACCCGATCCAGCTCCTGAAGCGCCCGGTTGAAGGCGAGATTTTTCGGCGTGGGGAACCGCTCCCAGCCGGGCAGGGGGTGGGTGCCCAAACGCGTGAAGTCCTCGACGAGGTGGCTGAGGTTCTCGCCCACGGTGTCCCCCCGCGCTGAAATGTCCTGGCTGAACAGGGTCTCTCCGGCGATGCGCAGGGTCAGGCGGCTCATCACTTCGTTGAGGTTGATGGGGCCCGGGTTCGCCCGCAGATCTGCAACCAGATCCAGCGTGGCGGTGCGCATCGTCTCGGCGAAGCCGGCGATGACTGCGCGGCGGAAGGCGGGCTGTGCGATCCGCCGCTGGCGCTTCCAGAAGTCGCCGCTGCTGGTCAACAGGCCGCGGCCGAGGATGTGGACCAGCAGCGCCTGACCGCGGGTAGCCTTGCTGTACCGGTTGGCATCGCGGACCAGGACGTGCTGAACGTGGCGGGGGTGGTTGGCCAGCAACACCCGACGCCCCCCGAAGCGCACCCAGACCAGATCGCCGTGGGCCCGCCAGGTGTCCACAATGAAGCGCAGCGGCCGGGCGCGGATGGCGGCAAAATCACGGAGAGAGCCCACAGTAGGCAGACGAAGGGCAGCACTCATGGAGACCTCCAGAGAATGCGAGTATTTGCTCATATAAAATATGAGCTAAAGCTCGTATTTCAACTCGTGTTCCAGAATTCTGCACAGGAGAGGTGGCCGATGCCCGATCAGGTCGAGCTGGAGATGCGCAAAGAACCTCGCCAGGCGCGCTCCCGGGCGCTGGTTCAGTCCCTGATCGACGCCACGGCTCGCGTTCTGACCGAAGAGGGGTACCAGGCCGCCAACACCAACCGCATCGCCGAAGTCGCGGGTGTATCGGTGGGCTCGCTATACCAGTACTTTCCGGGCAAGGACGCGCTGGTCTTCGCCGTCGCCCGGGAGCAGTCCGAGCGTCGCCGGGCGCTGCTCGTCCAGGCGATGACCACCACCGGGCTCGACGGCGACATCCGCGCGATGGTCCAGGCCTTCGTCCACGGCATGATCCGGGCCTACGCCGAGACCGCCCCCATCCAGCGCGCCCTCACCGAGCAGATGCTTCACCTCGGGCTCGATCACTACCAGCGGCTGCGCATGGACTTCGAACAGCTCCTCACCGGATGGCTGGCCCTCAACCGGCACCGGGTCCGCCTCCGTGACCTCGGCTCCGCCTCGTTCGTCCTGTTCATGTCCGTCGAGATGACCGTCCGCGGTGCGCTGCTCTTTGAGCCCAGCCGCCTCCACGATCCCGCCCTGGAAGCCGAGCTGGTCGATATGATCGTCCGTTACCTCACCGACGAATCGTAGCGAGCCCGATCAGGGGAGCAGGTGCAGGTCATGAACCCCGGGCACCGTGATCCGTTCCCCCGTAGGCACCAGGCGCTGCCAGTCCCCCATCCGGCAGATACGTCCGCCGCATGTTCACCGTGACGGCGAAGCGTTCGTCTGGATCAACCGCCACTCCTTCCGGGCTGCGATCCATCCGGACCCGATCCACGTTCTTACGGCGCCAGGTCATTGGCGGGTTCGTGCCCGAGCGCCTCATCGCCGAGTATGTGCTGTCGGGCATGGGCCGGCTGCAGCGTAGCCTGGCACCTCGCCGGGCACGCGCGGGTGCTGCTGCTGGAGCAGGGGACGCAGCCCGGGCAGAGGCCCAACAATAAACAACATCGTGAATACCGATGCTGGAGACGAGGCCGTCGATTGGGGCACACCGATCGCGGTCTCATCGAGACATTCGCTCCATGATGAAGAGCCCCCCTGGCGGCTAACGAGCGCCGATCGAGACGGCGTCTGCGGGCAGGTGGTGGAGCCCGGCCAGGGCACGGGCGTGAGCGCGGAAGATCGACTCCAGGCGGCTGAGGTCCATCCGCGCGATGGCGTCCGCGCTACCAGAGAGGTTGAACGCTGGCGTGGACATGTGCGAGAGCACTGGCACGCCCTCCGCATGGAAGACGGCGGCCTCGGTGTAGACCCCGGCATCGTCGAGCAGCAGGTGTCCGCCGAGGCCCTCGGCGGATGCGGCAGCGCGCCAGATGTCGACGATTTCATCGCTGCCGCCGGCGCTAAGGTAGCTCCAGCTGGCCGCGGGCTCCCCCTGGGCGACCAAGACACCGTCTTGGAGGATGAACCGGTCACCGCCCATCGCCTCGCCGTTGAGCACCGCCACCGCCTGGGCGAGGACGTCGCCCCGGTGGCGCCTGGTGTAGTCCGCGGCGGACAGCGAGCCGGAGTAGTGGGTTGTGACGATGAATTTTGTCGTGCGGGGGCGGCAGTCCAGCGGGTGAGCCAGCAGGTAGCTGGCGAGGCTGAGCATCTGGGCGGGGTGGGTGAGCTGCAGCGCGGTCGGTCCGTCCGCGTGGTTGTTGACGAGGACCGGGTGGCTGTCGTCCAGGCCCGGGACTGTCGCGATGAGGGTGTGAGAGGCCGTCTCGGTCACTGCGGTCTGTACCACCAGCCGCGCGCGAGCTGCGCCGGCATCCAACGCGGCGCGCAGCTGCGCTGCCCCCTCCCGACCCACCAGCACTCCAGGGATGGCATCCACCGTCGCATCGATGTGGGGGATCATCGAGTGCTGGAGCAGCTCGCCAGGCACGTCCTCATAGGCCGCGATGTGGCCCAGCGCGCCCTCACCGACCAGACCTGGGCCGCGCAGATAGATCTCGACGGAGGCGTTGATGGGGCTGTAGGTGCGGTAGCTGCTGTCGAGCAGGTCGTCCGGATCGAGGACATCGAGCTGCCTCGGCTCCAGCGCAGAGAAGGGCAGCCCCGCTGCGTCGACGAATTGCACGTGCAATGCGCCTCGGTTGGTCGAGCCGATGATGTCGACCAGCGGACCTTCCACCCCCTCCGAGCCTGTGCCCCCGGAGAAATTGATGATCTCAGCGACCGGCACCTCCTCGAGCACGGCCCCGGTGTCGTCGATAAGCTCCAGGCGCACCCGCTCGCTGTCGGTGGCGTTCCACAGCGGACCGGGGTCCGCACCGGCCGTGAGCGCGGTGATGCGCGCCTCGGCCGCTGCGTCTGCGCCCTGGACCGCGACGCGGTCGAACGACCAGCTCTCACGCTCGACCTCTGCACCCAGCGCGATGAAGCGGGCCTCGATGGCGTCAAGAGCGGCGTGGTGCGCTGGACTCCCGGTCCACCGAGGGCCATAGGCTTGCAGCTCGCGCAGGAACGCCTCTGTCGTCGCGGCATCCCACACACCGGTCGGGTCAAAATCGGCGGCTGGATCGCCGAGCGCCCCACAGGACACCTCCCCATCGCCGCTGTCGCCGCTGTCGGGGTTGTGGTGGGCTGTGTCGTTGTTGCTGTGGGAGGGCGGAGGGGTGTACGAGGGATGGCAGGCGGCGAGAGCGAGGACGAGAACGATCACGGAGATACCCCCAGTAGGTAGAGAAGTGTTGGACCCCCGCGCCCGGTTGTGATGAAAAAAACGACTCGTCGTTGGCGACCTCAGGAAGTGGCCTGTCGAAGACACTGAGCCCGCAACCACGCTGGCACTCCCTCAACACCCACGGCGTGGGGCATGTACAGCTCAGCCTCCTCTCTCTGGCGCTTCTCTTCTCGGGCATCGCTGAGGCCAACACGTCGGACGTGGAACGTCTTCGTCGGTGAATACTCGGAGGTCGAGATTGAGCTGGGGGACGGGGATGACTACCTGAATGGCATGCTCACGACGATGACGACGCTGCTGGTGGACGGCGGAGACGGGGCGGATGAGCCCTGGGCCAGGGCCTCCGCCGGTTCTTCACCTGGTGCAACTCCACCCTCCCCGTCGACTGATCAGGGTGGCTGCTGCTGGCAGGCCGGTGGCGTGACCAGGTTCTGGCAGACGAGGGGTGCGTCGTCCGCCCACGCACGAGCTTGACGCCGCCTCCGCCGTCGCACTGCGGCACCGATACCCGACCACCAACCCCTTCGCGCTAGAGGGGGGGAGGAGTGTGTATGGAAGAGTATTTCCGGACAACGCCTGGCCAGAACGGGGAGCCACAAACCGACGGAGGAACCCGGCGCACGGCACAGAGCGAGCGGGATACCCAAAACGGAGACGGAAAGAGAGAAAAATACACCCTTGAAGCTCATCGACACAGGCGAGTTCGACGTGGGCAAGATGATCCAGATGGTGTACCGAGAGACCTTCGAGGAGTGACATGAGCGAGGCCCTGAATGCCGTGACCCGCACCCTCTTCGATGCCGTCCAGGGGCGTGTGGGCAAGGGCCCCATGCTGCGCGCGCTGGTCCCGCATCGGGGAGCACTCCACGCCCTCGACGATGCGGGACAGCCGTTTCGCACCGACGGCCACGCGGTGCTGTTCACAAGCCAAGACGCGGTCCAGGAGAGCGGCTTCCCCAACCCGACCCAGCCCTGCCCTGACTGGCTCGACCTCGATGCAGACGGAATCATCTGGGATGGCGGCACCAAGTCGCAGCTCGTGATGGACGCCGAGGATCTGGAGACCTGCCGCGCCTTCCGTCGGAGCCTCGATGCCGAGCGCGCCCTGGAGAGACCCGCCGGTGCCGTGGGCGCGCGACGTCTCCTGGAGGGCCCGTGGATCGTGGGCCTGGACGCGTCGCACGACCCACCGCGCACGGCAATCTGGGAGGCTGACGGCGTCCGACTCCTGTTGGTGTTCTCTGCGATGGACCGCTTCGAGGCCTGGGCCGCAGACAGCCCCTTCGGACCCGTGACCTACGACGGCGCCGGCCTGTGCGGCTTCATGGCCGAAGCCGATAGCATCGACGGGGTCTGCTTCAATCCCGAAGGCCCCGCTGGACCCGTCGTCGTCGGTCCGGCCTTCTTCGCGGCGCTCTCCAAAGGCTCGGACCCTCGCACCGAGCCTTTGCCCGCACGCTCGATCGCGGAGATCCGCCTGTGGCTGAAAGGACGACGCCCCGACATCGACCAGGACGCTTGGGTACATCGCCTCGACACCGTCGATGGCGCCCTCGTCGCGCTCTACTCCGATGGGCAACCCGGCGACGAGGGCGTGCGCACCTACGCCTTCACCCCGGTCGAGGTCGCAGAGCTCCCCGAGACGCTCGGACCGATCCTCGACCCCGGGTGGGTGCTCGAAGCCGCACTGGGTGAGGCACCAGCACAGCGGGCCGCGCTCTACACCATGCTCCGAGACAGCCTTGGTGAAGACGGCGCCGTGCGTAGAACCGCCTTCCACGATGCCCGACAAGCCAGCCTCCGACGCCGCTTTCCCGAGCGTTTCCATGTGCGCGCGATGGTGTAGCAGAGTGTTGAAATTCTCCCATCGCCCGCCGGCGGCTTCGGATTCGCTGAGCAGCGGCCGCGGGATGCTTCCCGTCATCGGTACCCATAGAGTACCCTCTAAACGGAACGAAACAGGCTGAAAGGCGATCCGACGGCAACGCATACTTTCGACCCGCCTTGCCGGACTGGAGACTCGCAAACCGCTCTTCCCTAACGTCTCACGGCGACTGTCTCACTACATCCTGGCACGTAGAGGTCCCTTGAATCCATTAACCATCTCAACCGATAGAACGACCGAGATTGCCGTCGCTGCCGAGTAAATCCGCGCAGGATAGCTGCTCCCAGAAAATCCTGTTCGGCAGCCCACTTAGGCGCCGGGGATCATCTTTGGGGCGGAGGAGAAAGGCTCAGGCCGAAGACGGTGCGGGTGTCATAGGTCTGTACCCCGACGACCACAACACTGTTGTAGGTCGCGTTGACGCTGAACTGTGCAGACAGCGGGCCGGCGACGTGGAGCGCGACGGTGCCGTCCAAGTGGGCGCGGAAGTCCTCGGGCTCGACGGGGTTGACGTGCAGCCAGGCCACATAGTTGAGCCGCAGCTGGCTGCCCGCGGGGGTGTGGTGGCCGCCGCTCAGCACCCCCACGCGAGCCACGGCGCGGACCGAGCCGTCCTGCGAGACGTCTCGGTTGAACTCGTCGCTCGGGTAGGCCGTCCGCGTTCATCCGCAGGATCGGGTAGTCGTGGAAGTTCGACTGCTCGACCGCGCCGCCGCGGTAGGTGATCTCGCCGTGCAGGGCGACGGTGGCGCCGAAGATCACCGCGCCCTCCATCTGCGCGCGGCAGCGGTCGGGGTTGGCGATCAGGCCGGCGTCGACGCTGATCCAGGCCTCGTCGACCTGCGGACGCCCCCGACGGTCCCGGACCACCCGGACGACCGCCGCCACGTAGCTGGAGAAGCTGGCGTGAGCGCCGAAGCCGAACGCCGCCTCGCCGTCGCGGTCCTGCTGGTAACCGGACTGCGCGACCACGTCGTCGATGACCCCGTGCCAGCGGCCGACGTCGATGTCGTGGCCGCCGCTGCCGTAGCCAGGCAGCGGCCCGCCGGACTCCTTCCGGGTCAGAATCCGGGGCGGGCCGAGGACGGTCTTGAGCATCTCTGGCGTCGAGACCCCCTGCTTGCGGGCCAGCTCATCGACGAAGCTCTGGATCGCGAAGCCGTGGTTGATGTTGAACACCGAGCGCAACCAGCCGATCCGGAGCCGGGTCGGCGCGGGCAGCGTCTCGGCGCTGACGTTGGGCACATCCAGGGCGAGGTCCAGGATCCCTTGACCCAGCTCCAGGCCCAGCATGCGCTTGAGGAACGGAAGGTAGATCGTTGCGATCGACGGAGAGCTGACCCGGTGTCGCCAGGCGGTGAGCCGGCCGGCGCTGTCGAAGCCGGCCTCCAAGCGCTGCACCGAGCAGGCGTGGTAGTAGCCGTGGCGCACGTCGTCGGCGCGGTCCCACTGGATGCGGATCTGCCCTCAGCACTCACGCGCCGACTACATCGAATCCGCAAAAATCAAGCTTATCCTTGATTTTTATGGATTCCACCGGTTGTAAACGGACCGTAAAGGACGGGGGGGGCGGGGCCGTCCTACACGTGAGGTGTCCCTTCGACCTGAGGCCCCCAATGCGTCGCTCCCTCCTGCTCCCGCTCCTGCTCCTTACCGCCTGCGGTGACAAGGACACCGACACCGGCGAAGAGGCAGACACCGACACCGACACCGACACCGCGTCGCTGACGTATGAGGTTGTGGATCAGGGGACGGCGGACGCAGGGTTCTTTGCGCTGCTGCGGCCGTCGGTGTTCTACTTCACCATCGAGGTGCAGGCGGCGCTGGGCGGAGACAAGTGCCCGGAGCAGGTCGAGAAGGACGACATCCTGGTCTCGCTTGAGGGGAACGGCTGCACCGACAACAACGGCTACGTCTGGACGGGGAGCCGGACGATGGCGTTTGAGGAGAGCTCGGAGACAGAGGCCGAGCTGATCCTCATGTACGACAACCTCTCGGCGCAGAGCGAGACGGATGGGATCGCGCTGGACGGTGAGATGCGCCTGCTCGCCACCGGCCCCGACTTGGACGAGGGGCTGTGGTCCGGCACCGAGGCGACCGGGCTGACGATCACGACCACGGATTCAACCGGCTCGTTCCCGCTGTACTACCGCGAGTATGCGCTGAGCGGAGATGTCGGCTCGATGCTGCTGGAGGGCGGGGCCGGGGAGCTGACGGTCTCGGGCCAGGTAGAGGTCGTGGGGCTCGGCTACGCCGGCCTCAGCGGCAGCATCAGCAGCACCGGGAGCTGCCCGAGAGAGTTTGCTGACTCCGGCACTCTCGTCCTCACGGGGGGGAACGTCACGACCTACACCTTCGACGGCGCCAAGAGCTGCGACGGGTGCATCCCGTTCTCCACCGACGACGGCTTGGAAGGCGAATTCTGCGACCTGTAGGCTTCGCCGAGACCTGGGCGCGGTTCTGCGCGCTCGGTTCAACTCCCGGCGTCCGTGCCTAGCGGCACCAGGGACGGCCGCGGTGTGAAGTGTGGCCGCTGCGGGCCCACGTAGCCCAGGTCCCGGCGCGCAGGTCCGCCCCATCTTGGCCGATGACCTGCACGTGACCGTGTCCGTCTCGGGGTGCTTGGCCGAGGCCCCAGAGCAAAGAGCAAGACGACGACGTGAGCTGAGCGACGCAGCACCGCTGCGGCGGGCGGAACGGGGCCTGGGATCGGGTGCTGGGAGCCGGTCGGGCGCCCCACTCGCATCAAAACGGATCGAGATCAGCCCCTCCACCCACCACCACTGGCCAAATACGCCGCCTGAATTTCCTCTCAGCCATGTCAGTTGCACACCTCATACGTCACCTCAAGGTAGGGCGCTTCGATGGAGTCTGCGCCACTAAAATACGCGTAGCTGTAGCTTTCGTTGGAGTTGTCGACGCCGAGAGTGATCGCACCATCGGCGATGTCCTCGGTGATGTCCCAGCCGGTCAGGTCGAGGAGGAAGCTGTTCCATCCTGAGGTGATCGAGCTTTTGTTGATTGAGACCACCTCGTCACGAGCGATGTCGCTGCTGCCGACGATGTTGCGGGTCCAGCCGTCGTCCGCTGAGCGCACTGTGTGGACCATGGGGGCGCTGGTGACGGTGGTGGCGTTGACGTACAAGATCATCTCGGCCAGCGCGCCTTCGATCGTGGGCAGCGAGAACAGCGACCAGCCGACTAAGTCGTCGTTTCCGCCGGTTTTGCCGTATGTGTACGCCCGGACCACGTCGTCTCTGAAGACGACGCCGTTGTTATAGGCGATGGTGACGGTCTCAGAGGCGATCACGGTGTCCGTTACCATCGAGAACTCGTGCGCTGCCGGGTTGGTGTCGTCACAGTCGGTGGCGTCGAGGACGTAGCCCGACGACAGGTCGCAGCGCTGCACGGCCGCGTCGGCATCGCCGTAGCCGTCGCCGTCTGCGTCGCTGTAGGTGGTCTGCTGTGTGCTGGTGTCGACAGAGTCGTCTTCGTCGTCGCTCAGGCCGTCGCAGTCCTCGTCGACATCGTCACCGTCGCAGACCTCCGGGCTGCCAGGGCTGACCCCGGCGTCTGTGTCGTCGCAGTCCGTGTTGTTGGCCACGTACCCGCTGAGCAGCACGCAGTCGGACAGGGGCAGGCCCGGGTCGCCGTAGCCGTCCTGATCGACGTCCGGGTACTGCACCTGGGCGTCGGTCGCGTCGGGACCATCGATCTCGGTGTCGCAGTCGTTGTCAAGGCCGTCGCAGACCTCAGCCGCGTCCGGGTTGACCGCCGCGTTCGCGTCGTCGCAGTCTTCGTCCGCGGTGAAGCCGTCACCGTCCGCGTCGATCGGCGCTGCTGTCCCGGTGTCCGTGTCCTTGTCGTCGGTGGGATCGCAGCCGACCAGTAGAGCGAGAAGGCAGAAAATGCGCGTACTCATGTGTGCCTCCAAGGAGGAAGCTATCATACCGGAAACCGCCCTCTTGCGCCAGGGGGAGAGGAGCAGGGAACCGGGCAACCCGACAAGACCACCCCACCGCCCACCACCACTGACCAAATACGCCGCCTGAAGTTCCTCTCAGCGAATTTCCTATCCTTCGTGTCGGCGCGCTGTCTTCTCTGGTGCAGAATCGAATCCACGTGGCACAGAGACGAGCTCAAATTCCAACACCGGCAGCTCAACAAAATAGTCCCCCCCATAGTCAAACGCCATCCCAAGAACGGCGCGGACAGGACCTCTCAACGGGACAGGGATCGCGACAGCTGCACACGGATCGTACTCTGCGATGTCAGGATCTTCCAAGAGAAAACGAAGATCAACGACTCGAATATCGTCTGGTACGTCCTGGGTTTGCAAGATCCGCCTCTGGGCAAACGCCTTCCCAATCATGCCCTCCCCCGGGGAGACGACAGCCAGAGTTTCTTGAAGCTCTGGGGTGAGGTTGATGTGTGCGTCGAGGTACAGATTCCCGTCCGCGCGGACCGTGTGGACGGTCGCAGAGACGGCGCCATCCTCCTTTCTCATCCAGGTCTTCAGCCACTCCTGAACGTCTGCTCTCATCTTGCCTCCGACCAGGTAAAAACATGGTAATCCGCGTGAATACCCGTGAGCAACCCCTCCGGGCCACGGGGGCGGGCCAGGGCCCCACCATACCAGAACGACCGCCAGGGGCGGGTTTACCCGCTCCCGATCCAGAACGTCAGGGCTGGCGGTTCAGATCCGGCGTTTGAGGAAATCCTGTCGAAGGTCTTCGGGGAATTTCTCGATGGCGTATCGCAGCATGGTGCGGGGCATCTGTTTGTAGTGGTCTTCGAGGAAGTCGATCTCGACCTGTGGATCCCGCTTTCCGACCTCTCGTAGCATCCAGCCGACGGCTTTATGGATAAGGTCTTCAGGGTCCTTCAGCAGGATCTTTGCCAGAGTAAGGGTATCATCGAATTGTCGGACACGGATAAAGTGCAGGGTGGCGATGATCGCGATCCGCCGTTCCCACAGGCTATCCGATCGGGCCAACGCAGTCAGCGGAGCACGCGAACGGTCGAACAGGCAGGGCCCGACAATGAGATGCGCAGAGCAGTCGACCAGATCCCAGCCATTCACGAATTTCGTGTTGGCCAGATACAAAGCGTAGATCTCGTCCTGGACATCTTCGTTACTGCGCTTGAACTGCTCGACCAGGATGAGGAGCGCACACATCCGCACCTCATGGATTGGAGAGCGAAGCAGCTTTTTCACCTCGGACCGTGCCATGCTGCGGTGCTTCTTCGAGAGCTTCCGCAGGGCAGGCATACGGACGCCGATGAACACGTCTCCCTCGCCGTATTCGCCGGGTCCGGTCTTGAAGAACCGCTGCGAGTGGGCAGCGATGGTGGCGTTACCCAGTGACTTCAGCGCGGTCGTGAGTCGTGTTGCGTTCATCCAGTACGGTGTATCGCGCTCGGGGCTCAGGGGACATGGTCGCCCCACAAGGCTCCCCGTTGAAGGTAGCCGCCACTGGCTGTCGCATAGTCTCCGGTGGTCATGTTAGAGTATCCCCCATTTATCGAGGAATAGTCCGAGAAGGCGTCGTTGTTCCGTCCGCCGGTGACAGTCGAAAGATCCCCAAGAGCCGCGTTGTTTGACCCACCACCGACGGCAGCGTGCGTTCCGCGCGCGGTGTTATTCCAACCCCCATGGACGGACGTATACAGGCCGTTGGCTTCGTTGATCTGGCCACCGGTGACTGAAGAAAGATCCCCACGCGCCTGGTTTCCTGTGCCGCCACTGACAGAAGCCAACGCGCCGATGGCCTGGTTTTCGAAGCCCCCGCTGACCGCAGCGCCGCGCCCGCTGGCCGTGTTGTCCGTTCCACCACTGACCGAGGCGCCATATCCGCTCGCGACATTGTCGCGCCCGCCACCGATGGTCGCATAGTCACCGAATGTCGTGTTGTTTTCCCCACCACTGATCGACGAGTAGGATCCGCGCGCCGAGTTGAAGATGCCACCGCTGATGGAGGAAAAAGGGACCACAGCCGTGTTGTGGCTTCCGCCGTTGATCGCGGCTGAATCTCCACGCGCGGTGTTGGTGTATCCTCCACTGACGGCTGAATAGTGTCCGCCGGCGCGGTTATTCCGGCCACCACCGATCGAAGACAGGTACCCACTGGCGGTGTTGTATCGGCCACCCGCCGCCGTCGAATAGGAGCCATTCGCGGTGTTGTACTGTCCACCGCTGGCTACAGCGGCGTAACCGGTGGCTTTGTTGAACTGCCCACCGTTGGCCGCGGCATAGATGCCGATGGCTGTATTGACGAGTCCGCCGCTGACGGAGGCATAGTCGCCGATCGCCTTGTTGCTGTGTCCGCCGCTGACTCCGGAAGCGTACCCCCGCGCGGCGTTCATGTACCCACCGCTGACAGAAGCGTACGGCGCAGACACCGCGTTCCGGGTGCCCGCGAGAAGACCACCATAGCTGGAGTATGCCTGCTGATCTCCGACGATAATATTGTGGCTACCGGAGGTATCTGAACTCATCGTGTTGTAGCCAACGGTGAGGTTCCCCAGACCCGTCAGCGTTCCATCATCATCTGTGGTTCCGCTTCCACTGATGATATTAACATTACATCCTTCCGCATAGAGTTCTGTGCCGTCCAGATACAGCTGGCAGCCAGAGTCCGTCTCGGCCACCAGAACGAACTCTGCGGCCTGTGCCGAAGAGAAGAAGAGGATGGATAAAAGCATGTTCGCTTTGCTCCCAGGTCATCGGTGTGGAATGTGCCGCGTCCATGTGGCGGCCACACACCCACTATGAAGGAAGCCCGAATAAAACAGATTATCAGCACCTTATCTTTCCATCACCAACGAGAAACGTTCTATTCAAAGACGATTCTCACGACTTCAAAGAACGAATCTGTTCGGATAGCGCGTTCAGCCGTGTCACGAACCCCGCCTGTGGCTTCATCTCAAATTTCGAGATCAGCGCCTGCGCCTGCGCCCATTGCTTCTGGGCGGTCTCCAGGTCGTTGGCCAGAACTGCGGCTTCAGTGTGATCAAGGAAGGCGCGAGTCTGCAACATCGGCTCCCCAACCGGGATGATAGCCTTAGATTCCTGAAAACATTGGCTCGCCTTATGGTGCTCACCGCGGTGAGCGTACAATAAACCCATTGTGTTATTCCATAGTGATTTCAGATCAGGCAAATTGTATACATGCTCTGCACAAAAACGAAGATCAGATTCAGCTTTTGACCATATACCTTGACGAAGGAAGGTTGTGCTTCGAAAAACATATACATCCCAGACATAGGTTTCCGACTGCTCAACACTTGATGTATACTCAAGGGCTAACGAGAAGTATTCATGCGCCGCAGCAAAATTCTTCGCAGAAGCCTCCAGGAGGCCAAACTGGATCCAGCATCGCATGCATCGATATGGTATATCGAGTTGTGTACTGATGGCGATGGATTCTCGAAGAGCAGCTCGGCCCTGCTCATAATCACCGTCAATTCTCGCCAGGGAAGCCAAAAGAGCAAGATGCGTTGCCTTCGAGTCCTGTGCGCCTATCTGGCGACATTCCGCCAGTGCCTCCTCAACAAGCGCGCGAGCGGTTGCAATCCGCCCTTGAGCCTGATGAAGTACGATCAGGGCATACAAAACATATACATACCCATTCCGATCCCCAATACGCCGGTATAACTCCAGTGATTTCTGCAGCACATGATGGGCACGAGGGTTAAACTGCTCGTTGTACACCAACCCAAGTGAGCACATAGCATTAGCCCAGATCGAAGGAATATGTTTGAGAGTTGTCTTGCATGACACTCTGCGATAGATCTCTACCGCTTTATCCAGTTCCCCGCTCTGATGCGCAATATGCCCCAGCAACAATAAGGCATTGTTCATCTCATATCTTGCATCGAGGTCGCTTGCTTGGGAAATAACTCTTTTAAGAGCATCAACAGACGATTTGAAATCGCGTTTTTTATAATTCATCATCCCGGTGTAAAGGTCCCACTGTAGCAATAACTCTGGTGGCAGAGAGGTCTGTCGATCCAGGAGTGTTCCCGCTGCATCCAGGTGTTCTGACGCTGTGAGCCTATCCCCAACATAATTATACAACTCACTCAGCACGAAATGCAGCCTGCACCGCCCCTCTGGGGAGATGTCTGGCTCAGCCAGGGCGGCCTTCAGGAGCGCAGCCCCCTCCCCAAACGGCCCATTCCTTTTGTATACCCACACGGCTGCAAGCGCACAATCGACCGCGATCTTCGTATCCCCCCGTTTGAGGGCGCGTTGGTGGGCAACGATGAGGTTCCGCAACTCTTCCACACGCGTCCTCGGAGCGATGCGCGCAGCATCCTGCTCTTCGTATTCAGCATAAAACACACCATGACGCTGCTCAACAGGTCCTGGTACGGTAAGTTGTCTGGTGGCAAACTCGCGAGTGGTAGAGAACATGTGAATCCGGGGCTCTCCGGTCCACTGCCCCTCAACGATGAACATCAAGCTGTGCTCGATGAGAGAAACCAGAACATCATCGACACTCCGTTCCGATTCCAGATCCAGGATCGCCTCGGCGGCTTCAAAGGTGAAGCCGTCCTCGAATACACTACACTGTGCGAGGGCGCGCTGTTCATCGGGATGAAGCAGCTCCCACGACCATCTCAGGGTCTCCCAGAGCGTCTGATGTCGGGCAGCGCGCTCTGGGTGCCGACCGGGTGGAGACCGCCAGCCTCGACGCAGGCGACGCAGAAGCCCATTGAACGTCAGGTTGATGACCTGCGGTGCGATCAGCTCGATCGCCAACGGGAGACGATCAAACTGTTCGACAATCTCACGAACCTCTTCCGTGTCAACATCAACCAGACGAGCCCGCTCGCAGAGCAGCGCCGTTGCATCGTCGATGGGGAGTGGGGCGATAGGGATGCGTGTCTCGCCCAGAAGCTTCGACGACGTGCGGCTGGTCAGCACGAAGACTACCTCTGGCGCCTGATCCAGCCAACGACCGACCGTCTCTGCAGCAAACGAAGCAAGCTGCTCGAAACAGTCGAGGACGACAAGCGCCGCCCCCCGCCCAGCGAACACCTGCCCAAGTTGTTCGATCGGATCGCCCATCAAGGGAACGGACAACGTCCGCGCGATCGCGGTGCAAAGCGACTCTGCGTCGCGCACATCAGCAAGCATGCAGAACCAGCGTCCGCCTGGCCACCGTGCTGCAGGCTGCTCCCGAAGACACTCCATCGCCAACCGGCTCTTGCCTACCCCACCGAACCCAGTAAGCGTGATGAGACGTCTTCCCTCTTCTATCACCTGACACACCGATTCAAGCTCGGCTTCACGGCCGATAAACCGATCTCGGCGGGCGGGCAGGTTGGTCGATGGCTGTGAGAGCGGCAGTTGGGGAGATTCCAGTGGCACCTCGGCCAGAGGCGCCTCGAACCGGTAGCCCCGGCGGGGGATGGTTCGCCACCACCCCCGGTGCTCACCGAGCGCCTGCCGAACCTTGTACACCACCTGGCTCAGCGACTGCTCCGAGACCACAACCCCCGGCCAGAGTACCTCAGAGACCTGCTCCCGAGTCAACAGGCGGCCCGGATGCTGGATCGCAAAGGCCAACAACTCAACCACAAGCGGCTGAACCTCCAATTCAACCCCATCCCGCAGCAGGCAACGATCGGTCAGGTTGAGAAGAAACGGGCCAAAGTTTACTCGTTCAACCACCACTCTGCTCTGATGTTTCGACACATCCAGGATAACAGATCACACCCCGAGTGTCGTGCCGAAGCAATTCAACACAATAATCAACATCATCAATCCAATACGAGGCACCAGTCACCACAGCCTCTCTGCACGGACAGTCTCATGAATGAGGCGTAGGTATCCGTGCCGCGGTTCCGCGGTTCGCTGTGAGGTCTGACGATCTGGCTCAGGCGGGCGGAAAGCCGAGCAGGGTCAACCAGTCCTCATGCGTCTGTCCCGTCAGCAGTTCCAACGCACTGGTGCCCTTGTGCCGACCCCATCGACGAATCCGCATGTTCCAGTAGAACCGGAAGAGGTCGAGGAAGCCCTGGCTGACCCGCTTGTGGACGGTGATGTAGGGCCTGAGCACGCTGTGCAGATTTTCGATCGCGCTACTCGCCCGATGTCATGACCTCCACCCGCTCCTTCACACCCGCAACGCTTCCCGTCGCCCCGCCTCTGCGGACTGCTTACGCCGCGTCGGTTCACCAGGATCGTCGACCGGGTCAGCGAGGAGCTGCTCGCCGCAATGCTGGCGCTGGAGCCGATGCGAAGCCGGCGTCTGATTCAGCGGCTGCTTCGGACGGCCCCCGATCCCAACCGAAACCGCGCCGAGCGATCCCTTCAAGCCATCCCCAAACCCTCACCAACCGCAGAGGTCATTCCAATACGAAAACCTCCATCAACACGAGATAAGCGAATGAGGGTTGTCGCATAACCGATCACGGATGCTTTCGGGTGTCGTATAATTGAAATGGCTCTGATTGCAGAGCCTGCTTCCCGCTAAAAAAACGCTTAGATGGAGTTTATCCATGAAGTTCACGAAGTATGGACTGGGGCTCTCTGTGTTCGGAATCAGCGCTCTCCTCCTCGCTGGTTTCCTCAGCAAAGCAAACGCAGATGACGACGACAGCGACGATGATGACGTTGCCTATGAGATCTGGGCATCGGATCAGTCGAACTCTGTCTCTGGCGCGGCTGCACGCGGTGTAGAGGGGAGTTTTCTCTGGATTTATGACTCGGAAGATGTCAAAGTCCAGCTTGATGGCGGTTCAACGGCGACGCCGCTCAGCTGTGACGGAGACGCTGACAGCGTCGGCCCGTGTGACCTGCTCGATGTCTTCCCGGGCACGCTCAAGCAGATCGATGAGGATGGCGAGACGGACGTGACGTTGGCCGATCTGCCGCAGTTCGGTCGCCTGCATGGCATGCTGGAGGATCCGCAAAATCGCTACGTGACGGTCAACATCTTCGCGGTTGGTGGGGGCTATGTCGGCATCATTGATACCCAGGCCAAGGAAGCTATCGCTTTGTTTCGGGTGACGGAGACCAACACCTCCAACAAGCGCAGCGTGCACATGTCTGAGTGGAGTCTTGACGGCTCGGCGATTCTGATCGCCAACCTTCACGGCAAGGTGCTCGAACGAATCGACATCACGCGGGATCGTTGGGGGAACATCACCGACGCTGTGTTTAACAAAAGCGCTTCGCTGGGTGTGGGCAAGGACATGGTGATCACCGAGGAGGCCACGGCGTTCAGCGGTCTGAACCAACAAGGCAATCCGCTGATCGGCAGCGTCGCGGGTGAATACAGCGCAGATGCGTTCGCCGACACCACGCCCGAAGGTTTCTGCAAGGAGAACGGGTGTAATGACGATCCGGCTGGTGGTGACGCAGAGAACGGCGACGGTACGGAAGGCGGGCGCCCCAACAACCTGATCATCTGCCCGATCACTTCAGAGAACGACAACGTCTATATCACGATGGGCGGCGGCGGGCTGATCATCGCAGACCTCACGGCCACGCCCATGACCATCGTGGGCGAGTATGGAAACGAAGTTGTCAACGGCGCTGGTTGCGGTGGCGCGCGCGTCCAGGAAGAGATCTGGCTGAACGCTGGCGTCTCTGCTTCGGCTGCGGGGGCCACGCAGTCGACCTTTACGATGTATGCTATCGACGACACCGCGTTCGATGATCACCCCGGCGAAAACCTGCCGGAGCCCACGGTCGTGTACCGTGACACGGACACCAACACGTCTACGCTGGGCTCAACGGTCGGCGCATCCGCCAACACGACCGGCCAACTTCCGGCGACGACCACACGTCGTGACGCCCACGGCGCGGTCGAGACCATCAACGAGCAGTACGTCCACAACGTTGACCGCATTCAGAACGTCGTCGAGGTCTTTGACACCGACACGCTCGAGCGCACAACCTATGATCTGACTTCGGCGGACGGTCAGGGTGAGGGCACCGGCCCCTGCGCTGCAGCATCTGTCACCGACGATGAAGATCTGCCGACCAACGATCCGGCGCCAGACCTCGTCGAGGCCACTCCAGACGGAAAGTTCCTCGTCGTCGCGTTCCGGGGCCCCATCCCGGTCTCGGTGACCCACTCCGCTCAGGGCTCCTGCCCGGGGGTGGGCATCGTTGAGTTGACTGACGGCGGCGCCTCGGGTCGGCTGGCGGGCGTGCTTCGCACGACCAACACGATCGATGACACCGACGTCAGCGCCCCTGGCGGTCACCCCTACACCGGCAGCGAGCACAGCGACATTCACGGCGCCACTGCTATCCTT
This sequence comes from Myxococcota bacterium, assembly GCA_038520555.1. Taxonomy (GTDB): domain Bacteria; phylum Myxococcota_A; class UBA796; order UBA796; family UBA796; genus JBCBLB01. Next base: position 5,094 of record JBCBLB010000041.1, on the reverse strand, counting down.
AAGAACGGCTTCCCCTTCGACTACCTCGACGACACCCGCGCCGGCGACAACCGCTTCTGGGTCTCTGAGGGGGGCGAGTACTTCATCTCGGGCGATGGCGTGACCGGTCAGTTCAGTACCACCAACACCAGCCTCTGGCTCCTCAAAGCCGCGTACCTGTACGATCTCCGTTACCTCAGTGGTTGGCTGGATTACGGCGCCTTCTTCTGGACGGCATACTTTGCGGGTGTTCTCTGACCACTCACGGCGGAAGACGAGCTCCGTCTTCCGCCCTTATCTTCCACCACTTATCGCGATCATCGCGTGTCCGGTGATGGCTCCGCGGCGTCGGTGATGTTCTGAGCGGTGATGTTCTGAGCGGTGATGTTCTGAATCGTCGCGTTGAGGCGATCTACGTTGGCGACGATATGCTCCAGCGGATGACCATGTCGCCGCGCCATCACCGCCAATCGCTCAATGACATGAGACAACGCCACCGTTTGATCGGGGTGCTGCTCCAGCGCCTCCGCCAGGATGCGTTCAACCTCTTTTCGGGGGTTGAAGCCGTCGTTCGTTGAAGCCTGGGCGGGGTTGGAGAGCATGGCTTCTACGGATTCTGCGACAAAGCAGGAGCGGATCAATTGGATCAGTCCGGAGATGTCGGTGACGGGATCGGGTTGGGTTGAGGAGACGTTGCACAGCGGAAGCCCCTCGCTTTGCCAGGCCAGCACGCCCCCCTCCAGGGTGTACACCGGCTCCATAATTCCTTGCGCGGCCAACCATTCGGCGATCGGCGCGCTGCGGTGCCCGCGCAGGCAGCTGATCGCCACCGGGGTCTGGGGAGGAAGGATGGCGAGCGATTGCTGGGGTTGGGTTTGAAGGGTCTGCGGAGAGATGGGCAACGCGCCGGGGATGAATCCCATCAGTTGGCGCTCTTCTGCACCGCGGATGTCGACAATCGCGATCTCGCGGGAGGAGGCCAGGACGAGGGGCGTGATGGGCCAGGCGCGCACGGGGTTCCTCTCATGAACCGAAGCTCGGGACATGATCAGAATACCATCGACATCCTGGAGTCCCGCGCCGCTTCGACGAACGCAGTGACACCGCCGAACGAGAGGTTGTCCCGGGACGTCAGGTCGCGCTTACGGACGCCCATCAACCCCATGCTCATCGTACAGGCGACGAACGTGACGCCCTGCTCTTCGGCCGCGTCCATCAGCTGTTCGAGGCCGAGAATGTTGTTGTTGCGCATCAGCCGATTCATCAGCCCCAGACCCACACCGCCGAAGTGCATTTTGCCCAGCGGCTGCCGCTGAGGGCCTGCGGGCGTCATCCAGGCCATCATGCGCTGGATCCATCCCGGGCGTTCCCCACCCCGGTCCGGCCGATCGGCGCGAAGAAGGTGGACGCCCCAGAAGGAGAAGTACATCTGCACGTCCATCCCCTGCGCGGCTGCGGCGTTGGCCACCATCATCGCGGCCATCAACTTCTCGAAGTCGTTGTGCAGGACGAGCAGCGTGGCCCGATTGCTGGTGACCGGCTCCAGAGCCGCCGACTGGACCACGGCCGGAAGCTGGGCGTCGTCGGAGGAAACGCTCCGCTGTTGGGAAGCGATACCCGGATCGGTGGGCGTGTCCCCCCAATCGAGCTCTGAGGCAACCGACGGGGTGAGCTGAACGCTGAGGGTGCTCACGCCCGCTTCAACACGCAAATCCTGAATCTCGGCGCCCACGGTCGCTGCCCAGCCATAGACGCTCGACGCGAAACCGGGCGCGTCACTGCGGACCTGCAAGGTGGCGTCTGCGCGGCTCACCGCGATCGACAACTGCAGAAGGGCCGCGTTGCTGGACAGCCCACACAGATCCAACGCTGTGGTCGGCGCGCCGGTCGGTGCGACGGTCGGTGCGACGGTCGGCGCCGGCGCTGCGGAGGGCAACTGCGTCACCCCGTTAACGCCCAGAACGAACCGAAACGCGCCCTCAAATTCGTTGTGCTCCAGCACGTTGGCCCCGGTCGCCCGACACCACGCCTCGACGTCGGTCGGAAAGTCCGCGTCGTCCGCGAGCACCTCTAAGACCAACGGTCCGGTGCCGTGAGAGCGAACCGCCTGCGCGATGGCCAGGATCGGCGCCGGGCACTGTTGGCCCCGACAATCCAAGGTTGACAATTGATTCGGCATGTTCACGATTCAAGCCCCATGATGAGTGCGGTTGTGTTGGGATACCGAGCTTTCCGTCAACGCCGGTTGTTGGAACGGGGTCGAGCGTTGACGATGACGGTTGCGAATACTTCGGGTACGCTCCACCATGGCGCGTATCCGCTGTTCCATCTCCAGCGGCTCGTCAGTACACAACAACTGCTGGTCAAGGCTACATGCGTTGATGGTCGCGTGCATCATCTCTGCGTTGAGGTGGGTGGAAACCAACACCCGAGACAATTCACTGCGCCCCCGCAACACCGCCAACAGTGGATTGTTGATGATTACGTGAAGATCGCCAAAGAGGACCACCCACGGCAGGTGCTGTTTGCGAGCAGAGATCGCCTTCGCCAAGGCCGCTCCCTCTTTGTTCCCCACATGCTTGATCCGATACCGGCGCGTCAGGCGAGAGAGTAGCTTGACCGTTCTATCATGACGAAAGGCAGGATCGTCTTGGAGGACCCAGATCTCCGGCATCCCATCCGGCGTCGGCGGGGCCAGCGGAAACGATGGTGGATCGTGAAGGGTGGCCTGCTCTGTGATGGGACGCGCGCTGTAAGCGACGAGATCATTCATCCTGAGTGTTTGCAGGGCACGCAACATCGCCAACGTAGACGCGTAGCGTCGATCGGGATCCAATTGCAACGCGCGCTCGACGATCGCATAGAGCGGTTCGGGAAGCTGAAGGTGTTGGTGGAGCGGCGTCGGGCTGGCCTGGTGCTGGTATTGGCCGAGCAGCTCAAAGCCCTCACCAGAGAACGGTCGCTGGCCGCTCAACATTTCATAGAAGAGGACGCCGATACTGAACAGATCCCCTTTCGGGGCCAGCGGGCGGCCAAAAAAGCGCTCCGGAGCAAGGTAAAACGGCTCATGGCTGAACAGGTGGGCGACATCGGCCTGCGCTTGCTTGGGTCGGCTGCGACGGAGCCCATAATCCGCGATCTTGAGATAGTGGCCGTTGGCCGAAACCGTCAACCGGTTGGGGCTGAGACTGCCATACACCAGACCAGCGTCGTGCGCTTCGGAGACCGCCTCCAACAGTTGAGCGATGAGCCGACAGGCCTGCAAAGTTGACAACCGGCCGGCCTGGAGCATGTCCGTGAGGGGAGTTCCCTGCACATGCTCCAAAACCATGCAGCTCTGCGGTCGGCTGCCGGCGTCGAACGCGCCGACACCAAGCAGTCGGAGATTGCTTGGATGCTGTAAGCCCCCGATCGCCCGTGCTTCCTGTTGGATGACCTCCAGAGGATATTCGTTGGGGTCGTGGAAGATCTTCAGCGCTTCGATCCGGCCCAATACCAGATTTTCCACCTGAACGATTGTTGAGGCGGGATCAGTATGAAGCAGCTCGCGTATATGGAAGTCGCCGATATCGAGTCGGATTCGACTGTTCAACGGTAGCATTTGAGATATGTTCCTTTCATGCACGACAATAAACCGGCAAGGCCGATGTGCAAAGGTAGTGAATGGCTCTATCTTCCTACAAGGCTCCCTACCGTGCGCGAACGTCAGAAAGAAATTACCATAGATGACATTTTGTCGAAAACTTTCGAAGTAAGTCGATTTAGAGGATTCATATTTTCATTGAGATCGAAACCTTTCAGGTGCATTTCTTTGCGCACAGTGTGAGTTTCTGACGTTTCGGAGGTCTGACGCAACACGAGGTTGATTATTGACGCCGATGATGGTGTTGCGATGCTACTACAGTCCCTGTGTCTCGGAATCGGAGCCTTTATGCTGAGTTCTTTGCTTCTCGCCCACCACAGCTTGGACACGCTCTCCCCGCCACCTGCCGTTGATCCGCCCTCAGCTCAATCGGCTCGGTCTCATCGCACTGCTCGATGAGCTCTTTCCGCTTCGGGACAGCCAGCACGTCTCCGATGCGATGACCGCCTCGCCGCCATCCTCGATCGCCTCTTCGACTTCGGCTGTGACGGATTCATCCTGGCAATCGCGATGCCCTCAGCGCGCGCTCCCCGCGACTGCCCACCCCCGACGCCGTCACCCTGATCGGGGACTGTAAGCTCGTGGACGCGAGAACGCTCGGTGAGATGCAGGCGTGTGGGTTCCATTTCATCCGCTTGTTGCCAGACACCCTCGCGCTGCGGGGCCAGCTGCTCGATCGCCTGCCGGATACGCCTCTGCCCCTGTTCGCGAGCGCCCAGGCGGAAGGAAAGCGGATCCGCTCCGGCAATGGCGTGGGCTGTCGATGCGGGGACAGTTGCCGCTTGAGGATCCCGAGACCGGAGCGCGTTCCCCGCATCCGATGCGCTTTGTGATCGTCTATTCCTCGACGTTAGCCCAGACCTTTGACAACCAACTTCCCAAGCGCCTCGACAAACAGCGGCGCGCGCTGGAGCGGGCGTGTCGCAAAGCCACCAAGGCGACCTACGCCTGTCATGCCGATGCGCAGGCCGCGATGGCGGATGCGCCCCAGGGAGAGTGGCTGTATGTCGAATGGTCGGTCGTCCAAGAGGAGGTCGCGTTGCCGTATGCGCGCGGGCCGCCCGACGAAGGGCCAGAAGCGACCGACGAAGGCCATGTTTCGATTCGCGCATACGGAGATCTCAGTGAATCGTGAGGCGGTAGCGGTCGCGCGCCGCTCGAAGAGCCACTTCGTACTCGTCACCGACCATCTCTCGGAACAGGTGTGGTCGGACGCAGCGATTGAAGCGGAATTTGGTGTTCGTGCTGGCGCTGATCAGCACATCGTCGTCCATCATCAAGTCACCACCCAGGCCCCCATGCCTGACTGTAAGAATACGGCCATCGGCCCGCGCTACGTGTCAAGGGTTTTGAGACAGTCGGGTTGAGGAAATAGTGAAGTGGTTGTGGCGCATGACGCGCCTTGGGTTTCAGATGAAGGGTTGTGGCGAGTCGGCGCACTGCTTTCCGATTCGTTGGATGGCGGCTGCGTC